>NZ_CP134223.1:6169095-6472393 GCF_031599675.1 Paenibacillus pedocola | reverse complement strand
AGACTGTCACTCCTTTAAATCTTCCAAATGTGGCGTCAGCCATGAAGTGGAAATGTCGAAGAAAATGGGTTCGTGCTGAATCTTATCCCCAATATGCAATATCAAGAGACAAAAAAATATGGATAAATTTGAATTGTTCACAACTTTATCCACAGCTTGTTGATAATATAGAGAACAAACAAATCTATTCACATTCAAAAGTAATACCATCATAGCAAAACCACCCTTGTTTTTCAATGAGCCGGGCCATTTTATCCACAAATTCAATCACTTGTGTATAATTTTTAAGAACAACACTACATATTGTTGATAATTTGTTTACCGTTCGACAGGTTCCGTCATAGCCCCTATTTTTTTATACACAGGTTGTGCTCACTTTTGTGGATGTGGATTTATTTTTTAGTCACAGGTGGATAACTGTGAAAGCTTGTGGATTAGTTTTTCGAATCGGAAGGACTGTGGATAAGCAATCTGCGGAGTGGTGGAGGGAGTACGGAGAAACGGTTGACTTTTAGGCCAATTCTGTGTTTAAATATATAAAGGTGTTTTCTGTGAGGATATGTCTCCAAATTTAATTGATAATACTTGTAGATACTGTCCCTACTCAAAAGAGCGGCTTAGACCGTTTCTGCTAATATGACAGTAATTAAGATCCTGTAAGGGAGGTGCAATACATGAGACCGACGTTCAAACCGAATGTGAGCAAACGCAAGAAGGTACATGGTTTCCGCAAAAGAATGAGCACGAAAAACGGCCGTAAAGTGCTGGCAGCCCGCCGCCTGAAAGGCAGAAAAGTTTTGAGTGCGTAAGTTAGGCCACTTAGGGACCACTACGGTGGTCCTTTTTTAAATATAAGGGGGCATAAATACAGAGCTGTATTTTTTGCTTCCTTATATAGGGCAGAAACGGAGATCGTCCTGTTATATGGAACAAAGCCGTTTTCTTATTTGTGAATGGACACTTTCTAGGCTCAGCAAAGGCTCATGGCTACACTTTGCGGGCCTTTTTTAGCAGTGAAGAAGAGCTAATATGTGTCACACTCTAAATGATCCCTCTCTAACTCGCAGAAACGGATACCTTCCTTACAAGGACGGCAAAGCCGTTTCTTCTTATGTATACGCAGATCGAAGGAAGAACATGCCTGATCCCGGACAAGCCGTTTATGGCGGCGGCCGGATGACTATACTAATTAGAAGATAAATTTCCGGAGCTTCCCTGAAGCCTGGTTTTTGAATAGGAGATTCCCGTGCACAAAAGTTTACGATTACGAAACCGTGCGGACTTCAGCCGCGTATACCGCCATGGGAAGTCATTTGCGAATCATCAGTTTGTTGTGTACTGGTTCAGCAGAAAAGAGGTGGAGCGGTTCCGGCTTGGTGTGTCGGTCAGCAAAAAGGTCGGAAACGCCGTTGTCCGCAACCGGATGAGACGACTGGTGAAGGAAATTATCCGTCATCACGAACCGGAAATTGCCGGCGGGCTGGATATGGTATTTATCGTAAGAAAAGGAGCCCTGAACATGGATTATGCGGAGCTCGAAAAAAGTGCCCTCCATGTACTGCGCAAAGCCAAGCTGCTCAAGGCCTCACGCAAGTAATGGCTGCGGAAGAGGCTTGTTTATTTGTATTCATAATTATGGTATGATTTACGGTGCAATGGAATGTTTAAGAGAGGGGTTTTGAAGTGTCTCTATTGAAGACTAAACGAGGAAAAATGTTTCTTCTCCTCGGGTTAATGGTTCTAATGATCGCTGTTCTGTCGGGATGCTCTCCGTCGTCGACTACAGTGACGCATACTACGGAGGATTTGAAAAACGGAGGCTTTTGGCAGAGTAATGTAGTATATTATTTCGCCATCGCCCTGGATACGTTCGCAAAGTGGTTTAATGGACAATATGGACTGGCCGTTCTTGTAATGGTTATTATTGTCCGTACGCTAATTTTGCCGCTTACCATGAAACAGGTAAAGAGCTCGCGTGCGATGCAGGCGATTCAACCGGAACTTGAGAAGATTAAGAAAAAATATAAAGATGAGCCCGAAAAGGTACAGCAGGAAACGATGCGCCTTTTCCAGGAAAACAAAGTTAACCCGATGGCAGGCTGTCTGCCGCTGATTGTGCAAATGCCAATTTTTATCGCGCTTTACAACTCGATTTATTATAACCCTGATCTGCGGGAGCATTCTTTCTTATGGCTTCAGCTCGGTAAACCTGACCATCTGTTCATTCTGCCATTGCTGGCTGCAGCAACTACGTTCCTGCAAACCCGCATGATGACCAAAATGAATCCGGTTCAGCAGCAGGGTCCGATGCAGTTCATGATGATGGTATACCCGGTATTGATCTTCATCATGTCGTACAACTTCCCTTCAGCACTGCCGTTGTACTGGTTCTACAGTAACCTTTACACCATTATCCAGAACTACTTCTTATACCGCAACAACGATAAGACCAAGTTGGCTGTCGCAACTGCCGGTACCGGCAAAGAAGTGAACCTTGTGAAGGGCAAGGATACAAGCGCCCGCAAGGATGTTACTCCCGCTGCAAAAGGCAATGGCGGCAAAGCAAAGAAGGGAGCCAAAAAGTCAAAATGAGCAAAGTCGTCGCAACAGGGAAAACCATTGAAGAAGCTGTAGAACGGGGACTTAACCAGCTTGGAGTTCAAAAGGACCGGGTCACGGTCAACGTACTTGAACAGCCGTCAAAAGGATTCCTTGGATTGATCGGTGCGAAAAGTGCCAAGGTGGAACTCACCTTGATTACCGAAGCCGCACCGGCGTCAGCGGCGAGTGCTCCGTCACTGCCTCAGCAGTCAACACGAGAGAGCAAACAGGAGGCTGGCGGCGGTGTGCCGCGCCAAGATTCCGGACAACCGGTGGAGGAAGCTTACCAAGAGGCCGTTCATTTCATTGTGGATGTCGCCAAGAGCATGGGGCTCACGGTGGAAGTGGAAATCGTTCATACCAAGGAATCGACCATTCTGCAAATCTCCGGTCCGGATCTCGGCCTCCTGATTGGCAGAAGAGGACAAACTCTCGATGCTCTGCAGTATTTGGCTAATATTGTGGCCAACCGTTATTCTGACAGTTTCATCCGTCTGGTGCTGGATGCGGAGAATTTCCGCGAACGCCGTAAGAAGACATTAGAAGAACTGGCTGACCGGTTGGCTGGCCGTGTAGTTCGAACCCGTAAAGAGGTTGTGCTGGAGCCCATGTCGCCGCAGGAGCGTAAGATCATTCACTCCAGGCTGCAGGATCATCGTCAAGTCAGCACGCTTAGCAAGGGTGAAGAACCTAACCGGCGCGTCGTTATAACATTGAAGTAGAGATAAATACAGCCGCAATGACTCCTTGACCAATGTAAGGGGTCATTGCTTTTTTTAAAACCATAAGAATTTAGTGCATTCACATTCTAAATTAAACACTATATTGAGGTGAGAAACAGCATGCTTAGTGACACCATTGCTGCCGTCTCGACGGCACTGGGCGAGGGTGGAATTGCAATTATCCGCGTGAGCGGACCGGAAGCTATATCTGAGGTTGCCCCTTTGTTCCGCAGTACAACCCCGCTTACGGAAGTTGCTTCCCATACCGTTCATTATGGCCATATTATTAACCCGGTGGACGGTGAACGAATGGAAGAGGTCCTGGTGACTGTAATGAAGGGACCACGGTCCTTCACAACAGAGGATGTAGTGGAGATCAGTGCCCATGGCGGAGTGATCTCAGTCAGAAGAGTGATGGATCTGCTTTTGCAGCAGAATATCCGATTAGCCGAGCCGGGTGAATTCACCAAGCGCGCTTTTCTGGGCGGACGGATTGATCTCTCTCAGGCGGAAGCGGTCATAGATTTGATTCGTTCTAAGTCGGACCGTGCATTTTCCGTTGCCCTGAAACAGGTCAGTGGATCGTTATCCGAGCGGATAAAGAGTTTGCGCCATACCCTTATAGAGACTCTGGCACACATTGAAGTGAATATTGATTATCCTGAGCATGATGTGGAAGAATTTACGGCTGAGTTCATTAAAGAGAAAAGCAGTGAGGTAATGGAAGGTATTAATAAGCTGCTGAAGACGGCCAATGAAGGGAAAATTCTGCGTGAAGGTATTACGACGGCAATTGTCGGCCGTCCTAATGTCGGCAAGTCCTCCTTGCTTAATGCGCTCGCCCGTGACAACAAAGCGATTGTGACTGATATTCCGGGAACAACGCGTGATGTAATAGAAGAATATGTAACGATCAACAATATCCCGCTGAAGCTGCTCGATACCGCAGGTATTCGGGAAACAATGGATGTCGTTGAGAAAATCGGTGTAGAACGTTCCAAGGCAGCTTTCAGTGATGCTGATCTGATCCTGCTTGTCCTTAATGCGAATGAAGAATTGCATGAGGATGAATTGGCACTAATGGAACAAATCCACGGTAGACAAGCCTTAGTCATCATGAATAAAATGGACTTACCGCCACGCCTGGACAAAGCCAAGCTGCTTACGTTCTTTGATGAATCGAGCATTGTGCCGATGTCAGTGCTGGAGGAGGAAGGGCTGGATAAGCTGGAGGAAGCCATTTCGGAGCTGTTTTTCGGCGGCAAACTGGAATCCGGTGACCTTACTTATGTCAGTAATGTGCGGCATATTGCCTTGCTCAAAAAAGCGTATAAATCGCTGCAGGATGCTTATGAAGCGGCTGATATGTTAGTTCCAATTGATATGATTCAAATTGACGTGCGTCTGGCTTGGGAACAGCTCGGAGAGATTATCGGTGATACCGCTGCAGATTCGCTGCTAGACCAGATTTTCTCGCAATTCTGTCTAGGCAAATAATATGTAGCAAGGGGTCCGGATGGGATCCTTGCTCTGCATAAAATTATATAATTCAGCTTGTTATACGAAGCTATTAGGAGGAATAAGAGATGAGCTATGAAGGAGGCAGCTATGACGTAGTGGTCATAGGCGCCGGTCATGCCGGCTGCGAAGCTGCACTGGCTGCAGCCCGGATGGGCTGCAACACTTTGATGATTACGATTAACCTGGATATGGTGGCATTCATGCCGTGTAATCCATCGATCGGCGGTCCGGCCAAAGGACATGTAGTCCGTGAAATCGATGCGCTTGGCGGAGAGATGGGCCGAAATATCGATAAGACTTTTATTCAGCTGCGGATGCTCAATACCGGTAAAGGACCGGCCGTTCATGCGCTGCGCGCGCAGGCGGATAAATTCCTTTATCAGCATGCCATGAAAGAAACGATGGAGAAGACGCCTAACCTGACGCTTCGTCAGGGGATGGTCGAGGAACTGATCGTTGAAGACGGACACTGTGCCGGTGTGATTACCAAGACTGGCACTATATACCGTAGTAAGACAGTTATATTGACCACCGGAACTTATTTGCGCGGAAAAGTAATTATGGGTGAGCTGACCTATGAGAGCGGGCCAAACAATCAGCAGCCTTCAGTTCGCCTATCGGAGAATCTGCGTGAGCTGGGCTTCGATCTGGTTCGCTTTAAGACAGGTACACCGCCGCGTGTGCATAAAGATACGATTGATTTCTCCAAGACAGAAATTCAGCCGGGTGATGATAAGCCGAAGTTCTTTTCTTTTGAAACCAAATCGTCGCAAAACGAACAGCTGCCTTGCTGGCTGACTTACACTTCTCCAGTGACGCATCAGATCATTAATGACAATCTTCACCGTGCTCCAATGTTTACCGGTATTATTGAAGGGACGGGTCCGCGCTACTGCCCTTCCATCGAAGACAAGGTGGTCCGGTTCAGCGACAAGTCGCAGCACCAGATTTTTCTTGAACCGGAAGGGAAAAACACTTCGGAGTACTATGTACAGGGTCTGTCCACTAGTCTGCCGGAGGATGTTCAATTAGCAGTGCTTCGCTCCATTCCAGGAATGGAAAAGGTAGAAATGATGCGCAACGGCTATGCGATTGAATATGATGCGATGGTGCCTACCCAGCTGTGGCCTTCACTCGAAACCAAACGTCTGCCGGGACTGTTCACTGCCGGCCAGATTAATGGTACATCGGGATATGAGGAAGCAGCAGGACAAGGCGTAATGGCCGGTATTAATGCTGCCCGTAAAGTGCAGGAGAAAGAACCGGTGGTTCTCGATCGTTCCCAAGGCTATATTGGAGTACTGATTGATGATCTGGTTACTAAAGGAACCAATGAGCCTTACCGTCTGCTTACCTCACGGGCAGAATACCGTTTGCTGCTTCGTCATGATAATGCCGACCTGCGGCTGACACCTATCGGCTATGAGATTGGTTTGATACCGCAGCAGCGTTATGAAGCCTTCCTTAATAAAAAGGAAACAGTCGAACGTGAAATTGTCCGGCTTAAAGAAACAAAAGTGAAACCCGTAGAAGTCAATGAAGCATTAGCAGCATTTGAGTCTGCAGCTATTGTAGATGGCAGTAACCTGCTTACTCTGATGCGCCGTCCTGAACTTGCTTACAGCTTTGTTGATCAAATATCTCCAGCCCCTGAAGTTCTTGATGAAGAGATGAAGGAGCAGGTAGAGATTCAGATTAAATATGCCGGATATATTGAGAAACAGCTGGCTCATGTGGAAAAGCTGCAAAAGATGGAAAAGAAGAAAATCCCTGATGATATTAACTATAATGAGATTCATGGGCTGGCTATGGAAGCCCGGCAGAAGCTGACGAAGATTGCCCCGATTTCTATCGGACAAGCTTCACGGATTGCCGGAGTCACACCGGCTGACATTTCGATTCTGCTTGTACACTTAGAGCATTATAACCGTGTTACGGCGGCGAAAGGATAATTTATGGACAGTACTTCAGCGCAGTTCATTACACTTTTACAGGAGCAGGGCCTTCAGCTTAAATCCCGGCAATTGGAGCAATTTGAGCTTTATTATCAGGAACTGGTCTCTTGGAATGAGAAGATGAACCTTACCGGAATCACGGAACGCAGCCAGGTTTATATGAAGCATTTTTACGATTCGCTGTCTCTTGCATTCTATTTAAACATGGATGAAGTGAAAAGTTTGGCAGACATCGGATCGGGAGCAGGCTTTCCCGGTATTCCCTTGAAAATTTGTTTCCCGCATTTAAAGCTTACAATTGTGGATTCTTTAAGTAAAAGAATTTCGTTCCTCCAGCATGTATGTGATACCTTAGGATTAACCGGAGTACAGCTGATTCACGGCCGGGCGGAGGATGTAGCCAGACAATTCATTCATCGTGATGCCTATGATGTAGTTACTGCCCGTGCTGTGGCACGTCTATCCCTGCTAAATGAATTCTGTCTTCCGTTCACGAGAAAAGACGGTATTTTTGCAGCGATGAAGGGTAATGATCCTGCTGAGGAATTAACAGAAGCCAAAAGAAGCCTCAAGGAATTGCGGGCTGAACTCAAGCAAGTTGAGTCATTCAGCCTGCCTGTTGAGGAATCGGCGCGGCACATTGTAATGATCCGAAAAACAGGAGCTACACCGGCCAAATATCCCCGCAAAGCAGGAATGCCTGCCAAATCTCCACTGATCTGATTGTTTCACGTGAAACAATGTAAATGTGAATATAGCAAGCCCCAATAACAAGCCTTTACTCGCTAAAGGCTTGTTATTTTGTAATCCGGGTTAAAATAGCTTTCACGTAGACTTTATAAATGCAGGAAAAATAGGTCTTTATGGAGAATAGGATTATGAGCGGAAAAGTGATAGAATAATATAGTGATAGAATTTCTGCGACTATCTGAAATAGAGTTCCTTCCAGAAATGAGCGTCTTTTTACCTGGAGCTTCCAGGCTGCATTGAATGCTGTACGATAAGCTTTTTTCCAGGCAAGGTCAAGAGGATCGTACTATAACGAAACTAGGTGGTTATGAACGGAATGAAAGAACAATTCACCAAGCTTTTTGGATTTACCGAGCGGAGCAGCGGAGAAGAGATCAAACAGATCCCGGTTCATGAGGTAATCAGCAGTCCTTATCAACCACGGACAATTTTTGATGATGAGAAGATAGACGAGCTATGTCAGACCATCAAAACTCACGGAGTTATTCAACCCATCGTTGTGCGAGTGCGTGATTCTTTGTATGAGATTATCGCTGGTGAACGGCGTTGGCGTGCGGTTAAGAAGCTCGGCTTGGAGACCATTCCGGCCATTGTTCGTGAGTTCAATGATTCTCAGGCTGCATCCATTGCATTAATAGAAAATTTGCAGCGCGAAGGTTTGACCTCTATTGAGGAAGCTATTGCTTATCAGAAATTGATTGATCTTCATCAATTGACTCAAGAAAGCTTGGCACAGCGGTTAGGGAAAAGCCAATCCACGATCGCAAATAAGATTCGCCTCCTGCAGCTGCCTGAGCAAGTTAAGACAGCCCTCATGGAACGACAGATCACAGAGAGACATGCTCGTTCCTTGTTATCTCTGGACAGTGTGGAAATGCAGCTGAAAGTGCTCGCTGAGATTATCGCCAAGGGCTTGAATGTCAAGCAGACCGAAGCTCGCATTGCCTTTTACAAAGCTGTTAACCAGACAAAAAAATCAAAACGGGTTTCCTACACCAAGGACGTTCGTCTAGCGCTTAATACAATTCGTCAATCCATTGATATGGTATCAGGCTCAGGGATGGAGATAAAGACCTCGGAAAATGACCGCGGCGACCATTATGAGATTGTGATTCAGATCCCAAAACGATAAATTGTTTCAAAAGCTGAAGGCGGCCCTGAGGTGATTGGCCGCCTTTTGTATGACTACAATCGGATTATACCGGCGGATGAATTCGTTGAAAATAATACCTGTATATTTGTCTATATTTCTTGCAATAAGTGATGCCGTTTAATTCACGGTCTGCGCCGTTACAACTTCACGAACTACAAGATGATTCTTTCTAACAATTCGAGGTGAAATAAGTGTCCAAGATTATTGCCATAGCAAATCAAAAAGGCGGCGTTGGTAAAACGACAACCTCCGTGAACCTGGGTGCCGGAATGGCTACTTTGGGGAGAAGAGTGCTTCTTGTCGATATCGATCCGCAAGGCAACACTACAAGCGGCGTTGGCGTCAACAAAGCGGATGTAGCAAATTGCATTTACGATATACTTATTAATGAGGCTAACCCTCAAGAAACAATTCTACAGACACAGATCGAAGGACTCGATATTATCCCGGCTACGATTCAATTAGCAGGTGCTGAAATCGAATTAGTGTCGACGATCTCCAGAGAACTGAAACTCAAAAAAGCGCTCAATGCGGTGAAAAGTAATTATGATTACATCATCATCGATTGCCCGCCTTCTCTCGGTATTCTTACTATTAATTCACTCACTGCGGCAGATTCGGTCATTATTCCAATACAGTGTGAGTACTATGCGCTGGAGGGGCTCAGCCAATTGCTCAATACAGTGCGTTTAGTACAAAAAAATCTTAATACTCATCTGAAAATTGAGGGAGTACTGCTGACCATGCTTGATGCCCGGACGAATCTGGGGATTCAAGTTATTGAAGAGGTTAAAAAGTATTTCCAGGAGAAGGTATATAGAACGATTATCCCCCGTAATGTTCGTCTTAGCGAAGCTCCTTCGCATGGACAATCTATTATTACGTATGATACCCGTTCCAAAGGAGCAGAAGTGTACTTAGAGTTGGCAAAGGAAGTGATCTCTTATGAGTAAGCGTTTAGGGAAAGGTCTAGATGCATTAATTCCATCCTTGTCGATCAACGAAGATGACAAGGTTGTGGAGATACCTTTGGGTCAGTTGCGGGCTAATCCATATCAGCCGCGCAAGGATTTCAATGAAGAAGCAATTCAAGAACTGGCCGAGTCCATAAGGCAACATGGAGTCATCCAGCCGATTATTGTCCGCAGCGTGTTAAAGGGATATGAAATTATCGCCGGTGAACGCAGATTCCGTGCGTCACAATATTGTGGAAAAGCAACAATTCCTGCTGTTGTGCGAAGTTTGAGTGATCAACAGGTGATGGAAATTGCCCTGATTGAAAACCTGCAGCGTGAAAATCTGAATGCGATGGAAGTTGCAGTTGCATACCAAGGCTTAATGGATCAGTTCTCACTGACTCAAGAGGAATTATCTCTGAAGGTAGGCAAGTCGAGATCACATATTGCAAATTTTTTGCGGCTGCTCACTTTGCCGGAGGAAGTTAAAGATTATGTTTCACGTGGAACAATTTCGATGGGTCATGCCCGGGCAATTGTGGCGCTGAAAGATTCCGAGACTGTAAAACAGCTGGCCGAACAATGTGTGGAACAGCAATGGAGTGTAAGGCAACTGGAAGAGGTAGTGAAGAATATTGACCGTAAACCAACTGCTGGAGTGAAAGCGAAAATCGTTAAACGTGATCCATACATTGATAATGTAGAAGAAGGGTTACGTGAAAGATTCAAAACCACGGTGAAAATTAAGCAAGGTAAAGACAAAGGGAAAATCGAGATCAACTACTATAGTGCCCAAGACTTGGAAAGACTGCTCGAACTATTGGGGAACTGATTTGAATATCTTTGCCCGAAAACATATCCTGAGGTATCCTTAATACGGATATGGAGGGGTATGTTTTTTAAACTCGAAAAGTGAGGTTAAAGAATGGAGCCACTGGTATATCTGGATCATGCGGCAACATCCTGGCCTAAGCCGCCAGAGGTGGCTGTGGCGATGATGGAAGCACTGGAACACTCGGGGGCTAATGCCGGGCGCGGCAACCACTCGCTGGCTATAGGGACGGGCAGGGTGCTTGTGAGAGCGCGCGCCTTGCTGGCTGAATTATTTGCAATATCAAATGCGCAGGATATTGCCTTTACCCACAATACAACGATGGGGCTAAATATGGCCATTAAGGGTACACTTCAACCAGGGCATCATGTGATATCGACGATGACTGAACACAATTCTGTACGCAGGCCACTAGAGTATTTGCGCCGGACAATGGGGGTAGAGGTTGATTATTTGCGGGTCGATAAAGAGGGACAAATCAATCTGCAGGAATTGAATAAGCTCTTTAAACCTAATACTAAAATGGTGATCTGCAATCATAGCTCGAATCTGCTTGGCAGCATACTGCCGATTGGGGACATAGGCGATATCGTCAAAGCAAATGGTGCTGTTTTTCTGGTTGATGCAGCCCAAAGTGCCGGTTCACTGGATATCAATGTGAAAGAGATGAACATTGATTTGCTTGCTTTTCCAGGACATAAGGGCTTGCTCGGTCCCCAAGGAACAGGAGGGCTCTATATTTCGCCTGAGCTTGATCTGGAGCCTTTGATGCTCGGGGGAACCGGCAGCCAATCCGAAAACAGTGAACAACCGGCGGTGCGACCGGACCGCTATGAGGCAGGAACACAGAATGCAGTGGGCATAGCCGGACTGCTCGCCGGTGTGAAAATCATTAAATCTCTGGGCACACAAAATATCCATCATCAGGAATGGATGTTGACGCAGAAAATGATGGAGGGATTGTCGGCAATTCCTGGGTTAAGGCTGCTTGGTCCTGTCATCGGCGCTCCGCGGAGCGGAATTGTTTCTTTTACAATCGAGGGACAGGAATCTGCAGATATTGCACACCGGCTGGACCGGGGATACAACATAGCTGTACGGGCTGGAATGCACTGCACGCCATTAGCTCATCAAGCCGTTGATACACTGGAGAGCGGAGCTGTTCGGGCGAGTGTTGGTGTAAGCTCAACAGAACAAGACATTAACAGATTGCTGGATGCCATGGCTGAGTTATATGGCCGGAACGGCAGCAGATAAATACAAAAGGATGGTCCATATATGTCAGAGTTGAATCAAATAATAAGTGAACAGTTGTCATTAGTTGTATTTGCTGCTGCTGTTATTCTATTGGTGCTGGTAATTATCCAGATTGTTCAGGGTAGCAAGCTGCGTAAAATGCGGCGCAAATACGAAGCAATGATGAGCGGGAACGGTGTCGAGGATCTGGAAAGCCTGCTGATTGATCTCAAAAATCAGAGCGAAATGCTTGAAGAAGGGCAGCGTGAACACAAGGCGTTAATTGAAGCGGCACAGACTAAAATGCGCGGCATGAAATCAAAAGTTGCGATGAAGCGGTATAACGCATTCGGTGAACGCGGAAATGACTTGAGCTTTTCAATGGCAATTATTGATGACAGTAGCAGTGGTGTGGTATTAACAAGCCTGCACAACCGCGAAAATTCATATATATACTCCAAACCGCTGGAAGGCGGAACTTCCCAGTACCCGCTTTCACCGGAGGAGAAGGAAGTTATTGCTCTAGCGCTGCAGCAGATTTAGCATGGAGCTTCCATTGTTTTAATGCGGAATAGAGGCTGACGGCAATAATGTCAGATAGACGCATGACAAGACTCAGCCGGGTATTCTGCAATACAAAATACTCCATAAATCCGCCGACATTTACAATACCGGTCAGGTGGATATCTCCGACTGGAGGCAGCTGTTTATTCACGCCAGCTCCGGGGCGCAGCGGGCCATCCACGACCTGGATGCAGCCGACACTGGCGGAGTGCCCCAGACAGGCATCAATGCCAATGATAAAGGGATTATTATATTGATTGTGAATTAGAGTCAAAGTCTCTTCCAGATTCACGGCGTGTACAGGCTCGTCCAGTGTTCCGTAAAGATGGAACAAGGGACTATGAAAGCGTGCTAACGCCGTACCGACCAAAGGGCCAAGGGAGTCACCGGTAGAGCGGTCCGTGCCTACACAGACAATCACAATTGGAGTATCCGGACGGGTACGCGAAAAATGGAAAAGCAAACGGTGCATGATCGCCGAGTAGATGTTAGGATCAGCATGTGATATTTTTAAACAAGACGGCTCTGGCAGCGGTACAGCTTGAGAAGAGAAATTCATATAATCTTCCTTTCTGCGGCGGAACTTCTACGAAAATACCAGCAGTCTGCCATTTCATTTCATAGATTGCTGATAGCTTAAGCCATCTGTCCGCGGGGAGAATGTTAGTTAATGATCCTAGTATATGGATGAAAGAGGGATTTTATACTACAGGTACAAGAGATAGGACCTTAAGCCCAGAGGGAGGCGTAGACATGGAGGAAGAGCTGCTGATTGCATTTGACTCTACGCAGCAGGCGCTGCGCGCAGAAATGCTGCTTGAATATGCGGAAATCGAAATCGATATCTTCCCGACTCCCAAAGAAATTACCGCAGGGTGCGCGATGTCGATCCAATTTTTTAAAGCTGATCTCATTGGAGTCCGTAAACTGATTGCCGAACAGAATGTTGAAATCCGCGGGATATTCAGTAAGAATGGAGAGGGCAGCGGCTACATAGAGGTAGAATAATAAGGAGGGATCAAATGAATAAATGGCTATTGGAGGCGGAATCGTCTGATAATGCTGTAGAGCAGGTGGTCCACTTCAAAGATAAAGTGTGGGAATGGGTTACGGATGCAAATATGTGGGCGAACGTGCTTTTTTCAGGTCTGAGGATTTTGCTAATCATTGTTCTGACCCGGGTTATTATTAAGGTCGTTTACCAAATTATCGACCGCTCGATGGAACGCGAAACCAGGGGCAGATTACTGGCAAACAGCCGCCGTTTCTCTACCGTAGGCGGGCTTCTGAAAAATGTGGTTACGGTCATATGTAATTTTGTCATGATTATGCTGATTCTTTCCGAATTCAATTTCAATCTTGGGCCGCTGCTGGCCGGAGCCGGTGTTGTTGGTCTGGCTATCGGTTTCGGAGCGCAGAGTTTGGTCAAGGATGTAATTACCGGATTCTTTATCATTTTTGAGGATCAGTTCGCAGTAGGTGACGTGATTCAGACGGGAACCTATAAAGGAACCGTAGAAATGATCGGTCTCAGAACGACCAGGCTGCTCAGCACTACAGGCGAGGTTCATATTATCCCTAACGGCACGATAGTTAACGTAACGAATTATTCTCTGGCTAATGCCTTGGCTGTGGTGGATGTGCCGGTGAAGATTGAGCGGGGACTTGAAACTACACTTGCTCTAATCGGCGAAGCGTTACAGGGGATCGAAGAGCGGAATGAAAACATACTGGCTTATCCGAATATACTGGGGATTCAATCCATGAATACCTCTGAATATGTAATTCGTGTAGCGGCTAATTGCCAGCCTAATGCCAGAGACGCAGCGCAGCGGCAGATCCAAAGCGATATTAAGCAAGCGCTGGAGAAACAGACGGCACTTGAAGAGGCGGAGGCAGAGCGGAAGGCCCGTGAGCTTGAAGCACAGGCCGAAGAGGCGGCAAGTGCTGTCGGTGCTATTCCGCGAAGACAGGTCGCTGCTGCTCAAGAGGGAGAAAAGGGGGAGAACTGATGGAACGGAAGGTTTTTCAATTAGGGGATATTGTTCAGATGAAGAAGCCCCATCCCTGCGGAACCAATGAAATGGAGATCATCCGGATGGGGATGGATATTCGGATCAAATGCGTTGGCTGCCAGCACAGTGTGCTAATCCCCCGCGCCAAATTCGAGAAAAACCTGAAAAAGGTGCTGCGCTCAAAAGAAGAGGGCTTACAAAATAATTAAGCTTGCAAAACTATAAATGACATGATATAATAAATCTTGCTGCGGAGAGGTACCCAAGTGGCCCAAGGGGGCTGACTCGAAATCAGTTAGGCGTGTCACAGCGTGCGTGGGTTCGAATCCCACCCTCTCCGCCACTACAGCACAACTAATACTATTGATAAATATAACCTTCGCTATGGCGGAGGTTTTTTTGTTTTCAGAAATTGAAGTGTTGTCACACCAAGCACAACAAAAAGAGAGATCCTTGCGGATCTCTCTCCAGAGGCAGTACATCAATGATGTTCGGAATTTCTCTGTTTATAGCCGCTAAAGTGATAGGGTATTGCAAAAGCTGATACCTTTTTTAAGGGCCAGCCTTACTGTTCCCGGCTTACAATAGTTGCTGAATCAGAATCCCAGTGATTGTGTTCGTCTACGACGTCCAACGGAACCACACCTCTCTTTTGTACTGCCTGAGGTTATTATGGGCCGGAGCCCGTTTTCTTATACATGTGAAGTAAAAAATTAATGAACCCGGGCTTTTTCAACCTTTTTCCACTTGCGGTCCTTGTTTGTGGTCTCAGGGAAGGTATCTCCCTTTTCCATCGTGATGCGTTTTGGATTCGTAATTTGGGTGTGGAAGCTGCGGGCTTCTCCTACTTCTGTATAGACTCCCGGGTTTGGTGCTTTGTCGCCTTTTTCATATTCTGTTTGTTCACCCATGTTGTTCCCTCCTCAGATGATGTGGTAATGCGGTTATATTGTGCGCCGGCCGGGTGCTGTTCATGTAGCCCATAAGCTCCCATGATCTGCCGAGGATTATTAGCACTTGCAATCAGCAGAATTATTTGGTATATTAATTTGGTGCGAGTCTATGTTTGTGCTCGTTCCTTGCTCCTGACGTGATCAGGGGCCGCAGACCATAAGGAGGTGAAAATTATGCGCAAATATGAAGTCATGTACATTATTCGTCCTGACATTGAACAAGAAGCCGTTCAAGCAGCAGTCGAAAAATTCCAAGGCGTCATCTCCAACGGCGGAGAAATTACAAAGCACGATGTGCAAGGTAAACGCCGTCTTGCGTATGAGATCAAGAAATTCCGTGATGGCGTTTATGTTTTGGTTAACTTTACTGCAGAACCTGCAGTAGTTACTGAACTCGAGCGTCTCATGAAGATTTCCGACGAAGTTATTCGTTATCTCATTACGAACGACGTTGCCTAAGATCTTGACAAGCTTTGTAACGAATCGCTTAAAAGGAGGGGATTGAATTGTTGAACCGTATCATTCTGATCGGTCGGTTGACCCGTGACCCGGAACTTCGTTATACTCCCGCTGGTGTTGCCGTAACGCAGTTTACGCTTGCCGTAGACCGCAACTTTACGGGCCAGAACGGTGAACGCGAAGCGGACTTCATCCCGGTAGTAACCTGGAGACAGCTGGCTGAGACCTGTGCCAATTACTTGCGCAAAGGGCGTCTGGCAGCCGTAGAAGGCCGCATCCAAGTACGGAATTACGAGAATAACGAAGGTAAACGCGTATACGTTACTGAAGTTATTGCCGATAATGTCCGTTTCCTGGAATCCTCGCAGAATCGTGAAGGTGGCAATGCGCCAAGTGGCGGAAATGTACCCGAAGAACCATCCTATGGTGGCGGCGGTAACAGCGGACGCGGAAATAACAACAATTTCTCGCGCAGCAACAATAATCAAGATCCTTTTTCAGGCGATGGAAAACCGATCGATATATCGGACGATGATTTGCCATTTTAATAAGGAAGGACTGAACTGAACATGGCTTTCAAACAAAGAGAAGGCGGAGACAACGACAAAAGACCGGCACGTCGTGGTGGACGCAACAAGCGCAAAAAAGTGTGCTACTTCACTGTGAACAAAATTACTCACATTGATTATAAAGACACTGAGCTTCTTAAGAAGTTCATCAGCGAACGCGGAAAGATTTTGCCGCGTCGTGTAACTGGTACAAGTGCAAAATACCAACGCGCTCTGACCATTGCTGTAAAACGCTCGCGTCAAATCGCGCTGCTGCCTTACACAACGGAATAGGACGTTTTATGAAGCAGCCGGGAAACCGGCTGCTTTTTTGTTATGTATGCGGAAGAGTAGTGTTAGCCGGTTCAAGGCTTGGTAACCAGCGCCGCCATTGTATATAATAAGAAGAAGTGACGGCTGGTAGCCGTCCAATTAAAAGGCCGGAGGAATAACGATGATCAGTGCAAGCCCCTATGTAATTATTGAGAATGTACGTGAATCAGTGGAGTATTACCAAAGCGTATTTGGCGGTGAAATCAAGGTACTGAATGAGCATAACGGCAAGCTGCTGCATGCCGATCTGGTGCTCGGGTCCAGCCTGATCCATTTCTCTGATGATTATGGCCGGGGTGCCAAAACAGAGAATGTTAGCATCATTATGGCACTGGAGAGCGAAGAAGAACTGCGCAGCATCTACGGGAAGCTGGTAGAGGATGGCGGAAAAGTCCAGGTTGAGCTGCAAAAGACCTTTTTTGGGGCATTGCATGGACAAGTTGCTGACAGCAGGAATGGAATCACTTGGGTGTTCAATTTCTTCGCTGGGAATTGACTCTCTTAGCAGAATGTAGTAAATTACAGGTATCCTATAACTAAAGGGGAAATTTTGATGTTGGTGAGCGTTCTTAACTAAGCAATTTCATATCACTTGAGGATAAGTAGCAGCAGGACTCGTTATTACCGGAGGCTTGCTCTGTTTGAGTATGTGCAATCATACTGAGTTCTTATCGCAGAGTGGATGATTAGTTAAGAACACGCGAAGCGTCAACATGGCCTCTTACGGCTATTGTTCTCTTTGTGATTAACCGTGCTCTTGAGCACGGTTTTTTCTGTTTTCCGGGCATGATTTTTTGTTGTGAAGCCGGAGGTCAGCACATCAAGGGGACAATACCATTCAAATGAGGGCAAGGACTGCATAGTGCAGTCTTTGCCCTTTTTTGCGTTAGGAACAAATACCGCTGACAGTTGAAGAATAGAGGAGGAATACCAGTGAATTTGGAAAGTCTAAGCACACTCGGGTATGAGGATATTAAAAAGGATGTAGCACGGCATGCCGTATCCTATGAAGGCCGGAGAATGGTGAGTGAACTGAGTCCGATGACTTATCTGCCGGCTATACACCGGGCAATGGATGAAACAGAAGAGGCCAAGGAGCTGCTGGAGCGCGGGGCAAGTGTTCCACTGCCTTCCTTAGAGGGCATCGAATGGATCATGTCTCTGATGGGTACAGGGTATCTCTATAATGAGCAGGATTTCACAGCCATCGTTACTTTTCTGAACAGCTGCAGTCAGCTGCGCAAGTATATGGCCTCCAAAGAGCAGATTGCCCCGCGTATTGCTGCTTATGGAGCGTCGCTGCTGGAGCTGAAGCAGGTAAGAGAAGAGATTGAACGCTGTATCCGCTTCGGGGTAATTGATGATCAAGCAAGCAAGGGATTGGAACGGGTGCGGAAAAAGCTGGCAGTGGCTAAGGAACGGCTTCAAAGGAAGCTGGAGAGCATTATGTCCCGGCATCAGTCGATCCTTCAGGAGAACCTAATCAGCATGCGGGGCGGCCGGTATGTCATCCCTGTGAAACGGGAGTATCACAAGCAGGTGAAGGGGGCTGTGCTGGACCAGTCCACCAGCGGGCAGACGGTGTTCGTGGAGCCTTATGAGGTAGCCGCCCTGCAGGGCGAGCTTGAGCTGCTGGCAGCGGATGAAGCCAGGGAAGAGAGCATCATCCTGAGTATGCTGAGCGGCCTTGTAGAGCAAGAGCAGGAGGCGCTGCGTATTAATATTGAAGTAACAGGCACCTATGACTTCATCTTTGCCAAGGCTAAATACGCCAGGACTCTCGGGGCGAGGAAGGTGGCCTTGAATGAGCGGGGATTCTTACGGATGAACGGCGGCAGACATCCCGAACTGAAGGATATGGTACCTGTAAGCCTTGAGTTCGGCCAGGGCTACAAATCACTGATTGTTACCGGCCCTAATACCGGCGGGAAAACAGTGGTCCTCAAGACGCTGGGCCTCCTGACCGCAATGGTACAGTCAGGGCTGCTGGTTCCCGTGGAGGAGAACAGCGATTTTACGGTATTCTCAAATATGATCAGTGTGATCGGTGACGGACAGAGCCTCACACAGTCTCTAAGCACCTTCTCGGCCCAGATGAAGAGTATAGAGGGCATGCTGCGCTACGCTGGCAGAGGCGTGCTGCTGCTGATTGATGAGCTGGCGGCGGGAACAGACCCGGGAGAGGGCTTTGCACTCTCCATCGCCATTCTGGAGGAGCTGAACCGGCGCGGGGCCAATATCATAGTTACTACACATTTTAGCGAGTTAAAAGTATTCGCAGCGTCTACCCCGGGTTTCGAAAATGCGCGGATGGAGTTTGATAAGGATACACTGCAGCCATTATACAAGCTGACAATCGGCGAGGCTGGAGAGAGTTACGCGCTGCAAATTGCCGAGAAGCTGGGCATTCCTGCGGAGGTTATCCGGCGTTCACACCAGCTCGTGGTACAGCAGCGGGAGCAGCAGGGTCCGGAGATGGCGGCAGGCAGAGGGAAGGGCATAAGAGCATATGCCAAGCATGAGCTGCGCAGAAATCCCGGGGAAGAAAAGCCAGCCAGGGTAGAGGATGAAGCGAATTTGCCAAAAGACAATAAAAACCCGACATCCGGCTTTGAAATTGGCGATGCCGTTTACGTCAGCTCGCTTAACCGTACAGGGATCGTCTATGCAAAACAAGACAGTATGGGCATAGTCGGTGTAATGATCCAGAAGGAAAAAATGCGCTTCAACCATAAACGGCTTAAACCCTACTTGTCTAAGGATGAGCTGTACCCGGAGGACTACGATTTTGATATTATTTTCGAGACCAAGGAAGACCGGAAAAAGCGCAAGCTGATGCGAAAACGGCATGTGGAGGGTTTAAGCATCATTCACACAGACGAAGAGGATTGAACGGCGATTTATACCTGCAGGTCTGCCCGGGGGGCAGGCCTTTTTGCCGGGGGGAATACCTTCTCAGATGCATCATCCATTTATTGGGCTTCACATCTGCACGAATATTGGTTATCCTCAATATTGTAGTTTGTTAAATTCATGATTTAAAAATTTACGCATTATATGATATATATAGCTTATTATTGGAAAACGCTTTCACTTAACTGCGGGTATAGAAGAAAGGAAGGACTTCATGCTTAAATCGAAGATCAGCGGACTTCTGCTGGTAATGACTATTATTCTGTCGGCATGTAATGGCGCCGGTTCAGGCGGCGATTCCTACCCGGTACGCTACAGCAAGGCTGAGGATAAAGCCATTTCAGGCGGTACCGTTACCTATGCATATACTGCTCCGTTCCAGGGTCTGTTTGATCCGGCGTTTTTTGAGGGCGAAGATGATTCTAATGTGCTTGATTTCATAACCGAGGCCATGTTTACTGTGAAGGATGATTTGACTACCGTTCCTAACATCGCTTCCTGGAAGGAATCCGATGACCATACCGTATTTACCTTCAACATCAGACCGGGGGTCCGCTGGCATAACGGAGATGAATTGACGGTTGAAGACTGGAAATTTGCGCTGGAGACGATCGCAAGTCCTGATTATACAGGCTCCAGGTATTATAGTGTGGAAATGATAAAGGGCGTAGAAGCCTACCATCGCGGAGAAACAGATCAGCTAAGCGGTGTAAAGGTTATAGACCCGTATACGCTCAGGATTACCGTAAATTCGGCACGTGTGAACACCATCGACAACTTGTGGCCGTATCCGATGAATAAGAAATATTTTAGCGGAGTAGCTGTTAAAGATATGGCCGACAGTGATCAGGTACGCAAGAGGCCGATCGGCATTGGACCCTTTGAGGTGAAGGAGATTCAGCCTGGCCAGCTTGTCCGGATGCAGCGGTTTGATAATTATTATAAGGGCAAGGCTTTATTAGATGGTATTAACTATAAGGTAGTAAAGGACAGTGAAATTACCGGACTTTTGGAAACGGGCGGCATTGATATTGGTACTGCGCCGCGGGAGACCTTTGCTGCACTTAAAGAACTCGACAACATATTCCTAATGCAATCGGCGGAGCTGTCTTACGAATACATAGGCTTTAAATTCGGCCATTGGGATGAAACTGCACAGCGGAATGTGATGGACAACCCCAAATTCACCGACAAACGTCTGCGCAAAGCAATGTATTACGCCCTGGACCGGGAAGAGATCATTAACCAATACTCTTATGGACTGGGCAAGCTGATTGAGACACCGATTCCAAGCTCAAGCTGGGCCAAGATTGCCGATACCGAAATTGATACGTATCCATACAGTCCGGAGAAGGCGGAGGTTCTGCTTGATGAAGCGGGCTATCTCGATGTAGACGGCGATGGAATGCGTGAGGATCCGAAGGGTCAGAAGCTGGTTATTCATTATGATGCTATGAGCGGCAGCAGTACGACCGAAGAGCGGACACAGGCTATTTTACAGAACTGGCGGGATGTTGGGCTAGATGTACGGTTGAATGGCGGGGCACTCAAGGAGCTGAATCTTTTTTATGAGGCAGTGGAAAAGGATGACCCTACTGTTGAATTATTCAACGGAGTATGGGGGCTGGCAAGCGATCCCGATCCTTCGGGACTGTGGCGGGCAACCGATTTGTGGAACTACTCCCGCTGGTCCTCGGAGCAAAGCGAAGAGCTGATTCGTGAAGGAGTGGGGAACAAAGCTTATGATAAGGAATACCGGAAGCAGATTTATTATGAATGGCAGAAGCTGATTAATGAGGAAGTGCCGATGATCTTTTTTGCAGAGCGGGTGAATATTACTGCTGTAAACAAGCGCCTGCAGGGTGTGCATGTCGATTCCATGAGCAATATTATTGAGCCGGACAAATGGTGGATTAAGGAAATAGATTAAACAGCAACAGAACCGCAAGGCCCCCGTGACGTATACGAATCGGGCCTGCCGGTTCTGTTTTTTTTTGCCGGAATAAAACAAATCGTAATTTTGAGCGTCATATACTTAAGTAATTACCAGCAGCTAACGTACTATTAATGTCGTTTTTTGTTATTTCTTTTTAAGGCACAAGTGATTACAATAGAAATATTGTTTGTGTCAAAGCAGTTTTCCAGGTTTATTCTACAATTAGAACGACCCTAATTCCTGAAAGGGGGGACAATAAGACCGAATAGGGCAAGTAAGACGGCCTAGAGAAATTCAGACATGAGTGCCTGGTAAGCGACGGGCAAGCATTGTAAATAGATCGCAAGCAATCATTTGTTTATTCTGTATATTCCAACACAAAGAAGGAACCCATTAATGAAAAAAAATAAGTTTAAAAAAAGGTATATAGCCCTTATAGCCGTTGTAGTCATTCTCGCCGGAGGTTTTTTGTTTCAAAAGCCGCTTTCTGTACTGGCCTTTGATCTTTTCCTGGCCGACCGGGTGGAGTCCAAACTGGCAGAAGAGTCGTATGAGCCGCTGGTTAAGGACAGCACGTCCACTGTACAAGCGGAACCCGTTGTCTACAAAAGCGATCCGTTCTCTTTAATGCTGCTGGGAACAGATCAGCGGGCGAATGAGACAGCACGTTCGGATACGATGATCTATGCCGTTATCCGTCCGGAGGATTACAAAATTCTGCTGATCTCTATCCCCCGCGATACGTATACGGAAATCATCGGGCACAAGGACAACAAAAAGGATAAAATCACCCATGCGTATGCTTTCGGCGGTCAGCAGATGGCAAAAGATACACTGGAAGCACTGCTCGGCCATGACATTCAATATTATGCAACGATCAATTTCCAGGGACTTAAGGATGCGGTCGATGCCATCGGCGGTGTTCCGCTGCCCATCAAAAAGGATATTGTGAACAAAGGTGCCGATCATGAGAAATTCACCATCGAAGGCGGCAAATCGAACTATAACGGCGAAGAAGCCCTTAATTATACCCGCTACCGTGAAGACAGCGATTTTAACCGGACGAAACGCCAGCAGGTCTTTATTGATGTAGTTGCGAATAAAATGTTATCAATCAGCCAAATCGGCAAAATCCCTGAACTGCTCGATATTATGGGCGAAAACTTCAAGACAGATCTGCAGCCTTCCACCATTATTAGTCTCGCCAAAAAGTTCATGGGCGGCAAGGATATGGATATTTCCAGCTTTACTGTCATGGGTGAAGGCAAGAAGATTGACGGCGTGTATTATGATATCGTCGATGAAGAGGATTTGAGCGAAGCCAGAACGATGATCGACAACTGGATGAATGCCGGCACTCCGGTAAGCCAGCTGATCGAGCCGGGCAAGGCTGAAAATGCACTGGAGCCTTCGGCTACAGCAGCAGCACAGTAATCAACCCGTAGCAAATACCATAAGAGTAAGAATGCAGCAGCCATGTGTAATGTTAGTGGCTGCTGCTTCCTGTCTTCATGGTATAATGGAGTGGAACTAATTGCTGGGTAAGGCGTATTACTACGGGTGCCCTAAATAGCAGGGTTAATTCCTTCGGAACTCTTTGAGGAGGATCAAGAGATGAATATTGCGTTTTTTTTACTTCCTAAACAAGAAGTGGCCTGTGTTACCTTGGATTCAACACTGCGCCAGACCTTGGAACGGATGGAGTTTCACCGCTATACCGCTGTACCGATTCTGAACCGCAACGGAGAATATGCCGGCACGGTGACAGAAGGGGATCTGCTCTGGTATATGAAGGATTCGGGCGGGACGGTTACCTTTGAGAATGCTTCAAAATATTTGCTGAAGGATGTACCGCTGCGGATGAATAATCTGCCGGTCTCGATCGATGCTGATATGGAAGATCTGATCAACCTGGCTAAAGTGCAGAACTTTGTGCCGGTGGTTGATGACATGAACCGGTTCATCGGTATTGTCCGCCGGAGTCAAATCATTGAATATTGTGAGAAGGTCGTCTCCCGGCAATCGCAGGAATCTTTATAACCTATCATCACGGCAGAAGCAGATGAACTTTAGGGCCTGTATTTCCGGCGATAACGGAATACGGGCCTTTTTTGAAAGGCATGATTTTGCAGTTTTAAGGCGGCCGGACCCTCCCGTGTGACTGGGAAATATTTATGCTATAATGGAGAATAATGCTTTTTGCCGGAGGTAGAGAGACGTGCCCAATGTGCCGAAGGATCTGGATGTGGCCAAACGCGCCAAGGTTATTGAGTGGTTAAAGACCGAAGTAATCGATCAAGTCTCACGGTTATTTAAAGCACTTTGGGAAGGCAGTACCGCCCGTGTAGGCGACAGTCTGGCGAGTCTGATTATGAGCTCTTATATCCTGGGCCGCAGACTTGGCATTCCTTACCGCGAACTGGATGATTTATTGCTGGAGAAGCTAAGAAAGCACAGGCAGGAAGGGCATCAGCTTGAAGAATGGTACCAGGATATATCTGCGTTAGAAGAACATATGCGTAAGAGGTGAAAACTGTTGAAATTTCGCTGGACATCTGTGGCATGGAGCATCGCCTACTTGCTGCTGCTGCTATCTCTATCAACCCCGCTGCTCATCATTACTACACTTTTCTTAACTATTCCGGCCGTAGTGTTGTTCACTACCCTGAGTACAAAACAGTTTATTGTGCATCTATTGCCGATCCTGCTGATTGTAGGCCTGATTACACCTGTCTACGTATTGTTAGCACTGTATTTCCTGATCCCGGCTTTAGTTATGGGACGCTGGTATAAGAGACGCTCCTCGGCATTGTCCACCATCATGGCAGGAACCGTTACCATTCTGGGTGAGTTTCTGCTGCTGCTGGTGATTGGTACAGCGCTGTTCAATTTTGATCTTTCCACTTACGTGAATGATATGATGCAAATGGTAATGTCTCCGCTCTCCGATCTGGGTACAGGCAATCCGATGATCAGTGAGTTCAACCTTACATCTGAGGATGTAAACACAATCAGTCATATGACGATACAGGTCATTCCAATGACACTGATTCTAAGCTCCTTTATGATGGCTGTAATCACCCACTCCATTGTTCGCCCTATCCTTAACAGTATGGGTTATGCGGTTCCGAAGCTGAAGCCTGCGCGCGAATGGAGACTTTCAAGATCTTTTATCTGGTACTATCTGCTGGGCGTTGTAATTAGCTTGTTCTCTGGCAATTCGGATAGCAGCTTTATGCTGATGATCTCCGCCAATCTGCTGCCATTACTCCAAATTGTATTTAAGATTCAGACCATCGGGTTCGTATTCTTCCTGGTCCATGAGCGCAAGTGGAGCAAAATTGTGGCAATATTACTGTCACTGCTCGTTGTCTGGCTGCCGGGGCTTTGGATTATCGGTATTATCGATATTGCGTTCCCGCTGCGGGAGCTTGTGAAGAAATCGAAACGATAGGGTGAGAGGTCATGCCTAAATTTCTGCAAAGACGCTGGCACGGCTATCATACCGTCTGGGCGTTCATGCTGCTGCTGGTCCTTATTATCATCGTCAGTATCTACAACTGGGTTCTGGGTGTGACCAGTTTGTTTCTGGCCGGCACCCTGTGCTTCTCGATGCTGCAGGCGGAGCTGGCGTTCCGGCGCAATCTGGTGGAATATATTAACGGCCTGTCTTTTCGTATCAAGCGGGTCGAAGGTGAAGCGGTCAGTATGCTCCCCCTTGGAATCATCCTCTACAGCGAGGACCGCACCGTGGAGTGGAACAACCGCAATGCCAGTGATATATTTAGCCGCAAATCGCTGGTAGGCGAAGAGCTGCAGGAATTACTGCCTGATGTAGTGCCTGCTCTGACGGGCAGTGGCCCAGTCAAGCGGGAAATCGCCAAGGATATCGGCACACTTAAGGATGTCAGACAGGAGATCACTGTTGACGACCGGTATTACCAGGCAGTGATTATTCCTAGTGAACGTATGCTGTATCTATATGACATTACTGAGCTTGTAGTGCTGCGTGATCGCTATGAAGAAGAGAAGCTGGCTATCGGCATTGTAATGATGGACAATCTCGATGAAGCGGCTCAGGGCATGGATGACCAGCAGCGTACCTCGCTGATCGCCAAGGTGGCCAGTGAGATTACCGAGTGGAGCAAACAGTTCGAGGTGTATCTGCGGCGGCTGTCTTCCGAACGTTACCTGATGCTGCTTAATCACCGCAGCCTGCAGGCACTGGAGGAGAGCCGGTTTGTCATCCTCGATGAGGTGCGCGAAATGACGGCCGACCTTAAGGTGCCGATGACGCTGAGCATCGGCCTCGCGTATGGTGCGGAGTCTGCCAGCGAGCTGGGAGCGCTGGCGCAATCCAGTCTGGACATGGCGCTGGGACGCGGCGGAGACCAGGCAGCCGTGAAGGCGGGCCAGCGCCTGTCCTTCTACGGCGGCAAGAGCAATGCTGCCGAGAAGCGGACGAGAGTCCGGGCGCGGGTTATTGCCCATGCCCTGCGCGATCTGATGCAGGAGAGCGATAAGGTGCTGATTATGGGGCACCGTAACCCTGATATCGATGCCGTAGGGGCAGCGATTGGCCTGCTCAAGGCTGCCCAGATGTACAACGTAGAAGCCAGCATTGTAATGGAGACCCCTAATCCCTCCATTACCCGAATGATGGAGCAGATCAAGCGGGACGAGGATCTGTACAAGACCTTTATCACTACAGAGCAGGCGCTGCAGGTCATGACCGAGCATACCCTACTGATCGTAGTGGATACCCATAAGGCTTCTATGACGATGGAGCCGCGTCTCGTGCAATATGCCAGCCGGATTGTGGTCGTAGACCATCACCGGCGGGGTGAGGAATTCATCAACGAAGCGGTGCTGGTATATCTTGAGCCGTATGCATCCTCAACCTGTGAGCTTGTGACAGAGCTGCTGCAGTATATCCACGATAAGATCAAGCTTAGTCCGCTGGAGGCAACCATGCTGCTCGCCGGGATTACGGTTGACACGAAGCATTTTGCCCTCCATACCGGGTCCCGCACCTTTGAAGCAGCAGGTTTCCTGCGGCGGATCGGGGCGGATACAATCCTTATCCAGCGGATGCTGAAGGAGGATTTGCAGGAGTATATCTCCAAAGCCGAAATTATCAAGCATGCGCGAATGGTGTATGATCATATAGCGCTGGTTGTAACCGCACCGGGAATGAAAATCCCGCAGCTGCTTATCGCCCAGACCGCCGATACGCTGCTTGGGATGACTAACGTGGTGGCATCTTTTGTCATCAGTGAGCGGCCTGACGGCCTGATCGGCATCAGCGCCCGATCACTCGGGCGGATGAATGTTCAGGTAGTGATGGAGAAGCTGGGCGGCGGCGGGCATTTGTCCAACGCTGCGGTACAGCTTGAAGGAACAAGTAAGGAAGCAGAGGCCAGACTGCTGGAAGTGCTGGCTGAAATTGAATCGAAAGAGGGGCTGTTCGAATGAAGGTCATTTTCATAAAAGATGTTAAGGGACAAGGTAAGAAGGGGCAGGTTAAAGAGGTATCGGAAGGGTATGCAGCCAACTTCCTGCTGCCGCGCGGGCTGGTTCGTCCAGCTACAGAAGGCAATGTAAAAACACTGGAAAACCAGGCCGCTGCTGAACAGCGCCGCAAGGATCAGGAGAAGGCGGAAGCACAGCAGCTCGGCAAGAAGCTGGACGAACTGACACTGACGCTAAAAGCGAAATCGGGTGAGGGCGGCCGTCTGTTCGGTGCAATCACCAGCAAGCAGATTGCCGAAACCCTGGCTGCAGCCCAAGGCATCGTTATTGACAAGCGCAAAATTGAGCTGAGCGACCCGATCCGCCATGTGGGTACGTTCCAGGTTCAAGTGAAGCTGCATACTGAAGTAAAGGCTAACCTCACGGTTCAGGTAACGGAGGAGTAACATGGGTGGAGATCTCTTTTTCGATCGGGTTCCCCCGCAGAATCTGGAGGCGGAGCAGGCCGTTCTAGGTGCTGTTCTGCTGCATGATGAAGCGCTGATTACCGCGATGGAGCGGGTGAATACCGAAGACTTCTACGATAAACCGCATCAGATGATTTTTGAGGCGATGGTGCAGCTCGGAGAAGAGAGCCAGCCGATTGACCTGATTACCCTGACGTCCCGGCTTCAGGACAGGGGAGAGCTTGAGGATATCGGCGGTGTCAGCTATTTGGCTAAGCTGGCGCATGCAGTGCCGACTGCGGCCAACGTGGACTATTACGCTCAAATTATTGAGGAAAAGGCGATGCTGCGGCGGCTGATCCGCACAGCGACGCAAATTGTCAGCGAAGGTTATACCGGCGGTGAAGATGTAGGCATCATGCTAAGCGATGCGGAGCGGCGGATCTTAGAAATCTCTAACCGCCGCAGCGGAAGCGGATTTATTGCTATTCGCGATGTACTCATGCAGGTATTTGACCGCGTAGAGCTGCTCCATCAGAACAAAGGCGGCACATCAGGGATTCCTACGGGATTCGTCGATCTCGACCATATGACTAACGGCTTCCAGCGCAATGACTTGATCATTGTGGCTGCCCGTCCTTCTGTAGGGAAGACGGCATTTGCACTGAATATTGCCCAGAATGTGGCGGTCCGCGCCAAAGAGACGGTTGCCATCTTCAGTCTGGAAATGTCGGCCCCGCAGCTGGTACAGCGTATGATTTGCGCCGAAGCCAATCTGGATGCCAATATTATGCGTACCGGTGAATTCAAGAGCGATGACGACTGGTCCAAGCTGACAATGGGAATTCAGTCTCTGTCGGAAGCGGAAATCTATATTGATGATACGCCCGGGGTTACAGTTACGGATATCCGCGCCAAATGCCGCAGGCTTAAGAAGGAAAAGGGCCTTGGCATGATCGTCATCGACTACTTGCAGCTGATTCAGGGACGCGGCAAGGGCGGGGAGAACCGCCAGCAGGAAGTATCGGAGATCTCGCGTACACTGAAGCAGATTGCCCGCGAATTGGATGTGCCGGTCATTGCCCTGTCCCAGCTTAGCCGTGGTGTAGAGCAGCGTCAGGATAAACGACCGATGATGAGTGACCTTCGTGAATCGGGTTCCATCGAGCAGGATGCTGATATCGTAGCCTTCCTGTACCGTGATGATTACTATAATCAGGACACGGAAAAGAAGAACATTATTGAAATAATTATTGCCAAACAACGTAATGGTCCAGTAGGGACTGTAGAGCTTGTCTTCTTGAAGAACTTTAACAAGTTCGTCAACTACGAGCGGGCGCATGCTGAACCATTTGCAGGTTAGGCGATTTATGCACAATATCCGAACGATTGCACATTTCCTTGTGTGATCGTTCGTTTTTATTTGACTTTAAAAAGTACCGCTGTTACACTGGTTATTGTGCTTTAGCGGGTTAAACCGCATAGCGTCCGGAGGGCTGCGTACATAAGAACGCTGTACAGAGCCCATATTA
Organism: Paenibacillus pedocola; assembly: GCF_031599675.1. Classification (NCBI taxonomy): domain Bacteria; kingdom Bacillati; phylum Bacillota; class Bacilli; order Caryophanales; family Paenibacillaceae; genus Paenibacillus; species Paenibacillus pedocola. The sequence goes on along the minus strand of NZ_CP134223.1, from coordinate 6,443,496 downwards.
TTATAAATAATGGTGCTAAGCTAGCACCTACGGAGGAATGAACATGTCAACGGTAGTCGTCGTGGGAACACAATGGGGAGACGAAGGCAAAGGGAAGATCACGGATTTTCTGGCGGAGAGCGCAGATGTGGTCGCCCGGTATCAGGGGGGTAACAATGCCGGTCACACGATTCTGATTGACGGGAAGAAATTCAAGCTGAGCTTGATTCCATCTGGTGTATTTTATAAAGAGAAAACTTGCGTAATCGGTAACGGAATGGTGATCAATCCCGAAGCCCTGATCCAAGAAATTAATTATATTCATGAGAACGGCTTCGACACTAAAAATCTGGTGATCAGTGATCGTGCCCATGTCATTATGCCTTATCATATGCTGCTGGATGCGCTTGAAGAAGACCGTAAAGGCCCGAACAAAATTGGCACGACCCGTAAGGGAATCGGCCCTGCTTATATGGACAAAGCTGCCCGCAACGGTATCCGGATCGCCGATCTGATGGACGCTGAGGAATTCGAGCTTAGACTTCGTCACTTAATGGAAGAGAAGAACCAGGTTATCACACAGGTATACGGTGCAGAGCCGCTTGATGTGGAAGAGATCCTGGTGAAATATCTGGAATATGCAGAAGTGCTCCGCGGTTATGTAACCGATACGTCGGTTGTACTCAATGATGCAATTGACGCGGATTCCAGAGTGTTGTTCGAAGGTGCACAAGGTGTAATGCTGGATATCGACCAAGGAACATATCCGTTTGTAACTTCCTCGAATCCATCAGCCGGCGGTGTATGCATCGGTTCCGGTGTGGGTCCATCGAAGATCAAACAGGTTATCGGCGTTGCCAAAGCTTACACAACCCGTGTCGGCGATGGCCCGTTCCCTACAGAGCTGAACGATGCAACCGGCGATTACATCCGTGAGACCGGCCATGAATACGGTACTGTAACCGGACGCGCCCGCCGTGTTGGCTGGTTTGACAGTGTAGTTGTGCGTCATGCCCGCCGTGTCAGCGGAATTACCGGCCTGTCACTCAACTCACTGGATGTGCTCAGCGGCCTGGATACGGTCAAAATCTGCACAGGCTACAAATACCGCGGTGAGGTAATTACCCACTATCCGGCCAGTCTCAAAATGCTGGCTGAATGTGAAGCGGTCTATGAAGAGCTTCCAGGCTGGAATGAGGATATCACCGCTGCCAAGACTTTGGACGATCTGCCGGCCAATACACGCCGTTATGTAGAACGTGTAGCAGAGCTTACAGGCATTCCGATTGCGATCTTCTCTGTTGGACGTAACCGTGAGCAGACGAATCAGGTATTGCCTATCTATATCTAAGCTGTAAATCACAAGGGTCCCGGATGGGGCCCTTTTTTTTGTACACAGTGTATTCCCTGGCGGTACTCTCTTTGCCTGCTGCAGGTTTCCCGCTGATTAATCTGGTCAATACTGGAAGAATACAGCACTAAAGGACTGATCTTACGGGAAATAGGATAAGACAGAGGGCAAGGAGAGATGATGGTGAAAATAGTTAAAAGTGCAATTGGCGTATGCCTGATCGTCGTGCTGGCCAGCGCGCTGTCCGTATTGACCACCGCATATGTAGTCAATACGTACATTCAGTCTGTTCTGGCAAGCTTTGATATTAAACTGGATGGACCGGAACCGGGAATCGGCGGCTTTGTGAAAAGTCTGACGGGAATGGGGGCGAAGGCGGATGCTACGGATATCAAGGACGATCTGAAGGACACCGTTCCTGCTGCAACCCAGACGGACAAGGAGAAAACCGGCAATACACCCGCTAATGACAGTGACAAGGCTGTAGAGGAAAAGGTCCCCGAAGACGCCTTGGCCGTTATGGGAGAAGCTGCAGATGCGGACAAACAGAGTGACGGAGGCCTGGATCAGCAGCTGGTTATGACACCGGATGCGATGAGCGAGCTGAAGGACAGCCTGCCGGCTGAGGAGAAGGCCAACATTTTCAATATTCTGATGACCAAGCTTCCACAGGAGGAGATGCAAAAGATCTCTACAGCGATGGAGGACGGATTAACAGAAAGTGAAGTGAAGGAAATACAGGAAGTCATTGCCAAATACGTGAATCAGGATGAATATGAGATGCTGATGAAAATGCTTACACCTGGAGCAGATGAGAATGTACAGAATTAAAAAAAGCGTCACTTTATTGACACAATTATAATGTTTAAACGTCATATTTTGGATAAAAACCCGCGATTTTCGCGGGTTTTGCCATGACAACTAAGTTGAAATTTTTCTCCCGGCTATGGTACAGTAAAAAAGGACTAGAAGGGGTTAATTTTTTGTAACCTTTTAAACGGCTGAAAAACATAGGTTTCACGGCATGATTTATACTTATATTTTTCGCTAGATGAGGGGATATTGTCCGGTTGGCTAAGGGCTTTAGAACCGTATCTTCTTAGTTCAGGACAACATGATCATTCACACTAACGCAAATAGACAAATAGATGCAGCAGAATATATATAAGGGGTCGTAAAACAAGCTTGTCCGCTCGCATAGCGGACTGAACGGGCAATTGAAAGGGAGAGTTTGATGAAGGGATTTAAATTCATGCGCCGGATGGGGAAGCTGCGGAGCAGTGAACAGACACCCGCGGAATTCAGCGCAGAGATTCAACAGGGCATTCATGCTCCCAGCGAAGCCAATGTCTTTCATCAGGAACCTAAACCGCGGAGAATGCGGCGCTCCTGGATTGCGGCTTCTGCCGGTCTGGTGCTGTTGTCTGCCTTTTTAGTCGGGGCAGAGAAGAAATATGTGGCCGCAAACACGGTAACCTATTACAAGGTACTGGTGAAGGGCGAAGAAATCGGCAAGATCGGTGAGGAGTCTGAACTTGACCGGCTGTTCGAAGAGAAGCGGCAGGAATATCAGACGAAGTATCCGGATTCAGTTATGGTACTGCAGACAAGCGGTATTACTACCGAGCAGGAGCAGGCGTATAAACCGGAAATTGATAGTGAAGGTACCTTGGACAAGCTGGATGGCATGCTCAAGGCATACGCGGTTGGCGTACAATTGACTGTCGATGGCAAATCTGTCGGGATCGTCAAGGATCAGGAGACAGCCAATGCAGTGCTGCAGGGTGTCAAGGAGCATTATGTTCCGGCCGTAGCGGCAGCGGCTGGTGCCCAGCTGAAAAAGATGTCGGCTGCCAGCAGCAAGACTCTAGCTACATCGGCCGGTGGGGATAAGATCGAATCAGCCTCTATTGAGGAAGAAGTGAGCATTGTTCCGGTAAAGGCTGACCCCAACAAAGTCATGAACGTGGAGGAAGCGGTCAAGGCACTGACCGAAGGCAAAGATGAACCGGTTGTCTATACCGTACAGGAAGGCGATACGATCTCCGGAATTGCTAAACGGTTCAGTATTACGCAGGATGAGATTTTTCATAACAATCCTGCGGTGAAGGAGCTCACCCTGCAGATCGGGGATGAGCTGCAACTAACGGTTCCGCAGCCTGAGCTTACGGTAGTTACGGTAGAACAGGTGTCCGAACAGGTGGTCACAGAACCTGAGGTTATTGTCCGTACCAGCGATCAGCTGCCAGCAGGCAAGAGCAAGGTAGTGCGCCCGGGCCAGACCGGGCTGAAGGAAATGCAGTACCGGCTGACGAAGGAAAACGGCCTGGTCGTCAAGGAAGAGTGGCTTGGTCAGACCGTAGTGAAGGAATCACTGCCTGAAGTAGTCTACCGGGGAACGAAGGTTGTCGGTGAAGGAACAGGCATGTTCGCCTGGCCGGTCAGCGGCGCAGCATTATCCAGCAGCTTCGGCGAACGGTGGGGACGTGTTCATAAAGGCGTCGACCTTGTATCGGGCAACCGCACGATTAAAGCGGCCGACGCAGGAACCGTTACTTTCGCCGGAGTGCAGAGCGGGTATGGCAATGTTGTTATCGTCGATCACAAAAATGGGTATGTGACGTATTACGGCCACTTGAGCAGTATTTCTGTATCGGTTGGACAACGGCTTGAGCAAGGCGGCAAGATTGGCATTATGGGCAACACGGGGCGTTCGACCGGTACTCATCTTCATTTTGAAATCCGTAAGAACGGTACGGCGGTCAATCCGCTGAAATACTTGAAATAATTCATAACTTACCCTCAGCCGTCCGGAGTTTTCCGGGCGGCTTTAAGTTTGACTGGAGGTAGGATGTGACGCTATATAAGATGAACTTAAGCACGAAGTTTTAATGGAACATTCTTAAGTTCACGTTCTATAGGACAGGTATGTTAAAATAAAAGAATCAATGATAAGTATGGTGAGAAAGGTGAAGCTGAGCATATGCAGATGGGAACGATTCTGGTAGTAGACGATGAACAGCCTATTGCTGATATTTTAAAATTCAATTTAGAAAAAGAAGGCTATGAGGTAATCTGCGCCTTTGACGGCAACAGTGCGGTGGAGCTTGCGCTATCTATTCGCCCCGATCTGATGCTGCTTGACCTCATGCTTCCCGGCAAGGACGGAATGGATGTCTGCCGCGAGGTGCGCTCAGCCCATCTGGATATCCCCATCATTATGCTCACAGCAAAAGACGGGGAGATTGACAAGGTCCTTGGCCTTGAGCTTGGCGCTGATGATTATGTGACCAAGCCCTTCAGTACACGTGAGCTGCTGGCCAGAGTCAAGGCCCAGATGCGGCGCCAGCATAAGCCGACTCCGCCCGGATCGCTAAGCGAAATGGCAGAGAGTAAACAGGGCGTGCATCATTTCGGCCTGTTCGTCGATACCGATATGTATATGGTCTATAAAGACGGCGAAGCACTGGACCTGACACACCGTGAATATGAGCTGCTCTACTATATGATCCGCCATGCCGGCAAAGTAATGACACGGGAGCACCTGCTGCAGGCCGTATGGGGCTTTGAATACTTCGGCGATGTGCGGACCGTGGACGTAACCATCCGCCGTCTGAGAGAAAAAATTGAGGAGAATCCCAGTAAACCGGAATATATCTTCACCCGGCGGGGACTCGGTTATTTGATGCATAGCCCCAAAAGCGGAGGCCTGTGATGAAAAAAGGGCTGTCCTTTTTCCGGACGATTCAGGCCAGGCTGACCATTATTTATGTCCTGCTGATTCTAGTGGCGATGCAGCTGATCGGGGTTTATTTTGTCAGTTCGATGAAGAATTCACTGACTGAGAATTTCACCAAGGATCTGAAGGCCCGGGCGGAGATGCTCTCCATCCTGACTGCAGACAAGCTCGGCAGCGAAGCCGGAACCGCAGATGAAGAAACGGCAGTAGAGAGCCTGCGCGGCATGGTCAACAATCTGTATATCAACGGTGCAGAGATCCAGGTACTTGATGCAAGCGGCAAGATCATTACCACTTCTGTCCCCTCCCAGAATGATTATGTCGGACAGCGCAATACCCAGACTGTGGTCAGCCGGGCGCTGCAGGGCATCAGTGACAATGAAGAATATATTATTGCCGATGATAATGTGCGGAAGAAGGTCGTAGCCAAGCCGGTCCTTTCCGGCGATAAAGTGGTAGGGGCTATCTATATTGCCGCTGATATGAAGGATTTATACGCTACCATGAGCCGGATTAACAGCGTGTTCCTCTCAGGACTGCTCCTGGCACTGGCGCTTACTGCCGTATTGTGCGTGATTCTCGCCCATACGATTACTCATCCGATTAAAGAGATGACCCGGCATGCCACCGCGCTTGCCGAAGGCCGGTTTAACCGAAAAATGCCGGAGTTCGGCAATGATGAAATCGGGCAGCTTAGCCAGGCGTTTAATTATATGACAGGCAGGCTTCGTGAAGCTCTGTCTCAGAACGAAGAGGAGAAGGAGAAGCTTGCTTCGATCCTGACGAATATGAGTGATGGAGTTGTAGCGACCGACGAGAGCGGGGTGGTCATTCTGATGAATACCCGCGCCGCGCACATGCTGGGCTCGGAAGGCCCTCTGCCGGAAGGTGCGCCGCTCGATGAGCTTCTCGGCCTGAATCATGAGCAGTCGGGATCGCTGGCGGAGGGTAATGCCCAATCGGCAATGATTCACCTCTCTCCGATGGGCGGAGGGGATCCCAATATCGTGAGGGTTACCTTTACTCCGATCCACCGCCGTGAAGGCGGCGGAATCGCCGGTACGATTGCCGTGCTGCAGGATGTCACCGAGCAGGAGAATCTCGAGGAATCGCGGCGCGAATTCGTGGCCAACGTCTCGCATGAGCTGCGGACCCCGCTGACGACAATCAAGAGCTATGTCGAAGCCCTTGATGACGGAGCACTCGATGATCCGCAGCTTGCTGTACGCTTCGTCGGGGTTATCCGTAATGAGACCGAGCGGATGATCCGCCTCGTAACCGACCTGCTGCATCTCTCGCGGCTGGATTCCAAGGAATCCAGCCTGCGTATTCAGCAGACGGATATCTCCGAGATGCTGGAGGATGTCGCTGACCGGTTCTCTTTCCAGATCCGCCAGAAGCGGATTCATATCAGCACGGTTGTCCATAAGGATGTCGCTTCCGCCTGGCTGGACCGTGATCAGATTGATCAGGTGCTTGGCAATCTGGTCTCCAATGCGCTGAAATACACGCCGGAGGGCGGGACGATCAGCCTGCAGGCAGTGAAGAGCGAGGACGGCATGCTGGCTATTTCCGTACGGGACTCCGGAATCGGGATTCCTAAGAAGGATATTGAACGGATCTTTGAACGCTTTTACCGGGTGGATAAGGCCCGTTCGCGGAATATGGGCGGCACCGGACTTGGATTGTCCATTGCCCGGGAAATTGTCAAAGCGCATGGCGGTTCGATTTCACTGCAATCAGAGCTTAACGAAGGCTCACTCGTCACATTTACGCTGCCTCTGCATCAGCAAAGGGGGAGTGAGGGATGAAAGAAAGAATAAAAACCTGGGTTCTGGCCTTATTGGTAGCGGGCAGTCTGGTGGAAAGCTATTATCTGATATACCGGCTTCCAGGCAGTGACTCAGCGGTAATGTCAGAGAACCTGTATGTCAAGACAGACAATATGGGCCCGGAAGAAAAGGTTGAGAATCTGCTCTATCCGGATAGAATGATTATTCATATGGGCGGGGACAAGCATACATTGTTCTACCCTGACTCTACTTTTTATGATCTGATTCTAGGCCGCCTCAAAGGACGCGGCTTTGAGAGCTTCCAGCGGCGCCCGGTGCAGGATTTCGACTGGGACAAGATCCGGAAGGAGAACCCCGGCATTGAGCTGTCCTTCGGTGCGGGCATACCGGTGACGCTGCTGCAGCGGGTCATGCAGCTGTCTCCTGATTCGCTCTTTGAGGGGGAGAGCATTGACCGGATTTGGATTTACAATGTGAAAAATGACTCGAAGGCACATGCAGTGTTTTTTAGCACCAGAGGTGACATCGTTTATGAAGCGGCAAAAGCCGATCTCACCGTCCAGGACGTGCAGCAGCATGTCGATTTCGGGACGAATTGGATGCCTTATACGGCAGTGAACGGAGATTATTATGTGCCTGAGCAGAAGCTTCCTCTGGTTGAGGCGGAGCTGCCATCCGGGATGTATACCATAGAACAAATGCAGAGCAACCTGTTCTTCGATGCAGGAAGTACAAGGTATATTCCGGAGAAGGACGGCTCCAAAATCTATACGGACAGCAAGCGCAGCCTTCAGGTTGACCAGGAGCAGAACTGGATGAGCTATAGTGATCCTGCGGCGCTGCCTGCCGGAGACAGTACGCCTGCAAAGGATGCGCTGGAAGCGGTCGATTTTGTTAATCAGCACGGGGGATGGAACGGAACCTATCGCCTGGCATCGACGGAGGAAGATAAACAGGAACGCAAAGTCTCTTTTCAGCAGTATTACGGCTCCTATCCGATCCTGAGCAAACCGCAGCTGCAGTATGGTGTCATCAATTTGGAGCTGCAGCAGGGAACTGTATCGTCTTATGAGCGTTCGCTGATGTATACGGAGGAAGATAAGGCGGTAAAGACGCTTGTGGAGCTCCCCGGAGGAGAAGAACTCAAGGTTAAGCTGGCACGCATCAGCTCAAGCTCACCTGTGAAGGATCTGATTCCAGCCTATATCCCTGTAGAGCAAAGGGAAACACTGCGGCTGGTGCCGGTCTGGCGGGTGACACTCGAGGACGGAAGTGTGCTTACATTGAATTAGGGTTTGCCGGTTAGTAAATTAACTTGTAGGAGGGAAAGTATGGACTGGGGAAAAGCCAAAAATGTGCTGATATACGCTTTTCTGGTACTGAATCTGCTGCTGTGTTATCAGCTGTGGATGGATTTGCGGGATCAGGCCAGTGCCAACCTGGACTTTACTTCCCTCTCGGCAGAAACGCAGGCGGTTATGGAGCAGAAGGGAATTCGTGTACTGTGCCCGATTCCAGCGGCTACCCCTCAGCTGCCGGATATTACCTACATTTACTCCGGAGAAGAGCAGAATGATCCGCCGGCTCCGCTGAAGGAGCCGATTGACAGCGGGCTGATGTATTCCTCGTTCACTGAACTCAGCAATGAGCTTCAGGGACAGATTACGGACATCGCCAATTACCGTTTTGATGCCCAGGAGAGTGAGGTCGGCAAGTTCGTGCTTCATCCGCTGGTGGATAACAAATACTCCTTGTTTCAAGTAAGGCTGGAGCTGATTAACAACAATCAGAAGATCGTAGCCTATCGCTGGCCGAAGATTGAGATTGGAGCCAGCAGCAGCGAAGACAAGGATGTGCAGAAGGTGCTTCCGGCATCCCAGGCACTCAGCAGTCTGATTGAAAAGTATTTTCCGGCAGACTCGGTAGTGAAGGAGATTGAACTCGGCTATTACGGGGAATTGTTCAACTCCGAGAGTCAGGTAGCTTCGCCGATGTGGCGGTTTATGCTGGAGAACGGCAACGCTTATTACGTGGATGCCATAAGTGCGGACATTATCAGTCCGAAGACAACAGAGTAGAAGGAGCAGGAGAGATGGGGATTTCATTTACAGTGCTGTCCAGCGGTTCTACCGGTAATGTGACAGTGGTGCGAAACGGGGAAACAACGCTGATGATTGACGCCGGTCTGAGTGCCAAGCGGATCGATGAACTGCTGGCTATGCGCGAGCTGACAGGTAAGGATATAGACGGCATTCTGGTTACACATGAGCATTCCGACCACATTAAGGGGCTCGGGGCCATGGCGCGTAAATATGATCTTCCGATCTACGCCAACACCAATACGTGGGGAGCGATAGAGAGAGGGATTGGCACGATTCCCGAGCATAACCGGATCATTATGGAGACCGGCGGGTACCGGGACTTCGGCAGTCTGAGAGTGGAATCCTTTGCGATTTCCCATGATGCGGCTGAACCGGTAGGCTATAACTTTTATGACGGTAAGGAAAAGCTGTGCGTAGCGACGGATCTTGGCTATGTGAGTGATAAAGTAAGGGTGGCGCTTGAAGGCGCGGATGTTCTTGTGCTGGAGGCCAATCATGATATTGAGATGCTGAGAATGGGGCGTTACCCGTGGAACACGAAGCGGCGGATTCTTGGCGATATGGGCCATCTCTCGAATGAGGCAGCCGGAGCAGCACTTAGCGAGATTCTTACCGGACGGACCAAACGGACCTATCTGGCACACTTAAGCCGGGATCATAATATGATGGACCTGGCCAAAATGTCGGTGCGCGGAGCGATGGAGGATCGGGGATGCTTCTACAAAGATAGTGAGTTCAAATTGTGCGATACTTATTATGACCAGCCTACGCCATGGGATAAGGTGAGCCAGTCATAAGGCGGTCTACTTCCGTTATTTTATGGTCCAGCTCCTGGCGTGAGATAATGCCCTTATCGATCAGCAGTTCAATCAGGGCGCTCTGGACCAGAATCAGATGATAGTGTTCGTCCTTTAAATCACCAAGTTTGCCTATAAATTGTACAAGGTCCATACTGGTAGAAAAAGATTCCATGCCATTTCCTCCTTTTCGGCTGTAACTAACGCTTCACCTGTTAAAAATTTGCATGTATTTTGCAGCAGAAAAATCGTGGGCGGTGCCCCGGCGTGTGATACAATTATATTGAACGGATTAAGCGTTTGTCGTGAGCAGCACTTCTATTATTGTAGTCTTTTAAGTTGCAAAATATTCCTGAGACTTGCTTATTATTCTGATATGTTGCAAGAATCAAAGACCCCTTGCGCTTACAACTCACACTATTGTGGTGAATGAATAAAGTGAAATCTTTTAGCACTTCCTGGAGTCTAAGAGATACAGCAATAAGCTCGGGCGTGGTTGCTTGGCGTTCAGGTCTTGAATGCAGTTAGCAATAGAGGGGAGAGGATGTACCGGTGGGATTGTTCGATGATGATTTCTATTCAACCAAAGTGTCACGCCGCAAAAGTAGAGAGCAGGAGAATTCCAAGGTGTTCACCAGCCGGAAATGGACGGTGCACAAAACCCGGCGAAGCCTGGCAACTTGGCAGGTATCCGTTATCAGCTCTGTCGTCAGTGCGGTTGTTGCGGTTCTATTATTCAGTCTTGTTACAGGTCAGCTGACAGAAGAGAGCGGAGCTCAGACACTGGATGTGGGCCAGAAGGTAACCGCAAGCAGCGGAGATCCGTATGACCGGATTATTCAGGCTGCGGCACTGGTACGCCCTGCGGTTGTAAGCATCATTAACCATAAGGAAGATAATAAGGAACTCAATATTCTCGATGAGTCTGCACTCGGTTCGGGAGTTATCTATAAGAAAGACGATGATAAGGCCTTTATCATTACCAATAATCATGTTATTGAAGGTACGGGCAAGCTGGAAGTGGTGACGGTGGACGGTGTGACTCACAAAGCTACTCTGGTCGGAGCAGACAAGGTGACGGATATTGCTGTGCTGTCCATGGATGCCAAGGGTATTACGACCGTAGCCCAGATCGGTGATTCCTCCAAGCTGCGGCTCGGCGAGACGGTTATTGCGATTGGCAATCCGCTTGGTCTTGGCGACACCCTGACTTCGGGCATTGTGAGCTACACGGAGCGGACGATTCCGGTATCGCTGAATCAGGACGGCGTCTATGATTGGGAACAGGAAGTAATCCAGACGGATGCAGCGATTAACGAAGGCAACAGCGGCGGCGCTCTTGTTGATCTGGACGGCAAGGTGATCGGGATCAATACGATGAAAATCTCTGATACCGGCGTGGAAGGACTCGGATTTGCCATTCCGGCTAACCATGTGATGGAGACGGCTGATGAGCTGGCGGCTAACGGCAAAATATCCCGTTCTTACTTGGGCGTCTATTCGGTAGATCTCAATAATCCCTATGTACCGCTTGCAGAGGATCAGGTTAAGGAACTGAATCTTCCGACATCTGTAAAAGACGGCGTAGTCGTACTCGATGCTGTGGGACCGGCACAGGCTGCAGGCCTTCAGTTCAACGATGTGATTACGAAGTTTAATGATCAGCCGATTACATCGACTCTTTCGCTGCGTAAATATCTTTATGAGCAGACCAAGATCGGTGACGAGCTGAAAATCACCTATTACCGGAATGGTGAAGTGAATCAGGTTACGGTGAAACTTCTGGAGAAACCGGAGGAATAAAAGCTGGATCAGCTGCATATAATGAAGAGGCAGTCATGAAAAAGGAAGCGGCTTGGCCGTCCTGATAATTTTTTGGGACGGCACCGTTTCAGCCTAAATTGAACTGGGTAATGGATAATACAAGGCGGAATTTTCCTTTATATGTAGACTGGCAGCCCTTACATTGGAAAGTACTCCTTATAAGGGAAAAAACGGAGAATTTCGGATAAGCCAGCTTGCCTTTGTTCCGCGGGTGTGGTAACATGAGAATAATCATACAATTGATACCTAATTTTCACATTGAAAAGGGCTGTCATTTGGAGTAACAACCTTTTTCAATGTGTGAATTTTTTCTTTGTTTGAAGATAAAAAGAACATATTAATTTAAATTTGTGGAGGTAACACACATGCAAACAGGTACAGTTAAATGGTTCAACGCAGAAAAAGGATTCGGATTCATCGAAGTTGAAGGCGGAAGCGACGTATTCGTACACTTCTCCGCTATCACTGGCGAAGGATTCAAAACTTTGGACGAAGGCCAACGCGTTGAATTCAACGTTGTTCAAGGCAACCGTGGACCACAAGCCGAAAACGTTGTAAAACTGTAATAATAGAAGCACCGTCCCCGCTTTTGTAAGTTGGGACGGTCTTTTTTTATAAAGATCAGACCGAACTTCACCATCGCAAATACAGCCTGATCTTAGCAGAAGAATAACGCTAACGAAGGATTTGTCAGCACCCTGTAAGAGCATCGTTAGATGCTTTTTTACTTGTTTCTCAGGCATGTGACATAAAGGAAGGGAGGAACGGCAATGAACTACCGGAAAAAGCCTATGGAGGAAGTACCGGAAGAAAATACCGCAATTTGGGCTTGTACCAATGATGGTTGCAATGGATGGATGAGGGACAATTTCGCATTTGAACATGCGCCTTCTTGCCGTCTCTGTCATGCCCCAATGGTCCGCAGCATGAAGATGCTGTCGCAACTGCTTAATTCCAATGGCGATCTTAAATCATTGAAGAAGGGTATTTCCATTACCTGACCAATGCCTTTATGAGTCAAGCTTAATATAGAGCGATGAACAAATCCAAGACGGTGAAACCGTCTTATTTTTTTTGCTTTCTGGGTATAATATTGTGATATTTGTCACAAATTTATTGAATTTTAGCGCCAAACGGGGTGTATAATGTGATTATTGTCACACTGTGATCCTTAAATTTTTGACAGAATAGATGTAATGAATGGGGAGAAGGAAGGGGAGAAATATGGATACAGTAATGCTGTCGCGTATACAATTTGCGTCGACGACGATCTTTCATTATTTCTTTGTACCGGTGTCGATTGGTCTGGCACTGCTGATTGCGATTATGGAAACGATGTACGTCAGAAAAGGCAATGAAGAGTACAAAAGAATGGCGCAGTTCTGGGGGAAGCTTTTCCTAATTAACTTCGCAGTGGGTGTAGTAACAGGAATTCTGCAGGAGTTCCAGTTCGGAATGAACTGGTCTGACTATTCACGCTTTGTAGGTGATGTGTTCGGAGCACCGCTGGCGATTGAAGCGCTGCTCGCCTTCTTCCTGGAATCCACGTTTATCGGATTATGGATTTTTGGCTGGGACAAGGTTTCCAAGAAGATTCACCTGCTGGCGATCTGGATGGTTGCACTGGGAACTACCCTGTCGGCGTTCTGGATTCTCACAGCGAACTCTTTTATGCAGCACCCTGTCGGCTTTGCAATGAATAATGGCCGGGCTGAGATGAATGATTTCCTGGCGCTGATTACAAATGGACAATTGCTGGTTGAATTACCGCATACCCTGCTCGCCGCCTATGCAACGGGCGCGTTCCTGGTGACCGGTATCAGTGCATATAAAATGCTGAAGAAGCAGGATGTGCCTTTCTTCAGAAGATCGTTTGAAATTGCGGCGATTGTCGGTATCGTCTCTTCGGTGGGTGTGGCCGTTGCCGGACATGCTCAGGCACAGTACCTGGTCGAAACACAGCCGATGAAAATGGCCGCTTCTGAAGGACTCTGGGAAGACAGTGGAGACCCGGGGGCATGGACGGTCACTGCTTTTATCGATCCTGTAAATAAAGTCAATTCCGGGGAAATCAAGATTCCTTACCTGCTGAGTTTCCTCTCCTATAGTGAATTCTCAGGCAGCGTCAAAGGGATGAATACCCTGCAGGCTGAATATGAACAACAGTATGGTCCCGGGAATTATATCCCGCCTGTGCGCACTACGTTCTGGAGCTTCCGGATCATGGTTGTTGCAGGCTCGCTCATGGTCGTACTCGGCCTGTATGCGATGTATCTGATGTGGCGTAAAAAGATGGAACGTCCGAATACCTGGTTTATGCGGTTCATGTTCTGGGGGCTGTTGCTTCCGCCAATCGCTAATACTGCGGGCTGGATTATGACCGAAATCGGACGTCAGCCTTGGACTGTATTTGGCCTAATGACGACAGAAGACAGTGTATCACCTAACGTTTCGGCGGGTTCGATCCTGTTCTCAGTAATTACTTTTAACGCCATTTATGCAATATTGGGTATTGTATTGATCGGTTTGTTTGTGAAAGTTATCAAAAAAGGCCCTTATCACATGGATCACGATCATGGTGAATCACATGATCCGTATAGCAAGGAGGGAACGACGCATGCTTTCTCTTAATGAATTATGGTTTGTGCTGATTGCGGTCTTATTTATCGGATTCTTCTTTCTGGAAGGCTTTGACTTCGGTGTAGGAATGGAAACACAGATCCTGGCCAAGAATGATACGGAGCGCCGGGTGCTGATCAACTCGATCGGACCTTTCTGGGATGCCAACGAGGTATGGCTGCTGACAGGGGCAGGGGCAATGTTCGCCGCCTTCCCGAACTGGTATGCCACGCTGTTCAGCGGATTCTATATTCCGTTCGTCTTCGCCTTGCTGGCGCTAATTGCCCGCGGTGTTGCCTTTGAATTCAGAGGCAAACGTGATTCGCTGGCCTGGAAAAGAACCTGGGACGCCTGCATTTTCTTCGGAAGCTTCCTGCCGCCTTTCCTGCTTGCCGTTGTATTCGCCAGCTTCATCAAAGGGCTGCCGATTGACGGGGATATGCAGATGTATGCCGGATTCTTCGATATCGTAAATGGTTATACAGTAGTAGCCGGACTCACGGTAGTCATGCTCTGCCTGGTCCATGGGCTCATGTTCACTACGCTGCGCACCGTTGGCGATCTGCAGGTACGGGCACGCAAGCTGGCCCAGAAGCTGCTGCTTCCGCTGGCCGCATTGCTCCTTGCTTTTGTAATCATGACTTACTTCATGACAGATGTATTTGAACAACGCGGAGCCCTGCTGATGGTGCTGGTAGTTCTGGGGATTGCCGCTTATGTACTGTCCGGTTATTTCATGAGCATTAAGAAAGACGGATGGGCGTTCGGCATGACGGGAGCGGTAATGGCTCTGTCGGTTCTTTCGGTCTTCGTCGGATTGTTCCCGCGGGTCATGATCAGCTCGATTGATTCGGCGTTCAACTTGACGATTACGAATGCTGCATCCGGACATTATTCACTGAAGGTTATGACCATTGTGGCGCTGTCACTGCTGCCGTTCGTGCTCGGCTATCAGATCTGGAGTTATTTCATCTTCCACAAACGGGTTCACGAGAAGGAGCATCTTGAATACTAATGGATAAAAATTTGCTTGGGTACAAAGGAGTTAAGCCGGTCTTTCTGATCGTAGGCTTCCTTACCCTGGTGCAAAGCCTGTCCATACTGCTGCTGGCGAAATCGCTGGCAGAGGTAGTCTCTGCGCTGTTTGCGGGAGAACCGCTGAAGGAACAAGGGGCGACTATGCTCTTGTTCCTTCTTGCGTTTCTTGTGCGCCATGCCTGCGCAATGCTGATGAGCCGGGTTTCTTACCGTTTTGCGGAGAATACCGGCAGCAGTATGCGGAGACAAATGATGGACAAGCTGTTCGAGCTGGGGCCAAGGCTGGCAGGTGACCGGGGAACGGGGACACTGGTTACCATTGTACTTGAAGGTGTAACCAAGTTCCGTACGTACCTTGAACTGATCATTCCGCGGATGGTGGGCATGGGCGTTACGCCGTGGCTGCTGCTCGTGTATATCTATACGCTGGATACATCAAGCGGGGTCATTCTGACCTTAACGATGCCGATCATCATTGTCTTTATGATTCTGATCGGGATGACGGCCCGCAAGCAGATGGACCGCCAGCTGAAATCGTACCGGACGCTCTCCAACCACTTTGTGGATTCGCTGCGGGGGCTGGAGACGCTGAAGTTTCTCGGACGCAGCCGCAGTCATAGCGAGAGTATTGCTGCTGTCAGCGACCGATACCGCTCGGCTACGATGCGTACGCTGCGCGTAGCTTTTCTGTCTTCCTTCGCAATGGACTTCTTCACGATGCTGTCTGTTGCGTCCGTCGCCGTAAGCCTCGGCCTGCGGCTGGTTAATGAGGAGATGACCCTGGTCACCGGTCTGACGATTCTGATTCTGGCGCCTGAATATTTCCTGCCGGTCCGGCTGGTTGGCGCTGACTTCCATGCAACCCTGGACGGCAAAGAAGCCGGAGAAGCAATGAAGGATATCATCGACCGGGAAACCGTCAAGGCCGTGGCCCTTGAGGCTGACGGTAATAAGGCTGATCAGCCGCTTCAGTCAGGGGCGTTCAGCTGGAAGACGGACAGTGTGCTGAAGCTTGAGCAGGTAGGTGTCCAATATGAAGCGGACGGCATATCTTCGCTGGCAGAAGTGAGCCTGGAAGTGACAGGCGCCGTGAAGATTGGGATTATTGGAGAGAGCGGGGCCGGCAAATCGACGCTGGTCGATATTCTGGGCGGCTTCCTGCACCCTACCTCCGGCAGCATCGTCATTAACGGGAACCGGGTCAGTGCGCTGACCGATGAGGAATGGCGCAGACAGACTGCGTATATTCCGCAGCAGCCGTATATTTTCAGCGGAACGCTGGCCGATAATGTACGGTTCTATTATCCGGAGGCATCTATGGAAGACGTTGCTGCGGTAGTGGAGGCGGCCGGTTTATCGAAGCTGGTCTCCGCCCTTCCGAACGGACTCGATGAAATGATTGGCGGCGGCGGACGCTCACTCAGCGGCGGACAGGAACAGCGTGTTGCGCTGGCCCGGGCACTGCTGAGCAGTCGTCCGGTGATGCTGCTGGATGAGCCGACGGCCCATCTTGATATTGAGACTGAATATGAGCTTAAGGAAACGATGCTTCCGCTGTTTGAGGGGAAACTGGTATTTCTGGCGACCCACCGGCTGCACTGGATGATCGACATGGATCTGATCGTCGTAATGCAACAGGGTCAGGTGGCCGAGACCGGTACGCACCACGAGCTGATCAAGCGCAAGGGTGCCTATTATGAGCTTATTCAAAGTCAACTGGAGGGAATCCATTGAAACGTGAAGGATGGTTTGCTCCCTATGCTTCTGCTTACTTCTGGCGGTTTCTGCTGATCATTGCCCTGGGGGCGCTGACGATCTTCTCGGCTTCGTCCCTGATGTACACCTCGGGCTTCCTGATCTCCAAAGCCTCCATACCGCCGGAAAATATTCTAATGATCTATGTGCCGATTGTCGGCGTGCGCACCTTCGGGACAAGCCGCGCAGTCATTCACTATGTGGAGCGGCTGGTTGGCCATGATACGATTCTGCGGATTCTCTCGAAGATGCGTATCCGGCTGTACAACATTCTGGAGCCGCAGGCGCTCTTCCTGTCTTCGCGCTTCCGCACCGGAGATATTCTCGGGATGCTGGCCGACGACATCGAGTATCTGCAAAATGTATATCTGCGTACTGTATTTCCAAGTATCATCGCCCTGCTGATTTATGCGGCAGCGGTGATATCACTGGGTACGTTCGATTTGGTTTTTGCCCTCTTAATGGCGCTATATATGCTGGTGCTGGTAGTCGTGCTGCCGCTGATCTCGCTGCTGCTGACGCAAAGCCGCCAGCGGCAGGTGAAGCAGGAGCGCAACCGGCTCTACCAGAAGCTGACCGATGCCGTTCTCGGGATGGGCGACTGGATGATTAGCGGCCGGCAGGCGCAGTTCGTGGCAACCTATGAGGCGGACGAGGCAAAAGTCGCCCGCACCGACGGGGCGCTGCGCAGCTGGTCGCGCCTGCGTATGTTCATCGGCCAGGCCATTGTCGGACTTGGCGTGCTGTCGATGCTCTACTGGGCGGCAGGACAATTTGCGGATGGCGCAATTGCCGGGACGCTGATTGCAGCGTTCGTGCTGGTAGTTTTCCCTGTTGCGGATGCTTTCCTGCCGGTCTCCGAGGCCGTCGAGAAAATTCCGCAGTACCGCAATTCCCTGGAACGCTTGAACGGTGTGGAAGCGGCGAAGGATGCGGTGCCCCATGCAGCGGCAGAAGCCAAGAGTGCAGAGGCTGCAGCTTTGGCCGCCGCTGCCGTGCAGACCATTCAGGCATCCGGTCAGACTCATATCGAACTGAAGTCTGCAGGATACCGCTATGCAGCGGGAGATGACTGGTCAATCCAGAATCTGACCCTCGACATTCCGCAGGGCCGGAAGATTGCGGTCATCGGCCGCAGCGGAGCCGGCAAATCCACGCTGCTGAAGGTCGTGCAGGGCGTGATCACGCCAACCGTCGGCTCGGCAACGATTAACGGAGTTGACGCAGCCGCTTACGGTGAGCGGATTCCGCAGCTCATTGCCGTGCTGAACCAGAGCCCGCATCTGTTCGACACTACGGTGGCGAACAACATCAGGCTCGGTGACCCGGAAGCCTCGGAGGAAGCGGTCAAGCAGGCGGCAGCCCTGGCGAAGCTGGATACGCTGATCACTTCGCTGCCCGAAGGCTACAACACCCCGGTACGCGAGGCCGGGCAGCGCTTCTCCGGCGGCGAACGCCAGCGGATAGCCCTGGCCCGTATTCTGCTGCAGAATACGCCGGTGGTTGTGCTCGATGAGCCGACGGTAGGCCTTGACCCGCGCACGGAGCGCGAGCTCCTGGCCACCATGTTCGAGGCGATGGAAGGCAAGACGCTGATCTGGGTCACACATCATCTGGTAGGCGCAGAACGAATGGATGAAGTGATTTTTATGGAGAACGGCCAGGTGGAAATGCGCGGCACCCATGCCGAGCTAATGGACAGGGAACCGCGCTACCGCAAGCTGTATGAGCTGGACCGGCCAAGCGCGTTTATGAGTAAAGCCCCCGGCGAATGAACATAGCACACTAAAAAGCTCTTTCTGTCCGGTTGTGGACAGAGAGAGCTTTTTTGAAAATATAAGAATCTACGTGCTTTACGTTTCTTCCTGTTATAGACCGTATCGTTCCACTACCCAATCTTTAAACATAGCGTAGTCCTTCTCTACCTGTCCGGCATAACTGTAAGCCCACTCTGCAATGTACCGGGCAAAGGCATCAGGATCGGGGCCCATGGCTTTGGAAATCTCCTGCTCGCTATGATAGTTGAGGATTCCTTTGTCGACGTCGGCATCAGCGCGGGCATGCATTTTGGCGGTCAGACTGCCCATCACCTCCAGCACCCGGATCATTTCCCCGGAGTCCGTAATATCCTCTAGCTTGAGCCTTTTTTTGTACGGGGAACGTTCCCTGACATAGAAGTCCCGGCCGCCCAACGTCAGGAAGCCAAGGTAGGGATCAGCTTTGTGGTGCATGGCCTGCTGGGTAGCGGATACCCGCTTGCCCTGATGGGTAAAGGATTGCCAGAACGACTCCGAATACGGCATGAAATAGGCGGGAACCGGGGCGCGGACCTCTTTTACTTCCAGTACGGTATCATCTTCGCCAGCCTGCTCCAAACCGCCCTCGATTAGAATATAGTAGCGGTCCAGCCCAATCGATGCCGTTCCTGAACCGCGTTTGACCGCAATGTCCTTGATCCGGAAATGCTCCTCATTCAGGCTGCGTGTGACTACCGTCTGCGTATAGAAGCTCCAGGCTTGTTCAAGCTCGGCCTGCTCGGCAGCACCGGGGATCAGCAGCTCGGAGGTCTCCAGGAACACCCGGCTGCTCTGCATTTGGGCGGTAACCTTCTCCAGAAAGTGGCTCTGCCGGCGCTTTTCCAGCTTGCGGAGCAGCTTCTTCACCGGCCCTTTGGCGGTATCCTCATTGATGACGAAGTTAGCGGGATTGTCTTTGCCTTGGGCGAAGCGGCGGATTTGCCGGGAATAGGCAGCTGCGTAGCTCTCAATCAACTTGTGCTGCTCTGCTTCGCTGTAGCCAAGCTGCCTGCCGACAAGGGCAATACTGACCGCCATGCGCAGCAGATCGTAGAGATAAGAGCCGACATACCCTTCGTCAAAATCATTCACATCATAGACGATATCCCCGTCTTCACTGCGGAAGGCACCGAAATTCTCGAAATGCAGATCCCCTTGAATCCAGGTAGGACGGGCGGGTGAGCTATGGTAAGGGAAGTACTGCCTGGTTGTATCAAAATAGAACAGATAAGCGCTCCCGCGGTAGAACGAAAAGGCGCTCTGCGCCATTTTGCCGTATTTCTCCGACCGGTTGACCGGGCTTAGGGCCATAATACCGCCGTCGAACTCATCAAAAATCGAAATTAGCAGATCTCTGCGCAGCTTTGAGCGTGTGCGGATGACCCCTTCAGTAATGGACTGATTGACCATGAGCGGTGCTCCTTTCCGGATAGTATGATTATATCTATTATTTCCATGGACCTCCAAATTTGCAAGCGTGATATAATTGAAGAGTTAAGGAGAGGGTTAAAAATGCAGTTAACATGGGAATTGGACTCAATTTATCCTTCCTTTCAGTCGGAGCCGTTTCAGCAGGACCGCAGGCTTGTGGAGACACTTGCCGGGGAACTGAGTACATGGTCAGCCTCACAGTTACATAATGGACAAGATGCCGCCGGAGTGATGGAGCAGTTCCTTAGACAATATAATGCTTACAAAAGCATCTATCTCCGCCTGTTCAGCTTCGCGGAATTAAGCTTCAGCGCTGACAGCAGTAATACGGAAGCGATGAATCTGCTGGACGAGCTGGAGGAGGTCACCCTTGGCGCAGGAGAAGCCTTAGTAAGCTTCAGCAAATGGCTGGCCAGGGTCCATCCGGATATGCTGGAGACCAGTATCGCTTCCAGTGTCTATCTTGAGCAGCATAGCTTCTATCTGCATGAGCTGCAGAGCAAATCGCAGCATTTGCTGAGTGAGGAAGGCGAAGCGGTGATTGCCCGGATGCAGGCTACCGGCTCGAAAGCTTGGGAACGCCTGTACATGCGGACGCTGTCCACCCTGCGGACAGATGTGGAGCTGGACGGGAAGATGCAGAGTTTGTCGCTGGCTGAGCTGCGGAATCTCGTCTATGACCCGGATGCTGCGGTACGGAAGGCAGCGGCAGAAGCTGAGCATCAAGCATGCCGCAGTGTAGCGGAACAAAGCGCAGCATGTATCAATGCCGTATGCGGTGAGGCAGCGGCGGTGTATGAATTGAGAGGCTACGCTTCACCGCTGCATAAAGTACTGGCCGCTTCGCGGATGGATCAGGAGACACTGCAAGTAATGCTGCAGGCGATCCGGGAGAGTCTGCCGGTATTTCACCGGTATTATGCGAAAAAAGCTGAACTGCTGGGTTATCCCGGGCAGCTGCCGTTTTATGATGTGTTTGCGCCAATAGGCGGGGAGTCTCCGACTACCATCTCTTATGCCGAAGCCCAAGCGATGATTATTAACGGCTTCAGCAGGTTTAGCAGCGAGCTTGGCGGATTCGCCCGCAAGGTGTTCGAACAGCGCTGGATCGATGCTGAGCCGCGGAGCGGCAAAGGGAATTTCGGCATGTGTGTTGATATTTTCCCGATCGGGGAGAGCCGGATGATCACGAGCTTTAACGGCAATTATATAGATGTGAGCGTGCTGGCCCATGAGATCGGACATGCCTACCACAGCAGCCGTCTTGCCGGGCAAAGTATGGTCAACACGGAATATCCGGTGCCGATTGCGGAGACGGCGTCGATTTTTTGTGAGAGTCTGATAGGCTATGAACTGCTGCAGTCTGCGCCCGCCGGGGAAGCGGAAGCTATTCTGGAACGGGGACTGTCGGATGCCGGGTATTATATTGTAGATTTCTATGCCCGGTATTGTTTTGAGAGCAGGCTGTATGCCCGCAGGAAATCCGGACCTCTCTCCGTGGAGGAGCTGAATGCGCTGATGCTGGAGTCTATGCATGCCGCTTACGGCGACAGTGTACTGCAGGATTCGATTCATCCGTACCAGTGGATCAGCAAGGCCGGATATTACATGTCAGGCAATGAATTCCTGAACTTCCCGTATTCCTTCGGGCTTTTGTTCTCCAAGGGGCTCTTTGCACAGTACAAGAAGCGGGGAGCTGACTTCGTAAACCGCTATGAGCAGTTCCTCTCAGCAACCAGTACCCGGAGTATCGCAGATGCCGCGAAGCTGATGGACATTGATGTACATTCCCTGTCGTTCTGGCAGGATGCGCTCACGCTGATTGCCGGGGATACCACGAAGTTTACGGGACGGGAATAAAGCTGGATTTTTACGCTGCGGAAGGTTCCTTTTTACGGGGAAGTGTGGTAGAACAGTAGTAGAAGTATACACCGCAGCGGCACAGAAAGGGATGCTTGATTGAATGTACGTAGTGTGTAAGGAACACGTAGAGCTGGCTATCGACAAATTTGTGGACGAGTACGAGGATGCACCGGATGTTGTGGATCTGAAGGAGACCGAGTTCTCGGACTGGGACCCGCCGGCGAAATGTGCGGAATGTGAGAAGAATGCGGAATATCTGGTGGTCTAAAGGACTGCTGTAACTTAAAAACACCCTGCAGCCGTGAGAGCGGTCTGCAGGGTGTTTTGGTGTATTTATGATATATTAGGCGTCTGCTGCATCCGCCATATCGGCTAGCGAGCTGCTGCGGTTACTGCGGTTGTTGCCGCGCCGGTAGACAACTGCTGAGACAATGGCAATTAGAGCGGCAATCGACAGCCCCCAGTAGATGTTGGAGTAGGCCGTGGAGAGCGGTAATCCGCGCTGCCATTCCAGGGCGCTGGCGGCCATCGCCACGCTGAACGCTCCACTGAAGAATTGCAGCAGCTGGAACAGCCCCATGCCGGAGCCGATCTGCGAAGAAGGCAGAATCCGCGAGATTTCATTCGATACGCTGCTGGACAGCACGGTAAAGGACAGGCTCATAATCATATAGACCAGCATGACGGCAATCCAGGACTGCCCGGCGAAGAAGGCGAACAGCACGGTTGCCGCCAGCACCAGCAGCGGTGCGAAGCGTAGGATTCCGGCATTGCCGTAGCGGTCGATGATCCGTCCCACGGTGCGGGAGACGAAGATCGCCAGCAGTGAGCCGGGGAAAATCACCAGCCCGGCATGGCTCGCGCTGAAGCCGAAGCGGTGGGTCAGAATCTGCGGCAGCAGGAACAGGGTAGCGAAGCTGCACAGGTAGGAGGCGATCCCGACCAGCGCCAGTACGAGATACGAGCGGTTGCGGAACAGCGCAGGCATCACGAACGGATCCGGTGTGCTGCGGATGCGGCCTACGAATAAGGCAATCGCGGCCATACCGGCGATCAGGGCAACCCACAGGCCGCTGGTCAGGAACAGCAGCAGGCCTGTGGTGCCGACGCCGAGGAATACTCCGCCAAGCACATCGAACGAGCCGCGGGCAGGCACTTCTCTGGGCAGCAGGATCAGGAACAATGGCACCAGTAGCAGAATGGCTGCCGTTACTGCGAACAGCCAGTGCCAGCCGAGATACTCGACAATGGAACCGCCTGCGACCGGGCCAAGGCCCAGTCCCAGCGAGACGGCGGACATGATGGTCGCCATCGCTTTGCCGCGGCGGGCCTGCGGGACATAACGGGTGAACAGGACAAGTGACAGAGACATGACCGCCCCTGCACCTGACGCCTGCAGAATGCGCACGATAAGCAGGAAGATAAAGTTAGTGCTGAAAAAGCCGGCTACAGCCGCAAACCCCAGTGTAAGCAGTCCGATGATCAGCAGCCGCCGGATCGGCAGGAAATCTGACAGCCGGCTGTACGTGATCGAAGCGATCGAGAACATAATGGAGTACCCGGTAACAATCCAGGAGGCGGATGCAGCTGTGATCCCGAAGGTCTCGGTTACATCAGGCAGCGCCAGATTGAACATGGCCGTGTTCATAATGACAAGTACTACAGCGACACTGAACAGCAGGGTCAGCAGCCCTTCGCGTGGAAGAGTGGCTTCCACTGCAGCGTTTGAATTGCCTGCATGATCGTCAGAGGTATGTAATGAGCTCATGTGATTGCCACTCCTTTAACTCTAAATGTTTGATAGTTCGATTACTTACGAACAATTGAAATATAGCATGCACTGATGTAAAATGCAATTAGGAAGATGCAAAAATACAAAGAAATTTAAGTACTCATCTGTATTTCAAAGGAGTCTTTTTTATGAAGCTGCTTCATCATCCGGACCGCAAGGACCTCCAGCTGGCCTCTGTGCTGTATGCGCTTAGTGATCCGATCCGTTTATATGTGGTGTCAGAAATCCGCAAGCATGGCGAGCAGGCCTGCAATAGTTTTAAGGTGCCGATTGCCAAATCCACGATGTCGCATCATGCCCGGACACTGCGCGAAGCGGGCGTAGTCTATACACGGGCACAAGGCACCCAGCGTATTATGTCGCTGCGCACTGACGACCTGAACGAGCGTTTTCCCGGGTTACTGGATTCGGTCCTACAGGCTTATGACTCCTCAGAGCAGCCCGAGCTGTTCGCGGAGCAGGAGGAGGGGCTGGAATAGCCTTACCGCGGGAAGAGTGGAAAGGGCTAGAGCACAGCGGGAAGAACAAGAACAGTTAGAAGGGCTGAAATAGCAGGGGGAACAAGTCAACAAGGACAGCTGAAATAAGGCGGGTTCCGGTTTATTTTTACCCGGAAATATGGTAAACATAAGAGGATATCAATAAGCGGAAAGGACGTAACGGATACGTCCTTTTGCTGTTTCTATAGAGGAACAACGAAGGCCGGGCAGAGGACATGCACATGGTTACGGACACTCCCAGCGGCACGATGTTTATATAAGGTTATCCCACAGGAGGAAGATATGTTAATTCAAATCATCGGCGTAGGCAAATTGAAGGAAAAATATTTGGTGAGCGGCATTGCGGAGTACGCCAAGCGATTGACCCCCTACCTCAAGTTCCAGATGATTGAGGTGGCGGATGAGAAGGCCCCGGACAATCTCAGCGACGCTGAGGTTGTCCAGGTGAAGGTACGCGAGGGCGAGCGTATCCTCGCGCACATCAAGAGCGAAGCGCATGTCATTGCGCTCGCGATCGACGGCAAGCTCTGGAGCTCCGAGGAGCTTGCCGCCGAAATCGACCGGCTCGGCACCTACGGGACGAGCCATGTCGTCTTCGTCATCGGAGGCAGCCATGGCCTCTCCGATGACGTCATGCGCCGCGCCCAGCAGCGCATGAGCTTCGGCCGCATGACGCTGCCCCATCAGCTCATGCGGCTGGTGCTGGTAGAGCAGATTTATCGTGCGGTGAAGATTAATCGGGGGGAACCGTATCACAAGTAGGGCGAAACTTGATTTTGTCAAGTTGATTAAATATATTAATTCTTTTTGATAATAATAAAGCCTATAAACATTGCAACTAATGTCCCAACCACTGTAGAAATATTCTCTACAGCCCATTGTTTGAAGTTTAGAAATAGGCTGTTACCTGTTAAAGATGCTTTCCTAATATTTCCGTAGACTTCTAAAGTGGATTTTTTTTTATTTGAATAAGCTACACTAAGATTTTCATTCTTGAGTGAGGTCACTATTAGTGATTTACCATCCAAACTGAATTGTTTTTCTGTTGCTGTCTGATTAAAGTTTAGATTACCATTTTCAAAAAAACTATTTGATTCATTACTTTGACCGGAGAATAGAATTTCACCCTTCTCCTCAGGTATAGTTAACTCTACGTTGGTAAATCCAATCAACTGAAAAAGAGTGGGATGCTGTGAATCACTATTAGAAAAACTCAAATCATATACAGGTGTATCTTGAATAAACCTTTTTCCTTTTATGAACACCTCTAAATCACCTTGAAGATTCCATGTGAAGTTTTTTTCGTAAACAACAGCACTTATATCAAATTCATCCCCTGACATAGACATCAAATAGCTTTTTGGAAAATCATCAAACTTTTGTAACAAATATTTCTTTTCTATATTTAGTTTGTCTAAATGCGTATTGAGCATACTCAATTGAATAAGGGAATCAGAACTAATAGTATCCCAAAAGTCTCTCGAACTAGAATGTCCATAACGTATTACGAGTTCACCCGGTTCAATGTTATAGTTAGCGCTGTTATAGTTAACTGTCAATTTGTTTTGATTTACTATGGTTCCAGTAAGTTTATCTTTTGAGGAAATAATGAGTGCCTTACTATCAATCCTCCCTCTGAAATCGTTCATTTTTATGGAGTAGGGGGAACCCGTAGAATAAATCCAAGCAGTATGGGGGAAAAAAGAAAATATTAATAGCAATAAAATAATAGTAAGAAAAATAGGCAGAATAAATTTCAATACAATTAGAGAATTACTCTTTAAAGTATAGTAAGAATTAGAACTATGTTTTTGATTAAAACCAATTTTATTCATTAATGTACCTCCAGCTTTGTTTAAAACCAGTATTATACCATTGTATTATTTTGTCAAATTAAGGCACCCCAATCAGAGTGCATTGATTTCGCTTATTAGATGTAATGGTGAACCGTATCATAAGTAGGGGCAAGTTTTTTCGCATTTTCGAAAAGAGAAAGGCATGAGTCAGGAAGAGCTGGCTCATGCATTAGGGGTTCACGAAAGTTACGTAGGAAAATTGGAACGTGCAGAAAAGGTATGCTCGGTTGATGTGCTTGCTAAAGTGACAGGAGCATTAGACGTTTCAGTGACTAATTTCTACTTACAGCCAGAAGGCAGTCAAGAGCAAGAGACCACGTCAGGCAAAATTGTAGACAAGTTACGTTACAGAAGCGTTTAGGAACAGAAGAAAATTCTACGTGTGATTGAAGCGGTATTGGACGATGCGAATGTTGATTAGAATGGAAGATCATCAAGTTCTAATTCATCGTTGAGGCTGGAAGATGTGGTTGTTGAGGGGAGCGGACTATCGTTGATCTGAAACGGATCTTTAATTGTGACAGACAAAAGTGTGTTTGAAAGCTCACTTGCCCGGCGAATGGCTGTCAGCACTTTGGAGCAGTGGAGATGTGGAGCATCAGCAAAACCATCTTCTTCCCAAACAAACTCGGCAATCTGCTGTTGTTTCTTCAATTGCAAGGTAGAAGTCTGAACCATCAGCGTAGGGTTCAGGTTGTGATTGTCTGTGCTACGAAGTACAACACGTACACGGTGTGTCGGGGTCAGTGTGTCTGCTGTTTGGGCACCTTATTGCGATTTCGTTCAGCCATTGTTCTGCCTCCTCATCAAGTACTCCGACCACTACGAAAAATGTGACCAAAAAATCGTTGTCCAGCATCAAAAGTATTCTGTAATGTCTCCAAGGTCGTAGATTTCTACGAACTCGAAGGAGCGTGTAAAGGGATCGTCACCGTGCAATCCTGCGTAGTTGAGATTGTGAAGATCGTCGTCTGGTTCTAGAAGAATGATGGAGTTGTGCTGGTCGAAGGTGACGGTATCGTCTTTGTCGCTGAGGAGTTCAGATTATAGGTGTTGGAAGTATTGATTGATATAAGCAATGAGAGTTGTAGAAGTTGAGAAGTTATTCATCAGAGAGCTAATGTTGGTTTGTGTTTGAATGATGTACATATGAGATCCTCCAGAATTAGCCCGAATCGGTAGTAAGAGTCTATTGTCGAATATTATTTTCTAGCACTCAGTAAAACAGAGTGCTAACAAGAAAGAGAGAGATTTCAGTTGCTCAGTGTCGGTATTTGGGGAAATTTGGATGAAAAAAGGCTAAAATCGCCTGATAGCGACCTTAGCCTTTTTGACTTTAGGTATAGCAAATTATACAATGATAATGGGACAGAAGTATTTCATTGTCCGTTCGGTAAGTCTCTCAATGTGGGGACATTGAGATTTCATACTTAATACAATTACCCGTTTCCATTCACGATGAGTTTATACTAACAGACTTCAGTCATACTAGGCAAGGATATTATGAAATGTTCATTTTATGTTCGCCTTTCGTTCGGATATAAGAAACGGATTTTGTAAGATCGGCAAAAAGCTAGGGGGTACATAGTAGATTTCTTCCTGTCCCAAAATATAAAAACCTGGAAGGGAAGATTGCGGTATATGCCAATCTATGAAGCAATTTATAAAACCGAGGAAAATGAAGAAATGGTTACAGTTTTTAATATTGAGCAACACGAAGATTACACTGATGTCAAAAATAATTTGTACTGCACTTATCCAGGTTGCGTAGCCAGACTGTCATACGTTCCCAAAGGGAAGGTAAGAGCTCACTTCAAAACTTGGCAAAAAGAGGATCACATACAGGATTGTATTGATTACTTTGAAAGAGAAGCTACAGCCAATAAACAAAAATCCATGGCAACATCAACTATGGAATTAAGTGATAAGCATGTGAAAAGTGTACTCGACAATTTGAGGAAAAAGAGAAAAGAGGAAGCGGCAGGAACTGAGAAACTTACATCTGGAAAAAAGAAGAAGAGATCCAGACGGACAGTTGATCCAGACTCTGGTGCGAATACCTCTTTAAATATTGTTCCCACGACTGGTCCAAATGCTGATCTAGCAAGTGGAGAGGATAATGTTAGGGAGCCTTCTGTCAGAAATAGATCACTTATCAATTTAACTGTTGATGATTTGAATTTGACTAGAAGTATAGAAGGTTACATTCAAAATGTTGAAGTAGGCGAGAAAAGAGCAGTTCTTCGACTGCAAGACGGTAATCATTTCTTTGGAGTGTATTTTGAAGAATATTTCTTTGATAATGCCCCAGTTAACTTTGCTCGTTATTTCCAAGATTTAAAAGATCTAGTCAGTGAACATAAAGGTTATTTGTTCTCTGGTGTTGGTCTAATTGAACAACGAAATGAACAATTTTGTATGTTAGTTAATCGTGGGAATGACTTCCGCATCAATGATCATTACATTGCTCTTTTCCTTGCTAATCCTTCAGCCTAAATTAGTAAAGTGACACAATGGAGCCGTCCAGTACTTGGGCGGCTTTTGACTTGCCGTTACAGCCAGCGCGGTGAACCGTACCACAAGTAACGGAGAAAAAATTGTAATTGGTTAAATTCTAGCAACTGAAGTGCCTCAGCTTGACCTGGAGCCCCTGGCGAATCAATCGATTCTTTGAAAGCTGCTGCTACGTTATCACTATGGCTCAACCGCCTCTGTATTCGCTTTTCAGTCTGACTCACATACATCTGTTCCATCTTATCTTCACTACCGTTTTTGAAATTGTATTGGTCTATTGGCATGCTCCATCAATTCATGGCCTCCATCTGCCGGTATGCTTCTCCTAGTCCAACTGAATCATAGTAAGCCCGCGTCACATCCTCCATGCGCTGGGTCACAGCATCATGCTGCTCTATCGGGATAAACTCAAGGATAGCTATGGTGATGCAGCTCTATGTTACGGAGAACGTATCACAAGTAACTACAATTTTTTTTAATTTATGGGTATAAGGAGAACAAAATGACTGAATTACTAGCTCCGGCAGGAAATATGGAGGCTTTAAAAGCTGCAATTTCTAATGGTTGTGATGCAATATACTTAGGAATGCAAAAATTTGGTGCACGTGCATACTCATCTAATTTTGATTTAGAATCGTTAAAAGAGGCGGTTACGTATGCGCACCTGAGGGACGTTAAAATCTATGTTGCAATGAATACCATCGTTTTTGAAAACGAAGTTGAAGAGATGAAAGAGCAGATAAATGAATTAAATAAAGTCGGTGTTGATGGCATTATCGTCCAGGACCTGACTGCTTTCGATTATATCGTTAAAAACTTTTCTGATATGGAAGCACATTGTTCAACTCAAATGGGAATAGACGATGTAGACGGAACTTTATTATTTAAAGAACTTGGTGCTAAAAGAGTTGTTCTGTCCCGTGAGGTTGAGATTGAAAAAGTAAAAGAGATCAAAAGAATCGCTGACATACCTTTAGAAATTTTCGTTCACGGTGCTTTATGTGTATCTTATTCGGGAAACTGTCTAATGTCAGGATTACTCGGCAATCGATGCGCAAATCGCGGAAGATGTGTGGGTTCATGCCGTAAGGAGTATCAGCTAATCGATAAGACAACAGATACAGCTTTAGGGAAAAGCTATATTCTATCTACTAAGGACCTAAACACAATCGATTACATCCATGATTTAAAAGAAATCGATTCTTTAAAAATAGAAGGCAGAATGAAAGCACCTACGTATGTTGCTAATGTTGTATCAAAATATCGCATGGCCTTAGATCATAAAATAACCGAAGAAGATAAAGAAAATCTCAAAAAAACATTCAACAGGACATTTACTAAAGGATATTTGTTTCACGAAGATCGGAGAAATATTACAAACATTTCAAGACCTAATAACTTTGGGTATCCAATTGGAACCATCAGCAAGATCGATAAAGATCGTTATGAAATAACACTTACACGTACTTTGAATCAAAACGATACCATCCGAATAAGTCATAACAATGAAGATATTAATCTAACGGTTGCCAAACTGTACGATAAAGATGGCGGCTTAATTAACAAAGCAGATGATGTCTGCTATATCAAAGTTACAGAAAAGATGTCTACGGGAGATTTAGTATATAAAACGAAGGATTATTACTACCAAAAAGAATTAGAAGCATCACTGGAAAAAGAATTTAAGCGGTTTAACCTGGATCTTAGAGTATATGCATATCCAGATTCAAAGCTTTTCATAGAGGCTGATGGCTTAGGCTTTAATTATTCATATGAAAGCGAGGAAATACTGGGCGAAGCCATTAATAATCCAACAACAAAAGACCAGGTTATAAAGCAATTCTCAAGATTAAATGATACGATATTCGAACTCAATCATGTCGATTATGAGGATTGCAATGCATTTATTCCAGCTAAACTGTTAAATGCAGCAAGAAGAGATATTGTACAGGGCTTATATGACTTAAAGCTTAACAGCCAGAAGAAAAGAACCAAGGCTTTGGAAGCAAAAGAAAAAATAAGCTTTGCCCCTGTAAAACCATACCTTACGGCCTCTGTAACGACTAAGGAACAGTATGATGCTTGCGTGAGCTGTGGAATTAAGGAAATCTATTTTGAAAACGTGGTTAGAAGAAATCAGAATGATTATAAGGAAAAAGAAGGGCAGCTGCTAATCGGAGGATATGGCGGCATTTATCACTACAGAGAGACAAATCCGTTTGTTACGGACTATTCTCTAAATGTTATTAATGCTACCAGTTGCTATGAATTATATAGATTAGGTGCAAAACGAGTCACTTTATCTTATGAATTGAATAAGAGCCAAATTGAAGATTTAATGAATGCCTATTATGAAGAAAATGACGGCTATCCTGCACTGGAAATGATTGTATATGGCAAGGCTCCGTTGATGTTTACAAAATATTGTCCGATGAAAAAAATGAATCAATGCAGAATCTGCAAAACGAAGAGCTATGAGTTAAAAGATGAGCACGGAACCTTCCCTATCATTTCCCATGAGGATTGTACAACGACTATTCTTAATGGGAAGACGCTTAATCTTTTAGATGAGCTACCAAACATCAAAGGAATCGAGGCGCTCCGATTAAACTTCACAGTTGAATCCAAAGAGCAGGTTGTAAAAGTCATTAATATGGCGTCAGGTAAATTAAATGGCTCAATGAATCATGCTGTCTTTAATCAGGAAACAGACACAAGAGGACATTTTAATAAAGAGATTGTGTAGGTAGCCAAAGGGACAAGTTTTTTTGAAAAATCCGCTCAACAAGCTGTTACGGGCTTATTGAGGCGGAGGGGGCCAACTCAAAAAGATGCTTTTGGATGGTCCGGTCGAGTTCCGGCTCAATGCCGGAGACATTGTGTCGATCCTTTATGCAGATTCGATTGATCACGGTTTGCAGGAGTGTCTTATGCGTTTTGGGAGGCGCGTTCTTAAGTAGTTGGCTTGTGATCCATATCATTTCCTAATTCATCCAAATTGCTCTAATCTCTTGGGTAAGAAACTACATTTATCCTTGGAGGTAAGTGAAATTGGAGAGAATCCGTGTAATCGAGATTCCACCGCTAAAAGTTGTTAATTCGGGAAACCTATCGGCTATGGAGGATTTCGAAGCGTTCGACCAATGGTGGTCATCCATCAATGTCAAGCATTACATTACACCCCGTGACTTTATGTGGTATAACGTCAAGCAACGGTATTTGGAATGGTTTTTTGCGCTGCCGGAAGGACATGAGGATACAGGTGGATACGAGGTTGTTGATTTTCCTGGGGGATTGTATGCGGTTGCGGCTACAACGGACGCAGAGGAAGAAGCGATTGAGGAAACGAAAGCATCTATTCGTTCATGGGTAGAGGCAAGCGGTTGCTTCGAACTATCAACAAACGAGAATGATCCAGCAGAGCGATACGTTATGACCCATGTCATTACACCTAAGATATTCAAAGAGAAAATGGGCTATCATCTATCAGATATATTCGTGCCGATTATTGCAAAGTAAGCCTCGAAAATAACTGGTACCTATAAAAAAGGCGAATTCTCATTCATTGTTGAATGGAAATTCGCCTTTATTCATTTTCGGACGTTCACCAAAAGAGTCAGATGTGATCGGATAATTGTATAATAAAGTTGACCTTATGTATAGTTTGGTATACATTATGTTTAGTATACTTTACTATAGGCGATGTCATACATTCGCGGACGAACTGGATAAGCGCATCGGCTTGTTCACCTTTCGGATTTCTTTCAGACATAACCGGTTCAATTTCGAGAATATATTACTACAGGAGAGGAGTCTAAGATGGGTGGAAGAGGTATTCTTTTACGAAAACTCAGAGGAGCAATGAGGGAAATAGATAGGGGGTAGAGGATGAGAGCAATTGTATATGCCAAATACGGATCGCCCGATGTTCTTCATCTGAAGGAGCTAGAGAAACCTACACCGAAGGATAATGAGATATTGGTCAGAATATATGCGGCAACGGTAACAGCGGGGGACTGGCGCATGCGAAAGGCCGACCCATTCCTTGCACGACTGTACAATGGTCTCTTAAGGCCCAAAAAAGTAACGATATTGGGGTTTGAGTTAGCCGGGGAAGTTGAAGCCGCAGGCAAAGGTGTAACACGATTTAAGATCGGTGATCAAGTATTCGCGTCTTGTGGTTTTGGCTTCGGTGCATATGCCGAGTACAAATGTTTGCCTGAAGATGGATTGGTGGCCATCAAACCGGCCAATGTGAGCTATGAGGAGGCTGCCGCTGTTCCCATAGGGGGAATAACCGCGTTGAACTTTCTAAGGAAGGGGAATATCGCGAGCGGAATGAAGGTCCTTATTTATGGTGCCTCTGGAAGTGTGGGGACTTATGCGGTTCAGCTTGCCAAATATTACGGGGCAGATGTAACAGGGGTATGCAGTACTGCCAATCTTGAGATGGTAAGATCTATAGGAGCCGATCAAGTCATAGATTATACGAAACAGGATTTCATGGCGCTTGAAGAAAGCTATGATCTAATCTTTGATGCCGTCGGGAAAACGATATCGAAAATCAAAAAATCGACATTCCAAAAAGCACTGCGTACGAACGGAAAATATGTGAGCGTGGATATGTCACAAAAGCCTAAAGTTGAAGACCTTATCTTCCTACAAAAGCAACTTGAAGCCGGTAACATAAAACCAGTTATCGATAGACGCTATTCGTTGGAACAAATCCCTGAAGCCCATCGTTATGTCGAACAAAAACATAAGAAGGGAAATGTCGTCATTACTGTACGTGAAACTTGCCGTGAGTGATAGTGCGGTCAACCCTACCATAAGCAACAGCGAAAAAAAGGGAGTGTGCGTACACTCCCTTTGGGCTAATGTTGTCTGTTATCAAATGTCACCGGCAGCAGCCTAACATGCAAAATATAAACCACATAGACCCCTTAACTTACGGTCTTGTTGACAAAATCAATCTCATTTCTGATCCCTTTATGGGCGTCGTTCCAGAGGCCCTTTATCAGGCGAATGCGCAGCAGGCATGTATTAGGGTCCTCGTCGTTATTGGCTTCGTAGTACCAGTCGGCGAATATGGTGCGCAGCTTTGTCATCATCTCCGCGTTTTTCTCGTCACATACCCAGCCCAGGTTCTCACCGATACCATCGGCCGTAAAGTTTTCGACGATGATACAAACGGCGACCTCGGGGTTCTGGGCGATCTGCTGCATCTTGCCTGAGGTCGCGTAAGTGACGGTGTAGAACGCGCCGTCCTCATAATAGGCGTCCACTATGCGGGCGGCGGGACGGCTTTTGCCATTAGCTCCCGGTTCCAGCGCGATGGTGGACAAAGTAATCAGCCCGTCCTTATTACCCACTTGTTCTTCCAGCAGCTTCATGGCTTCGTCATACTTGCTCATTGAATTACCTCCTAAAGTGTCATAAGGCATATATCACTAAGCTTATCATTGTAAAATTTTGGTGCATGTGAAGAATATTACGATAAATTATTAAATCTCTATCATAAGTAGCAGGGTGAAGACGGTGCCGGGTTACATGGACCAAATAGAACAGTTTCTCAAGAGGCTCACTACGGGCTGGGAGTGTGTTATTGACGGAGGAACCATCCGCACCGTTTGACAAAACAAAAAAGTAGATGATCGTACCGCGCCTAATCTGCCTGCGGAATATAAACAGCACCATACTCTTCATAAGTGGAGGGTACGGTGCTTTTTTGCATAGAGTCTAGCCTCATCAGCCACAATCAGATGCTTAATCCCCGGCTCCCCTGAAAATTTAGTAAATCTTTAGATGTTCTTTAAAAGAACTTAGAAACTGCTGATTAAACTAAGTACATCACCAAGAACACCACAAAATAAATAATTGGAGGAATGTACAATGAACAACAATCAGAATGTGAATAAAACAACGATGAAGGAAAGAAAAAAGTGGGTAGTAGGTACAGCGGTTGTGGCAACAATCTCATTAATGGCGATGGGGACCTCAGCGCTAGCTTCATCAGACAGGGATGTTTTCAAGGGGTTTTTCAATGGGAATACCGAAATTACGGCGGGATCTGCGACTTTAATTCATCAGTCTAAGGTAATGGCAGGAATTAAAACAACGGTAGAAGAGAGCATTATTGCAGGAAACAGTGCGATCATTATCGTTTCTTTTGAGAACGAAGACGGCACGGTTTTCCCGCAGGATGCAGCCATTGGTGCACTTGAACTCAATTGGGCAAAGGATGCCAGTTACATGGTGGAGCAAAGAGTGACAGAGGATGGTAAAAAGATCATCGCCATGTTTGATGTCGATACACCAAGTAGTCTGAAAGGTAAGAAGGTTACGATTCAGGCGGATGCCGTAGTGAATAGCATTACAGGAGCTGTTATTGCTAAGGGTCCATTCCAGAATACATTTACAGCACAAGAGAGCAGTACATCGTACACTATTGGAGTAGATCAGACCCTCTCACAGCAACAAGAGAAGCTGTCCGTTCAAGCGGTTAATTTTTCCACCATCGGGATTGGCATTGAAGGTAAACGCTTAGATGGGCACAGTGATCAATTACCGAAATATAGCCCTAAAATCAGCATATCAACATCAGACGGCAAGGAAACTGAACTTTATTTAGGCTCCACAAGTACATCAGATCGGGGATTTGAATGGCACTATAATTTAGACAAAGAGGGTAAAAAGGTCTTCTTAGATGCAGCAACGATTACAAGTATATCGATCGATGGACATATCATTCCGGTTACGAAATAAGCATGTTGGATGGGCTGAACGGGACTGTTCAACAGTCCCATTTTTCTTGTCAGGATTAAGTTAACATCTTAAATGAGGAGGAAGTAGCATGGAACAATCTATCATGTTTACAATTCAATCAACCTATATTCTCGCACCCTTATTCTTATTAGTACTTCTGTTTCTGGTTGCAGATGCGCTGTGGAAAAAAAGGAAACGTAGTGTAGGCCAATATTTTATAATAATAACGTTTAGTATTTACCTATTGTGTGTCATTCAGTTAGTGTTCTTCCCCATTGAAGTGAATATTGGAAAATATGCTAATCAGACTCCTTGGTACAAAACGACTAATTTCATTCCAATATTAACGATCGACATAAAAACTTTTATATTAAACATCATTATGTTAATGCCTTTTGGGGTGTATCTGCCATTACTCCATAAAAAGTTTGAATCATTAAAAAACGTAGCCTATTCCGGTTTCTTTCTAAGTTTATCTATTGAGCTACTTCAGATGATCATCAGAATTATTTGTGGCAACGGCAGAAGTACAGATATCAATGATCTTATTGCCAATACCGTTGGAGCAATCTTGGGGTATATAGTAATAAACGGACTATTAAAGAGAAGCAATGGGAATCATATATTGAATAAGTTAAGATTAGGGTGACATAGAGCTCGGGTTTGAGGGGAGAAACTATGAGTACAGAGATACTTATTGTAGATGATGA
The DNA here is from genome assembly GCF_031599675.1 of Paenibacillus pedocola. Taxonomy (NCBI): domain Bacteria; kingdom Bacillati; phylum Bacillota; class Bacilli; order Caryophanales; family Paenibacillaceae; genus Paenibacillus; species Paenibacillus pedocola. The sequence continues at coordinate 6,407,272 of NZ_CP134223.1, read as the reverse complement.
TAAAGAGATTGCCGAGTTAATTGGAGTGTATCTGCGCAATGAAGGCTATCAAATCTCTATAGTTCAGGATGGACTTGAAGCCCTTCAATTTATGGAGCGTCACTCTGTTGACCTCGTGATATTAGATGTTATGATGCCCAAGATGAATGGACTGGATGTCTGCAGAGAAATTCGAAAAGAGCATGAAATTCCAGTCCTGATGTTAAGTGCAAAAACGGAGGATATGGATAAAATCGTTGGTCTAATGACTGGTGCTGATGATTATATGATCAAGCCCTTTAATCCCTTGGAATTAACAGCCAGAGTAAAGGCATTGTTACGCAGAGCTAATTATCAGCCAACGGTTAAAGATCCGGATAGTATCTATATCCACTCCCTAAAAATTGATAAACAAAGCCATACGGTTCATGCTCAGGGGCAAGAAATAAGGTTGACAGCGATTGAATTTGATATTTTATATTTACTGGCCAAAAACCGCGGAAGAGTGTTCGGATCAGAGGAGATTTTTGAAAAGGTGTGGAATGAAATCGGTACTGGATCTAATAAGACCGTTATGGTTCATATTAGCAACCTAAGAGATAAAATTTCTGCAGCAACAGGAGAAGCGGTTATTCAAACGGTTTGGGGAGTTGGCTATAAAATTGAAAAATAATACGTTATTTATTATTAAAACCATTCCGGTTTGGAAAGTAATTCTCTATGTTCTGCTATCACTAATAGCATCGGCGGTAACGGCAGCTATTTTATTTTCTTCAACATATTATTTTCAGAAACAGTCTGGTTCGGTAGCCTTCATAATGAATATCCTCTCTCCTCTCCGGGCAATACTTATACCTTTGATTTTTGGGCTGATTTTCTTTTACTACCTGTTCTTGTTCTATCAAGTTGAAAAAAAACGCTATGTTTCAATTGAATTTAATCATATGATACGTGAAGTTGAGCTTATTGCTAACGGTAATTTTAATCATAAAGTAGAAGAGAGAGCAGAAGCCGGTTTAAATCAGCTTGCTACTCATATTAATAATGTAGTAATTCAAGCCCGTAAGGCCATTGAGGAAGAGCGGAGATCAGAGCAGATAAAAAATGATCTGGTGACCAATGTTGCCCATGACCTTAGATCACCACTAACCTCTATCATCGGATACTTGAAGCTTATCAATGAAGATGAATACAGGGACGAAGTAGAGCTTCGGGCTTATATACAGATTGTGAATGCAAAGGCCGAACGATTACATCATTTAATTAATGATTTGTTTGAATATACCTATGTCCAAAACAAAGAAACCCTGGTAAGCGATCAATCCATAAATATTGAAGAAATGATAAATCAATTAGTGGTACAGCATAGGATTCAAATTCAAGCAGCAAACATGCAAATGAGGACATTCATAAAGAGTGATAATCCTGTCATTGTAGGAGATGGCAACAAAATAGCCAGGGTATTTGAGAACCTTATTCAAAACGCCATGAGATACGGAAAAGAAGGGGAATATATTGATCTTATAGTAAGAGACTCGAAAGAAACCGTTGAAGTTGAAGTGAAGAATTATGGAAAATCAATACCAAGTGTGGATCTTCCCTATATTTTCGAGAGATTTTATAGAGTAGAAAAGTCACGTTCAGAATATACGGGCGGATCAGGCTTGGGACTTGCTATCGCTAAAAGTATCGTCACATTGCATGGCGGGGAAATTGAGGCGAAAAGTGCGATGGGGACAACCTCTTTTATCGTAACATTATTGAAAAAGTCAGAAGCGAACTCTTAAGAGTTTAGTTCTGGCTTTTTCTTTTTTTGGTACAGATACGCTTAAACCCTGGAGTACCAACATCGGGCTAGGGCATGAGGTCACTTTTGGATAAAGGAGGTCATCTGTAAGAGAGAAGTGATGTACTTGCGCCAACTATAATAAACTCATCCAGATTATGTAGAGCGAGGTTAGAACCTATGGCAAATTCATCAACTGTAGAAGCTGTGGCGCGGAAGCCCCTTCCACAGCAACAGAGCCGCCTTAAGCGTTTGTTGCGGAATATTGTGAAATATCGTGTGCTACTGCTCATGCTTCTGCCAACATCCATTGTTTTCTTTATTAACTGTTATATCCCGATGTTTGGACTATTTATTGCCTTCAAAAACATCAACTACGTTGATGGTATTATGGGCAGTCCATGGGCGGGGTTTGACAACTTCCGGTTCCTCTTTGCCACATCGGATGCCCTTCGGGTGACCGTCAACACCGTAGCCTACAACGTTGTTTTTATTATTTCAGGCTTGATTCTCTCAGTATCCCTGGCCATTGCTATCAATGAAGTAACCAGCAGGCTGGCTTCACGCGTTTATCAGACGGTGATGATTATGCCGAATTTCTTATCCATGGTTGTCGTCAGCTTTATTGTTTATGCTTTTCTGCACCCGGAATATGGCTTCCTGGTCAAACACATTCTCCCCTTATTCGGCTATTCCTCAGTCAATGCTTATATGCATCCCAATGCCTGGCCTTATATCTTGTGGCTAACCAAGATGTGGCACTCTATTGGCATAGGCAGTGTCATCTATCTGGCAGCGATAACCGGCATTAGCGAGGAGCTGTATGAAGCTGCGGTGATGGATGGAGCCAGTAAGTGGCAGCAGATCACCCGGATCACGCTGCCGCTCCTTACGCCCATCATGGTCATTCTCACCATTCTCAACTTAGGCGGTATTTTCCGCTCTGATTTTGGACTCTTCTACCATGTTACGCTCGACTCCGGTGCGCTGCGCTCTACAACGGATGTTATTGATACGTATGTGTATAGAGGGCTGATACAGCTCAACGATCTGGGCATGTCCTCCGCGGCCAACTTTTATCAGTCGGTCATCGGGTTCTTCCTTGTCATCGGAGCAAACAGCCTGGCCCGTAAACTTAACCGGGATACGGCACTTTTCTAGAAGGGAGAAACTTAATGAATACTGCATCCAACACTAAATCTTACTCAAAAGGCCCCAAAGGCGCCCAAATGATCCTTCATATTTTTTTCATTGCGTTCAGCCTTGCCTGTATCCTGCCTGTGCTGCTGATCGTCGCCATTTCCTTAACCAACGAAAAAGCACTGACCTTACAGGGGTATAAGTTCTGGCCTGACAAGATTGATCTGTCTGCTTACCAGTATCTATTCAACCATTCGGAAACGCTTGCCAAAGCCTATGGGGTCAGCCTGACCGTTACGATTACCGGAACCCTTTTGGCGGTACTGTTAATTGCGTTATATGCGTATCCCCTCTACCGCAGGGACTTTCCCTTCAAGAAAGCTTTTAATTTTTACCTTCTGATTACCATGCTGTTCTCGGGAGGGCTTGTACCTTTCTATCTGCTGTATGTTAACTTTTTGAATCTGAAAGACTCCCTTATCGCGCTCATCCTTCCCGGACTTTCAAACGCATTCTATATTTTTATTGCCCGTACCTTCTTTCAGCAGACTGTACCGGAAGAGATGATTGAATCCGGCAAATTAGACGGGGCGTCGGAATGGCGGATTTTCTTCCAGCTCGTTCTACCCATTTCACTGCCGGTTCTCGCCACCATTGCTCTGTTTACTACACTGATGTATTGGAACGATTGGTTCAATTCCATGCTCTTTATCAATAATACGGACTTGTACTCTCTGCAGTACGTCATGATTCAAATGATCCGTCAGGCAGAGTTTTTCAAGAATCAATTGGCTGGAAGCGGAGTAGCTCTGCTTGTACAGGAGTCGGTTCCTACTGAAAGTCTCCGAATGGCAATGGTAATTGTGTCTATTGGTCCTATTCTGTTCATCTATCCGTTCTTCCAGAAGTACTTTACCAAGGGGCTTACGATAGGCGCCATCAAAGGTTGAGGCTGTCTAACTCTGGCAAAAATGCCAGTTAGAATATATGATAATACTATTGAGGAGGGTTCATCACAATGAAAAAAACTAGAGGTTCGGGCGCGGTGCTTGCTTGTCTGACCGCCGTCATACTGGCCGTTACCGGGTGCGGCGGGGGCAATTCAAATGCATCTACTTCGTCCAAGACGGAATCGGAGGCGACCGCCACAACTGCCGGAGACACAGGTTCCGGCAATCCCGATATTTCGACTTTCCGCAAGCTAACCGTCTATACCGTTGGGAATTTTCCTCAAAATGACACCAAGGCGGTTGTGGAGGAGATCAATAAATATCTCAAAGAAAAGATCAACGCCGAGATTGACTTCCAGGGACTTCCCTGGTCATCCTGGGCTGAAAAAATGGCTCTGGCCTACCAATCCGGAGAACAAGTCGATTTAACCTTTGCGCCTAACTGGGCCGATTTCGCCAACAACGTAGCCAAAGGCGCATTTCTGCCGCTCGACGACTTGTTAGCCAAATACGGGCAAGGAATCAAGGAGACGCTGGACCCTCGTTTTCTTGACGGCGGAACCGTTGACGGCAAAATCTACGCCATTCCAACCAACAAGGAAATTGGCGAAAGCCATACCATTATGTTCAGAAAAGATCTTATCGATAAATATGGATTCGATGTTAACTCTATCAATACTCTCGAGGATTTGGAGCCATGGCTTCAGACCATCAAGGAGAAAGAACCCGCCATTGCGCCGATCTGGCTCTCCGGCAGCGGCTCGGATACACTTGGCTACTTTGACAAAACCAAGCCGAGCATGGAAGAGAATTTCCGTTATGAGCTGGTGGCAGGCGCTCCCGCTGGCATCGTACTGGATACAAAGACAGACAAGATGATTATCAGCTCCATGGAATCCGACACTGCAATTTACCGGATGAAGCTCTACAGTGACTGGTTCAGCAAAGGCTACATCAATAAGGATGCTGCAACAACCAAGACAAGTACTGAAGACGCTTTCAAAGCCGGAAAAACCTGGATGAAATTTGGTTCAGATAAACCGGATTCCGACAAAGAAGACTCAATTGCTACCGGGATCGAGCTTGTGAAACTGAAAGGTAATGATCCCGAAATCAGTACAGCGAGCGTCAGTAATTCCATGATGGCGATTGGACGCACCTCCATTGATCCCGAGCGGACGATGATGCTGTTGAATCTTCTCCATACGGATAAGCATCTGATTAATCTGATAGACTTTGGCGTGGAAGGCAGACAGTATGTCAAAGTGGAAGGCAAAGAGAATTTCATTAAACTGCCCGACGGGGTTGCTACCCGTGCAGATACAGGATGGGCACCGGGTATTGAGTGGATGTTCGGCAATCAGACGCTTACTTATTTATGGGAAGGCGAAAGCGCTGACAAATGGGAGAAGTTCAAAGCTTACAACGAGAAAGCCCATAAGGTAAAATCATTCGGCTTCAACTTTAATACAGACCCTGTCAAAACGCAGGTATCTGTTGTCAGCAATATCATTAAGGAATTCCGTCCGTTGCTTGAAACGGGCAGTCTGGGTGTAGATAAAGTGCTTACAGAGTACAATCAAAAGCTGAAGGCTAACGGCATTGAAGCTATCCGTTCCGAGGTTCAGAAGCAATACGATGCCTGGAAAGCAAAGCAACCATAAGCAGAGGCGTGGGGGGAGACTGACACAGTCTTTCCCTTTCCTGCCGCTGGGGCGTGAATGTACCTAAGGAGTGTGGCACTGTGAAATTATCATTGCGGTTTAAAGTAAGCGCACTCGTCTTACTGCTGGTAACGCCTCTGTTTCTCTTCTTGTATTATACCAACATCTATTCGATCAACATCGTCCGGGAGAAGGTTGCAAAATCTGCTTCGGACACGCTTACCCTTCATTTAGGCACACTAGATGAGCTGCTGGAGCAGACCAGCCATTATTTGCTGCGTACAGCAAATGAAAACATGCTGCTGGAGCTGTATTCAGACAGCGGTCCGGACAGTGTCAATTATTACTTGTCCATACGCAAGCTTATGGACCAATGGTATAGCGATGTTAGCTATTACACTATCATTCGCAGTGTATTTGTGTACCATCTGGACCGGGATGAATTGTTCCTCAGCAGCCAGAAGGAGTATTACCAGGAGAAAGACATGATTACCTCAGGCCTGTCTTCGCGGCTCAAAGCTTCTAATCTTCCGGCTTCTCTTAAATGGGAAACCGTTACGATCGGCGGGGAACCGGTGTTATTCAAAGCGCTGCCGGATAAGAGCGGACGGCTTCTTGTAGGTATTCTTGTCAGCATTGACTCATTGGCACAGCCCTTGACTCATTTGGAGTCAACAGGGGGCGGTGAGCAGATCGGGATTATTTCTAATGACGGCGCACTGTTATGGGGCCAATTCGCCGGCGCTGATCTTGCTCTCATCCGTAACCACCTGAATGATCCACTCAGTCCATCGGGTGCTTCTATTCGTCTCAGCAACGGCAATAACTATTTGCTCATAGATAAACCCTCACTTTATTCCAATCTGAATGTCTTTATCCTATTAGACGAAAAATCAATTCTGGACGAATTGCCGATATTCCAACGGATCATCAATGCCATTCCCATTGCAATTATAATCATTCTGGGCATCCTTCTGGCTATGTTGAGCAGGCTTGTGTTCAAGCCTATCCAGCATTTTATAAGCGGAATGCGTATCCTGGGGAAGGGGCAATTGGACTTCCGTCTAAAGGAAGGCAACAGTAAGGAGTTTCAGATCATTACCCAGCAGTTTAACCAGATGGCCGAGCAAATCGGCAATCTCAAGATCGATGTGTATGAAGAGCAAATGAAAGTGCAGCAAGCTGAATTGAAGCACCTTCAGGCACAGATTAATCCCCATTTTTTTATGAATTCCTTAAATATCGTTTTTCACCTCGTAGAGCTTCAGAAGTATAGCCTGATCAAGAAAATGATTGGCCATCTGGTATCCTATTTCAGATTCATTATGAACACCAACGATACGTGGATTACGCTCTCCAGTGAGCTGAATCATATCCGGAACTACATAGAGATCCAAATGGTCATGTATCCGGACAAGCTAACCTATCAGGAACAGCTTCCGAAGGAGCTTGAGAACACGCCCATTCCGCCACTGCTTATTCAGCCGTTTGTGGAGAATGCCATGAAACATGGATTTATCAATAACACGAAGCCCTTCGAGGTCGTTATAACGGTTGGAGAAGAAGCCGGATTGAATGGAGATTCGTGTATTGCTATTCAAATCAAAGATTCCGGGCCGGGCTTCTCCGAGCGTCAACTTGAAATGCTTAATCTTGGACTGTACGAAAAAAAGCCTACAGATCGTCATCTGGGAATATGGAATGTATACAGACGCATGATGATGTTCTATGACAACCGTGCAAGGCTCGCCTTTCATAATGCTCCTGAGGGGGGCGGGGTTGTAGAGATAAGACTGCCTATTCAAAGGGGGCTGTAACATTCATATGTATAGAGTTTTGATCGTCGATGACCAATATTTTGCCTTGCTTGGATTGCAGCAGGGTGTGAACTGGAGTACGCTCAGCGTTGCGGATGTCTGTCTTGCGGAGAACGTGGATCATGCCATCACGTGCCTGGAACAACAGTCCGTGGATTTACTTATTTGCGATATCGAAATGCCCGGGAGAAGCGGACTGGAGTTACTGGCCTGGGTGAAGCAGTACTCTCCCGGCACGCTAACGATCATGCTTACTTGCCATGCGGATTTTGAATATGCGCAGCAAGCTATCCAGCATGGGGCATTTCATTATTTGTTGAAGCCTGTAGATTATGAAGAATTGATGAGAGTGGCAAGCACAGCTATCGCCGAAATTAATAAACAGAAAGAACACCAGCAGTTCGAAGCACTTATACAAGATTACCGGAGAAAATGGGAGCATCAGCTGCCCTTGCTGGTGGAGCGGTTCTGGCAGGACATTCTTAGCCAACGGGCTTCGCTCGTCTTGGACTCATTACAGATCTCCGCAAATACCTATGATTTAGATTTAAAGCCGGACGACCGCTACGTCATCGCTTTGTTAGGCCTTGAGCAATGGAAGGAGAACTTAAGTGCGCGGGATGAGACAATTATGGAATATGCACTCCGCAATCTGGCAGAAGAATTACTCCTGAACGGGATGGAGGGTGCAGTGCTTCAGGATCAGGCAGGCCACAACCTGGCAATCATCTATGTTAGGGGAAACGGCAATTCCGTCAGCCCTACGCTTGAGCATAACTGCCGGACATTTCTGAATACATGTGAGCAGATGCTTCATTGCTCCTTGTCAATCTACATCAGTCCTGCCGTGTTACTACCTGAGATTATGAGTGCCTACACTTACGTAACGGAGAGAGAGCAGCGCAATTTAATCCGTTCCCGCCAAGTTTTCACTCCGGACTATCCTGCCTGCAATCAACCTCTTGATTCAATGCCAATAGCGGCTCCAATGAACCTGTTCGGAGAGTGGGCGACCATTCTTGAGCTTGGTGAACGCGGGGAGCTGGACCGCCGTGTAAAACTATGGTTCTCCAATATTGAGGCAGACCACTGGACGAATGAATTGCATCGTCAGCTTATCCATGGCATCCTCTTCATTATTCACACCGTTTTGGCCAAAAAGGGTCTATCTGCACACGAATCCGCCAAGCTAAAATACCTGATGGAGAAGGAGAATTATCCGAAACAAGCGGTCGCTTTGCAGAACTGGGCTCTGGATAGTCTCAGGGCTGCATTACAATTATTGCAGTCTAGCAATAACGTATCCTCCACTGTTGTCAGCAAAATCAGACAATATATCCGTTCCCGTCTGAGTGAAGAGATTACAAGGGATGAATTGGCTGCACATGTGTATCTGAACCCGGCGTATTTATCCCGACTGTTCAAGAAAGAGACCGGTTTATCCATATCCGATGTAATTATTCAAGAACGCCTGCAGAAGGCCAAACGCTTGTTAGAAGAAACTGAACTCAAAATTACCGACATTGCAGAGCAAGTGGGGTACACCAGCCTGGGCAGCTTCTCCAACCTGTTCAAACGGATTGTCGGCGTCACACCGCAGCTTTACCGCGCCCGTAAAAAAAATTAGCTGCTTACGGTTACATTCTCGTTATGGATAACCACAACGTGGAGTAGAGGACTGTATCCCGTTTGGGAAATGGCAACCTATGGGAGTTGGGGTGGATTGCATCCTTTTATTGGCCCGTACATACCATACACAGTCTATTCTTTAATAGGTATATCTATCATGTATAATGTGAATTTATGTCGAATTAAGTTGAAAAAAAGTGCTGGGATTATCCCATAATCGCTATACGGGTGCTTGGCTTCCTGTATAATTTACGAATATGCAGATAGTTGAAACTGCTGCTTCCTGATCGTAGCCAATCCCTCACGAAAGAGAGTTGTGACCTTGAAATCCATCGCCTGGGTAACCGACAGCACCAGCACCATTGATTCTAAATTTGCCATGAATAACCATGTCTATATTGTTCCTCTCCGCCTAATTATCAATAATGAATGTTATAAAGAAAATATCGATATCACGGCCGATCAGTTCTATGATAAAATGCGCCAGAATGACAAGGTCGGCAGCTCCCAGCCGCCAATCGGTGAGTTCGTGGAATTATACGAGCGCTTGAAGGAAGACTATGACGAAATTATTGCGATACATTGTTCCTCCGAGCTTAGCGGGACCTTCCATACCTCGATGCAGGCAGCAGATATCGCTGGCGTTACTGTTATTGGCATTGATTCCAAGGTAGGTGCTTACCCGATCCGTGAGATGATTATACGCGGCGTTCACTGGCAGCAGGCAGGCTGTTCTGCGCTGGAGATCAAGAACAGAATCGAAAATATCATTGAAGAGATGTCCTTCTATCTGATCCCTGCCAGTCTGAGCCAGCTGCACCGCAGCGGGCGGCTCTCCGGCTCCCAGCTTCTGCTGGGCCAGCTGATGCGGATTCATCTGCTGCTGAAATTCGATAAAGGCAAAGTTGTCGTCGTGGACAAAATCCGCACCTTCAAGAAGACTAAGCAAAAGCTGCTGGAGACACTCGGCCAGGATATCCGGCTGATTCAGGATATTTGTATTATGCATGCCAACAATATGGAAGAGGCGCTGAGCCTGGAGTCGGAGATCAAGGCAATGTCGCCTTCTGTGCGTACAGAAATTATGACCTTTGTCCCGGTCGTAGGCGTTCATATGGGTGAGGGAACGCTTGCACTTTCGTGGATTAACAATACACCTATGAACAGTCTCGCTGTTCAGAATAAAGTGCTGGAGCCTGTGCTTCAGTATTGAGCTCCGTCCGCCGAAATTGCTTACACACAAGAAAACCAGCAGGTCCCGGAATGGGTCTGCTGGTTTTTGTTGTCATGAATAGGTGTTTACGCGCATCCCATGTGGATCCCGCTTGGGATTTTATCAACTATTTCACTGGAGATGACTGTGTGTCTTCTTTTAGTTATTTGAGCCCCCTAAATGATATCAACTAAGCAAATAGAACTTTAGTCATAGGAGTAATAAAGATTATAGTTATTTCATATGAATTCGACAAAATAAACCATTTCATTTGGGTGTTGACAGCTAGACTATTAATTGGTATATTCCGGACGTTAAGAATTTTAGATAAATTTAACAGTGAGAGGGGGATCGAAGAAACGTACAAATAGCTGGAAGCTCATGGAGTCGTCAAACCAAAAAACGGAGGGATATATCAATGGCAAACGTTACAGTTGGACAGGAGAATGGAATTGCAATCGAGCTTCATTATGAGGATGTCGGGACCGGTAAGCCGGTTGTACTGATCCATGGCTGGCCGCTCAGCGGAAGATCCTGGGAGAAGCAAGTACCTGCTCTAGTGGAAGCCGGTTATCGGGTGATCACGTATGACCGCCGCGGATTCGGCCAGTCCTCCCAGCCGTGGAACGGATACGAGTATGATACATTCGCGGCGGATTTGCACACATTGATTGAACACCTGGATCTCCAGGATGTGACCCTCGTCGGGTTCTCCATGGGCGGAGGCGAAGTGGCCCGTTACATCGGTACTTATGGAATGGAGCGGGTATCCAAAGCGGTGCTGGCCGGTGCAATCCCGCCATATCTGTACAAATCATCGGATAATCCAGACGGCGGATTTGACGATGCGACTATTCAAGGATTTCAAGACGGGGTGAAGGCGGACCGTCTAGCGTTCCTGGATGGGTTCACAACCAATTTCTTCGCCTCTGGAGACAGAACGGACTTAGTAAACGAAGCGTTCCGCTTATACAATCGTGACATTGCAGCTTTCGCGTCGCCGAAAGGCACACTCGATTGCATCGCGGCATTCAGCTATACCGATTTCCGCGGGGACCTTGAGAAATTTAATCTGCCAACGCTTATTCTCCACGGTAACTCCGATGCAATCGTTCCTGTCGAGATCAGTGGCCAAAAAGCGCATGAGCGGATCGCAGGCAGTCAGTTAGTCGTGATTGAGGGCGGCCCTCACGGATTCAATGCTACCCACCCTAAGGAATTTAACGATGCATTGCTGCAATTCTTGAAGGGCTGATTGAAGTAACTTAGATATGACGGACAATATCAAACCGATGAGAAGGAATAAACCGTTTAGCTTCATGGACAACCTCCTATTTGTGAGGAATGCTGAAGTATTGCGGAATTCACTGTCACACTTTACTATCATCCTAACGAATCTCCGGAGTTGCAACAATCCCCCGTTTATCCGCTACCTCTGTCCATGGGTATAAAAAAAGCAAAAAGGGTTCGAGCTACAGATGCTCGAACCCTTTTGCTTTTATTTTGAAAACGTAGTGTATAAGGAGCTTCCCATAGATGCTCTATTTTTTACAATAGGAAATATAATTCTCCAGCCATTGTATCGTTACAGTTTCACGTAAAATTGCACCATCTAATACAAGATAATCACCGAAATGTTCACTTTCAAGCGGAGGTATACTTTCATATCGTTCCATATTTTTGCGTAAATGTTCCAGCCTGTCTTGGTGCTGATGCAGATGATGCTCTAAGAGATGTAATCGGGTGGATACATCCAGGTGATTAGAAAAATACATTCTCAGCCTAAACACGTCTTTGGGAGTTGGTTCAATAGGCTCTTCTTTTTTTAACCATTGAAGAAAAGCTTCTTTGCCGTTTTCCGTAATCGAATACATTTTTTTCTCTAGTATTTCTCCGCTAATTTGAATTTCGTAAGTGATAAGTCCCTCGGTATTCAGTTTTTTCAATTCCGGATAGATCTGACTGTGCTTTGCATTCCAAAATTCACCTAAGTCTTTACTGAATTCTTTAGCTATATCATAACCAGTCATAGGTTCTTTATTTAACAATCCTAAAATGGCATATTTTAAAGTTCTCATAAGGCTCTCTTTCTGTACATATTTGTCCGTTTATTTTGGTTAAGTATAACATATTTGGCGGTTCAATAATAAGAATGGGTACATATTATCAAGAACATGTTTTATTAATCATGTAAATACATACATGTTTGTATTGATATAAATAAAAACCTGTGCTACTATTTAAATCGAATGATGTGAATAAATTCACAATACAATCGTGAAGGAGAAAACGAACGTAGTGGAACTTACAAAAAAGAGATGGATTATTCTGATTGCGAGCTGTTTTATTAATCTGTGTATTGGATCAATTTACGCGTGGAGTGTGTTTGCTGCCCCAATGGCAGAATATTTGAGCGGGCTCACAGGACTTAACTTAACACCGGGTGATTTAGCTATTGCATTTACGATTACAAATTCCGTAGGTCCTATCACGATGATCTCAGGTGGCTGGATTAATGATAGGTTCGGACCGAAGAAAGTAATCCTTGTAGGAGGCTTGTTATTTGGGGGAGGTATGATTTTATCAGGGTTTGCAACATCTGTAGGCTTCCTGGTATTTAGTTATGGTATCGTACTTGGTCTTGGAACAGGAATGGTCTATGGATGCACAATTAGCAACTCGATTAAGTTTTTCCCTGACAAACGAGGATTAGTTGGTGGTGTAACAACGGCTGCTTATGGATTGAGCTCTGTAATTATACCTCCTATTGCCAATGGTTTAATCAATAAATCTGGTGTAACATCCGCATTCATTATCATCGGCATTGCATTTCTTGTTATTATATGTTCCGCTTCTTTCTTCATTGAGAAATGCCCATCTGATTTTGTACCTGCAGGATGGACACCAAAGGCTCATAATGTTGTTGGCCGTCCGGTAAAGAACGACAAAGACTGGAAAGGCATGCTGGCCAGTCCACTATTTTACGTAATGATCTTGTTATTGATAAGCGGGGCTTTTGCCGGACTAATGTGTACATCACAAGCATCACCTATTGCTCAAAAAATGGTCGGCCTGTCTGCGGCAGCCGCTACAACCGCTGTTTCCATATTGGCTCTGTTTAACACTGGCGGACGAATTTTTGCCGGCTATATTTCAGATAAAATCGGTCGGATCAATACCCTTGCCGCTGCTTCTCTTTTATCGGTAGCAGGACTCACGTTGCTGTATTTTTCAGGAGAAAATACTGTGGTGACATTTTACATTGGTATTTCCGTCATCGGGCTAAGTTTTGGTTCACTGATGGGGGTATTTCCTGGATTTACGGCCGATCAGTTTGGTGCAAAAAATAATAGTGTAAATTATGGAATCATGTTTATTGGATTTGCATTAGCGGGATATTTTGGGCCGTCCATTATGAAGAATGTTTACAGCACAGACGGCAGTTACCAGAGAGCCTTTGTCATTGCAGCCGTATTTGGCATCACCGGATTTATTCTGACATTTGTATATAAGTTGGCTAACAAGAAGAATCAGAGAGTTGCTAATTAGATAGAAATAGATACAGATAAGGAGTATGAAATCATGCACAGAAAATATCCAAACCTAAGTAAACCCATCACCCTTGGAAATGTGACTTTCCGAAATAGAATGTTTGGTGCTCCTATGGGGGGAACCGATATTACAGCGGATTGCACGATTGGTCCCAAATCTACTGCTTTCTATGAATTAAGAGCAAAGGGCGGTGCTGCCTCCGTTACGGTCAGTGAAGTCGTCGTTCACCCGGAAACAGAAGCTTCCCATATGTACCATCTCGATCTGCAGACAGTAGATTCACTTGCTAGTTTTACTTATACTGCAGATGCTATTCGTCGTCACGGGGCCATTGCTAGTGTGGAATTATCTCATTCCGGACAGTATGCAGGAACTTATCTAACTGATAAAAATAAGAAGCAGGGACTTGCCCAGTGGGGACCAAGCCCTGGAGTCCGCCCTGACGGCAGAGAAGTAAAGGAGCTTACACAAGAACTAATTGATGACATCGTAGCAGCTTATGGTAAATGTGCGGGGCTTGCTAAGAGAGCAGGCTTTGAAATGATTATGGTTCATGGCGGGCATGGATGGTTAATTAATCAGTTCTTTTCTCCCCATTTCAATCGCAGAACAGATATGTATGGCGGATCTTTGGAGAACAGGGTGCGTTTTGCACAAGAGGTACTGGACAGTGTCCGTACAGCTGTGGGTCCCGGCTTCCCCATTGAGTTCAGAATGAGTGGTTCTGAGTTATTTGAAGGCGGCTATGATCTGGCGGAAGGTATTGAGATTGCTAAATTAATGGAATCCAGAGTCGACTTGCTTCATGTATCTGCCGGAACGTATCAGACAGGGTTTGGTGTCACACACCCTTCGATGTTCTTGCCTCATGGCAGTAATGTATATCTTGCAGCAGAGATCAAGAAGCATGTAAGTGTTCCGGTTGCCACAGTTGGCGGATTAAATGACCCCGCTCAAATGGAAGAAATCATTGCCAGCGGTCAGGCGGATGTTGTCGAAATGGCCCGAGCACTACTGGCTGATCCGGAACTTCCAAGAAAAGTGATGAGCAACCGCGACGAGGATATTATTAAATGTCTGAGATGCTTCACCTGTATGGCCGAACGTGCTGAGACTTCGACAAGACGCTGTACGGTTAACCCGTTAATTGGCCGTGAAATGGATGGAACGGAAGTATACCCTGCGCCTAAATCACGCAAGGTTCTGGTAGCCGGAGGAGGTCCGGGCGGATTATATGCAGCTCTTACTGCAGCTAAACGCGGACATCAGGTCATTCTTTGTGAGAAGTCTGACGAGGTCGGTGGGATCTTAAGGGGAGAGCAGGCCATTCCATTTAAGTATGAGATGTATGAGTTAGGGGTTACCCTCGGCAAACTAGCCAAAGATGCCGGTGTTGAGATTCGTTTAAATACAACGGTTACTAAAGAGTATGCGGAGAAAGAAGAAGTTGACGCTTTAATTATAGCCGTCGGTTCCAGTGCCATTGTTCCCCCAATCCCTGGACTGAGTGGTGATAACGTAGTCGTTGTTAATGATTATTATCTGGAGAAGGACAAGGTCAGCGACAGCGTAGTCGTATTGGGAGGCGGTCTGGCAGGATCTGAAGCAGCAATTCACCTTGCGCAGGAAGGTAAGACTGTCCATCTGGTAGAGATGAGAACGGAGCTGGCTCCAGATGCTAATATCAGACATCGCCCGATTATGCTAAAAGAAATCGAAAAGAACAACATTCACGTTCATTTAGGATATAAAGGGCTGTATGTTACCCAAGAAGGTGTCGTTTGCGCTGATCCAAATGGGGAAGAGCAGCTTATTCCGGGTACTTCAGTAATTTGTGCACTCGGACAACGGGCCAGAAGAAATGTAGTCGATGAGCTAATAGATTGTGCACCTTATGTTGCACAAATTGGAGATTGTGTTAAAGCGTCTACCATCACGACTGCAATTTATCAGGGATATCATGCTGCACTTGATATCTAATGATTAGCGATTAACTCTTAACCATCAACACCTTGAAAGTTATTGTACGGATGCGACTTCCTTAGCAGGAGGTGCATCCGTTTTTTTGCGTAAAAGCATGTCAGAATGGAGTGGCAGGTGCATGTGTTTTCGGAAAAATAATAATTAATGTCAATCCGCTGTCAGAGAATTGGGACACTTCGCGAATTTTGCGAGTGTGCTTTTTATATGAATTTAGTAGCTATTTTAACAATCATTATATACTAAATATTGGGAACCTAGTTTGGAAAAAGCTATTGCTTCTTACTCCCTATAGACTAGTCAAATCACACAAAAAAAAGTACCACAGGAAGTGGTACCCTTACGTTCATCTAGACAGTGTTCTTTTACTGAATCCCTTTCATGTACCCCTGGATTTTGCGGGAGGACAAGTAGAGCAGAATACTCAGGAGGATGGCTGCGCCTCCAATGACACCAAAGTATACCATCTCAGTGTCAGCCGAATAAAATTTAACAATCTGCGCATTAATTGCCTGAGCAGCCGCATTGGATAAGAACCATAAGCTCATGGTCTGGGCGGAGAAGGCGGAGGGTGCCAGTTTGGTCGTAGCCGATAGTCCTACAGGAGACAAGCATAATTCCCCCAGCACAACGATGAAATAGCTAAGAACGAGCCATAAAGGATTAACCAGGGAATCCTCACCGCCAAAGTAAGCCGGCAACAGGATCACAAGGAAGGATAATCCGGCAAATAACAGACCCAAGGCGAATTTCTTCGGAATCGAAGGCTGCCGTTTCCCAAGCTTCACCCACAACCAGGCGAAGAGGGGGGCCATCGTGATCACAAACAAAGGATTTAAAGACTGGAACCAGGCTGGACGAATATGCATACCGGCAAAATCGAGTTGTGTACGTTTATCTGCATAACTGGCAAGGATGGTTGACCCTTGTTCCTGAATCGCCCAGAACATAATTGCTGCAATAAACAGCGGAATATAAGCAACGAGTCTTGAGCGTTCGACGCTTGTTGTGAGCGGACTACGGAACATGACAATAAAATATAGGGTGGGAATCAGAATTCCCAGAATACCTACGATCGTTATAAAGGATTTAAACGTTAACAGACCTAACGGAATCGTAACAGCCACGATAACAGCGAGAAGTACTGCACTGATACCGAAGATAAGGAATACTTTTTTTCGTTCGGCTTGTGATAAGGGACTTGCGACTAAAGTGCCTGCTAGACCGAGGTTTTTTTTCTTGGTAGAGATGAACATGATTAATCCCAGGAACATACCGACGGCAGCAATACTGAAGCCCAGGTGGAAGTTATAATCCCCGATGTATCCTACAATTAGCGGTGCGATGAAGGCTCCCAGGTTGATGCCCATGTAGTATATACTGAATCCTGCATCCCGGCGTCCATCATGTTCGCTGTAAAGCTCACCTACAATACTGGATACATTAGGCTTCAGCAAGCCCGTGCCCAGCACGATCAGAACCATGGAAACAAAAAATAAGGAAATACTCCCCGGGATGGCCAAGGTGATATGCCCCAGCATGATTAATATACCGCCGTAGAATACAGCCCTTGACGCTCCGAATATCCGGTCCGCCAACCAGCCGCCAATAATCCCGGACATATAAACAAGTGAACCATAAATAGACATAATGGCGAGAGCTGTGCTCTCCTCCATGCCGAGTCCGCCTTGGCTCAGCTCGTAATACATATAATAAACAAGGATAGCTCTCATTCCATAATAGGAAAACCGCTCCCAAAACTCTGTGAAGAACAGAGTAAATAACCCTTTAGGATGTCCAAAAAATCCCCGTTGCGGAACACTCTCCACAACTCTTTGTTTGTTTAAATCAGCCATGCTGCTACTTCCTCCCTTGATGGTTAACAAAATTCCCTGCTTAAAGTATTACCCCTTAGTCAGAATACCCATTATGGGCCATTTTCAACTTTCCAAGCCCCATATTAGTCTCTACAGCGGGAGCAAAAAACTTAGTATACAACATTGTCGAAAGATTGGATATGACATCGACCGAAGAATGGCGTTAACATGGATAAGGAGTGATAAAATGGTCATAAGATGAAGCTTTTTGAGTGCCTAAAACGGAGGGAAGCCAATGAGCCAAGAGCTTAGAGAAACAGACCTGATGGAGGAGCTGCGTTCTGAACTGACCGGTTATTGTTACCGGATGATGGGGTCAATTGCTGAGGCGGAAGATGCGGTGCAGGATACCATGATCCGCGTCTGGCAGAACCGGGACCAGATCCGGCAGTATTCTTCCCGTAAAGCCTGGGTGTACCGGATTGCCACCAATGTTTGTCTGGACAGGTTAAGGAGTGCAAAACGCCGGGCACTTCCGATGGATCTCTCAGAACCGGCTGCTATTATTATGGAACCTAAGGACAGCATGCCTCGAAGTGCTTGGGTATGGCCCGCACCCGATACCGCTAATGACCCGGTCGATATCTTGGTTAGCAGAGAAACCATCCGCTTATCTTTTATTGCGATTATGCAAAAATTGCCGCCCCGGCAACGTGCCGTACTGATTCTGCTTGATGTCTTCCGCTGGTCGGCTAAGGAGGTAGCGGACGCGATGGGGATGACCGTGGCAGCCGTCAATAGCGCTTTGCAGCGGGCACGGGCGACAATTGCGCAGTCCAATCTTCGGTCTGATGAATACCATGAGGAGGATGTCCAGACAGATCAACAATTGGTTACACGATATATGGAGGCTTTCGAGCAGTACGATATTGAGGCGCTGATCGCCTTATTCCATGAGAACGGCAGCTTGTCGATGCCGCCATTTACGATGTGGGTTCGTGGCAGTATAAATCTGTCGTCATTCTACAACATTACACGCAGCCATTGTTTGGGTTCCCGGTTACTGCCGGTCCGGGCTAACGGGAATACTCCCGCTTTTGCCCAGTATGTACCCAGCGGACGGGATGGGCTGCTGTCTCCTTGGAGCATTCAGGTCCTTGAGATAAAACAGGATAAGATTGCCCATATCCATTACTTCATTGACCCCGATTTATTTGCCCGATTTGGATTGCCGGCAGGCTTGGACGATAACCAGGAATTTTTTTCAGGTATACCGATGATTTAACAGGTCCCGGATCGTCTATACTTATGAATCACGAATCCAAACCTGAGGAGGAACAATCTTATGACGTTAAAACTTACCCCGTATATTACTTTGGAGGGACGCGTAAGGGAAGCCATTCAGTTTTATGAACAAGCCATAGGTGCAGAAATCCTCTCCATGGTTACTTACGGTGACATGCCGGACACGCCTACTACGTTCACTGATGATCTGAGCAGCCTTGTAGCACACGCTAAGCTAAAAGTCGGTGTGACAGAGCTGATGTTTTCGGATGCCCCAGGCGGTTCGCCTATTGAGAGCGGGAGACGGGTAACCATTTGTATTACCACGAACGACGTAGAACAATCCAAACAGATTTTTGAAGCCTTGCGGCAAGAGGGGCAGGTCAATATGCCGTTTAGAGAAGAACCCTTCAGCCCGGGATTTGGTGATGTAACGGATAAATTCGGTGTGACCTTTCAAATTTATACTGAGCTTGAACATTAATTGCAGACAAAGAGTTGCCCAGACCGTTTGGGCGACTCTTTTTTTATGGATGACAGGCATTAAAACTAATTTAAGATTCACTAAAGGTTCGAGCCTCATACTGAGTAAAAAGCAGATATGGGGGGTTGAAATGGAATGAAAAAAATCAATTATGTTAAATTTGCGCTTGATATAGTTATGAGCATATTGTTCGTCTTGTTCTTCAACAAAAATGTGTTAGGCGGGTTGGCGTTTCACGAAATAGCAGGCCTCTTTTTTGCCGGTGCGTACATCACTCATATTCTTCTGAATCTGGGTTGGGTGAAGCGGGTCACTCTAAAAATGTTTAACCGCAGCTTATCCTGGAGGGTACGCGGCAGTTATGCGCTGA
This sequence comes from Paenibacillus pedocola, assembly GCF_031599675.1. Taxonomy (NCBI): domain Bacteria; kingdom Bacillati; phylum Bacillota; class Bacilli; order Caryophanales; family Paenibacillaceae; genus Paenibacillus; species Paenibacillus pedocola. The sequence continues at coordinate 6,387,607 of NZ_CP134223.1, read as the reverse complement.
ATTTCCTGTTGCTGGTTTCCATGACGTTCATCATTGTGAGCGGGATCCTAATTTCCCATGTGGTCTTTCCAAATATAAATGTAGGCAATGAGAATTGGTTTAAAATGACCCATATCTCGCTATCTTTCTTGGTGCTGGCATTGATCGGGATTCATGTCGGGCTTCATTGGCAATGGGTCGTGAACATGTGTAAGAAGATAACCAGCATAAAGAAGAGCCGGGCCTGGATGCGGTATGTTGCCCAAGGCTTGACTCTGATCATACTGCTATTCGGTCTGTACCAAATTAACCAGACGTCTTACGTCACTCATCTAAAAAGCTCGGTTTCAGCTTTCAGCGCGGGCACGCAGCAAACAGGCTTCGGGGGCAAGGAGGCTTTCGGAGGCGGAGAGCGGGGCGGAATGAGAGAAGGAAGGCCTTCCGGCGGTGAAGGTCAGTCTGGATTCAACCGCGGGGAAAAGGGAGGCAGTGTGAACGTCGCCAACGTCATTTTGACGTATACCGGTATCATGGCTGTGTTCGTCATTGCAGCCTATTACCTGAAGAAATGGAGCTTATATCGTAAGAAGAAAACAGTTGCAAACCCGAATTGATGGGGAGAGAAATAAGGATATTTTTGACCGGCCAGCTTGAGCCGGTTGTTGACCCGCAGCCACGCTGCGGGTCTTCTTCTATGGGAGAGTGCTACAGGCTACATAGTCGCCTTAACTTTGATCAATAACTTCATGAAGGTCTCGCTTTCTTCCTCGGTAAGGCCCCGGGTAATGCTGTTCTCTACTTCCATGAAGATTTCGTCGAATTCTTCGACGAGGTCGGACCCTTTTTTCAATAGGTATATCCGTTTTTGCCGCTCGTTCTCTTTGGGAATCTCCCGTTTGATGTACCCCTTTTTCTCTAACCCTTGCAGCATACTGGTAATCGTGGCTCCTGTACGGTTAAAGTGATCGGCCAGGTCCTTCTGGATCACGCCTTTGTCCTGATTCTCAAAAATGTAGCCCATCATCTGTCCTTGTTGAGTGTTAAGTCCGAGCTCTGATAATCTGGTATTGGCCATGCCTCTGATCTTCATCCCGATGTCCCGGATGATATCGGAGTAAGGGGTATGCAAAGCTTGCTTCGTCATCCTGTGCCTGACTCCTTTGCTATAGGTTAAAACCTAATGATAAGAATATCTTAATTTTCGGTAAACAAAATGTCAAAGACAAACTGTTAGAAAACAATCAATAATTATATTGACAGTTAGAATTCAAACTGTTATATTTCAATCATAAATTGCATTTGATTATAGGAGGCTAAAACAATGATTACTGCAATCACCAATGTGCGTGTATTTGACGGAGAGAAAGTGATCAGACCTACTACGGTTCTGATAGAAGGCGAACAGATCCTATCGGTAGGCGGGGAAATACCGGAGCATGCAGACATTATCGACGCAGAAGGAGGGACTTTGCTGCCCGGTCTGATAGATGCTCACGTTCACACTTCCGTAGAGGGCCTGCGGGATGCACTGAAATTCGGAGTGACAACTGAACTGGAAATGATGGGCGGATTCACCAAAAGCGGCCGCGAGGCACAATTGAAAGGAATCGGAGATATTGCCGATGTACGATCTGCCGGAATGGCGGTCACACCTCCAGGCGGTCATCCTGATGAACTCATGCCGGGGGATGGCGAAATCCCGGATTTTGTACTGAAGGAATTGGAGAAGATGAGCGAGGAAGATCGCAATGCCATGCTGGCTGCCCATGCGCATGACCATGGAGAGGCACCCACGGTAACAAACCGGGAAGAAGCCCTGGCATTTGTAAACGAACAAGTAAGAGAAGGAGCGGACTATATCAAGATTATGATTGAAGAAGGGACAGTATTAGCAGCGCCCGGTCTGCCTGTTCTAAGTAAGGATATTCTGAGAGCCGCTGTAGAGGAAGCGCACCGTCATCACAAGATTGCAATTGCCCATGTATTGACTGCCGAATCTGCCCGGCAAGCCATAGAAGTCGGGGTTGAGGGACTCGCTCACTTATTTATTGACCGGCCCGAAAACACTCCGGAGCTGGTGAGAATGATTGCAGAGGCGGGCGCTTTTGTTACACCCTGCCTCGTCTTGAACTCCTCGATTATCGGCAACCCTGCATCGGAATTGGCGGGGGATCCGCGTGTGAGCTCCAAGCTCAGTCCGGAATGGATCGACACGCTGAATGCCAGCTTCAATACTTACCCTCAAGGCAGCATGGAAGATAACTACCGGAATGTAATGGATCTTCATCGTGCTGGCGTAGATATCCTGGTGGGTACGGATGTCTCAGTACCGGTTCCATCGCTGGGCGGACTTGCCCATGGAGCCAGTGTACACCATGAGATGCAGCTATTAGTAGAAGCGGGGTTCACCCCTGTAGAAGCCCTTCAGTCAGCTACCTCGAAAATAGCCCGCCGTTTCGGCCTGACCGACCGCGGAACTATCGTAGAGGGAGCGCGGGCGGATTTGGTGTTGGTTGACGGGGACCCGACAGCGAATATTTCGGACACGTTATCGATTCGCGGAGTATGGCAGCGCGGTATCCGGACAATAGCAGAAGCTTAAAGCAAGGCTATTCTTTATTACAGAACTTACTAGCTGAATCCTCATAGCGGAGAAGCCAAAGGCACCCATAGGGTGCCTCTTTTTATTCTTTTTGACAATTCATGCCTCATTCCAAGTGGAAATGTATTTACAACGAAGCCGCAATCCAGTATTATTTTAATTGACTGAATGAGTCAATCAAAAATAACGGTGGTGCTGGAGAATGTCAAATGTTAAATCCGCTTTTAAAACCTCCGCGATTGTTTCGAAGGATGGCACTGAAATTAGTTATAAAAGCATCGGCAAAGGGCCGGGCTTGATTATCGTTCACGGGGCCCTTAGCGATTCTGGTGATTTTGCAAAATTGGCCGAAGAACTGTCGGATTCATTTACGGTCCATGTAATAGATCGGAGAGGTCATGGACGGAGCGGTCCGCAAGGACCGGAATATTCCATGGAGAAGGAAATCGAGGATCTCCAAATGATAAAGCAGGTAACGGGCGCCTCCTTTTTGTTCGGACATAGCTACGGAGGTCTTGTCTCACTGCAGTTTGCAAGGCTTGAACCCTCTGTTACCAGGTTGGCCGTTTATGAACCCGGCGTGTGTATAGAGACAACAAACTGGGATTGGCTGGATGATTACGAGAGAGCAATGGATAAGAACGATTCCAGAGCAGCATTTGCAAGTTTTGTAAGAGGATCCGGACACACTCCGCTAACGCGACTGCCAATGTGGTATGCAAAATTTATTTTGAGTATAATGGTACGCGGGGAACGCTGGGATAAAATCCAGAGGCTCTTGCCCGAAAATTTAAAGGAGCACCGGGAAGTCAGACGTTTTCAAGCTTTGTACTCGCAATACCGGGAAATAGGTGCGGGTACACTATTAATGGCAGGCGGGAAAAGCCCGAACACTATAAAAGAAATGATTCAAACGCTGAATCATACGATCGCTGAAAGTCAGGCCGTCGTGTTTCCCCAATTAGATCATTTCGGACCGGATAATAAGAACGCTCCGGCAGAAATCGCAATTCAGATAAAAAGGAATTTTCTTAGCTAACCTTGCAGGGGGGGAACATCCATTCCACGTTTAAATGAGCATCAATTGCAGCAATTGTACGACGAACGGAAAGAGCAAATTAAAAAAGCGGCGACTAAGGTTTTTTCCCGCCGTGGAATTACAGGAACCAAAATTAGTATGATTGCACAAGAGGCCGGCGTGAGCCACGGGCTTTTTTATCATTACTATAAATCTAAAGAAGATTTGTTCACTACATTGATACAGGAAGCCGTGGAAACTTCGCTTGCCGAATTCGGGAACTTGCACCAAGCACCAGGTACGCCTTTGGATAAGATAAGACTCATGACCGAAGCCATGCTGGATGAGAGTGGGGCTCCGTTCTTTATGCTGATGCACCAGGCACGCAACTCCGAGGGGGTTCCGGAAGCGGCCCGGAAGCTGATTGAGCAGCATCCTATGAGCCTCTATGTTGACCAGCTGCTACCGATCTTTACAGAGGGACAGGAGAAAGGCGAAATTGTGCAGGGGCATACGGAGCAACTGATTTCCGCTTATTTAACGGTCCTTTCCGGCGTCATGGTTTTAGGCGAGGGCTACTCTATTCCGCCGGTGGATTTGCTGCTGCGAATGGTGGCCCGATAAGCTGGTCGGTTAGGGAATGTCTCCCCTGGCCGTACTGGATCCATTTACCACGGATTAGTGGAGACTTTTATCACTGCCTCAATATTCACATCACAAGTAATATGTTAGAATATCAGAAAGACAGTAAGACCTAACTTCATAATTCGCAAGCTATGATTGCTATGGATCACACTATAGCAGGAGCAGCTTCTGGAGAGACTGCGGGAAACCGCGGCGCCGAAGGGTTCACAATCTCAGGCAAAAGGACAGAAGAGTAAGGAATATGTATTTGTTATGCTGACAGCTGTCAGCAGGGCAAGTATTATTTCATATTCTTATGAACCGGGAGATTGGATGACATCCAATCTCTTTTTTTATTGGCATCATTGCAATGTAATTCATTAAGGGGGAACGGGTTATGGCACAATCGGAATTAAAGAGAGAGCTGGCCAATCGGCATGTTCAACTGATTGCGATCGGCGGCACAATTGGTACGGGATTATTCTTAGGCTCGGGCAAAGCGATTCAGCAGGCAGGTCCATCCATTATGATTACGTATTTAATCGTAGGGATTGCCGTGTTTTTTGTGATGAGGGCACTCGGTGAACTCCTGCTGTCCAAAGCGGGATATCAATCGTTTACGGATATTGCCGGGGATTATCTCGGACCCCGGGCCGCATTCATTACCGGATGGACGTATTGGTTCTGTTGGATTATGACGGCTATGGCCGATGTCATCGCTGTTGGGGTGTATGTGCAATATTGGTTTGATATCCCGCAATGGGTACCTGCTATCGCCTGCCTGGTCATTTTATTAGGGCTTAACTTATTGACCGTCAAAAACTTCGGCGAGCTCGAGTTTTGGTTTGCTCTAATTAAGGTCATCACGATTCTCGCCTTAATTGGCATCGGAGTTATTTTACTGGTTATGGGATTTAAGACGGATGCAGGATCGGTGACGGTACGCAACCTCTGGGAACACGGGGGCGTATTCCCGAACGGTGTTAAAGGGTTCTTATTTTCCTTCCAAATGGTTGTCTTCGCTTATGTCGGTGTAGAGCTGGTGGGCGTATCGGCAGCAGAGACCTCCAATCCCGAGAAAAATATCCCGTCGGCCATCAATAAAATTCCGCTGCGGATTCTCTTTTTCTATGTGGGCGCGCTTTTTGTCCTGCTGTGCATTAACCCATGGACGGAGCTCAATGCGTCAGAAAGCCCTTTTGTGAAAACCTTTAGCTTAGTAGGAATTCCAATCGCTGCCGGGGTCATTAATTTCGTCGTATTAACTTCAGCCGCCTCTGCTTGCAACAGCGGGATGTTCTCGACAAGCCGGATTCTCTATAATTTGGGTAAGAACCGGCAGGCGTCCGCTCACTTTTCCAAATTGAATAAGAATCATGTACCTGGAAACTCGCTGTTCATTTCAACGCTTGTTATTTCGGCAGGCGCTCTATTGAGCAAACTTATTCCGGAGCAGGCTTTTGGAATTGTGACCACGATCAGTGCCATTTGTTTTATATGGGTTTGGGGCGTCGTTCTGGTGTGCCATATTAAATATAAGAAGACCCGGCCGGAATTGCAGGCTGCATCCAAATTCAAAGCTCCCTTAACGCCGGCAATTAATTATGTAGTTTTAGCTTTGTTTGCTGCGATACTCATTATTATGCTGATCGCTGAAGAAACACGTCCGGCGTTATTGTTTACTCCTCTATGGTTTGTTCTGTTATTTATTCTGTATCCAAGACCAAGCAAAAGGGTGAAAGAAGGCAGTATAGCGACGGATATCCAATAGATATTAGATATAAAGGACACCCGCCACAAGCTGGCGGGTGTCTTTTTGTATAGGCGCAGGATTATAATCCGTATGATACCGTCCTTTCGGTTTGCCGGCTACTCATTCGCCTCCCACAGCACCTCAGTACCGCCCGCTGCCATAAATTCCTTCACGAACTCACCGAACTCCTCTAGCGGCCGTTCCCCTGTTATAAAAGCGATGTAGGCCTGGTTTCTAAGCTTAATAAGCTCAGGGCCGTTCCTGACCAGAGCGGGAGTGGCAACCCCCAGGGCGTTGTAGATTCCGTCCTGATCCAGCCCCAGGGATGAAGCCCACTGCTCTCTCCGGTCCGCAGGCATGACCGGCATTGTCATGCCTATATTCGTGCCGATCGTATTCTGATAACTGAAGGTCTGTTCATATGGAGGCAGCAGGACGATCTCCTTCTTGGCGCTTCCTGCCCAGGCCCAATGCGTCCCCTGAACCCCGTATTTCATCGCGGCATCTGTATCCGGGTCGGGATTCGCGCTGACGTAGTCCAGAATCTGCAGGATGGCCGCAAGCTTGCCCGGCTCGCTAGCGGCATTCGCGCCGACCGCCGTGAAGCTCATCAGCATGTCGTAGGCTTTGGAGCCGCGTTTGCCCTCCGGTCCGCTAAAGGGCCGGCCGAAGACAATCCGGGCCTGCGGATTCTTGGCAGTTAATTCCTTCACATTAAAAGTGGCCTTCACCGGGACCTCTTGGGCCTTCTTCTGGCCATCATAGCTCCAGGTCATGTAATCACCATCCTGAATCCAGTGATAGTAATTGCCCATAGAGGTCATGCCGATCCGGCCATTGATAAAGGCATGGGACAGATGCTTGTAGCCGCCCTTGTTCTCCCCGGTGATAAACTCCGGATCAATCACCCCGTCACGGTACCATTTGCGGAGATAGTGCAGAGCTTCCTTCATTTCCGGCTCCAAAGCGCCAATGACCAGCTGCTCATCCTTCTTCCCGAAGTAGAGCTGATCGGTAAAGACCATCTGTCCGAATGCGCCGAAGACCACATTCATTCCTTCCAGAGACAAGCCGTAGGTATCCTTGATGCTGTTGCCGTCGGGGTCTTCATTCGCGAAGGCGTAGATGATCTTCTCGAAATCAGACAGCGTCTGTGGCACCTGTAGGCCAAGCTTGTCCAGCCAATCCTGCCGGTAGACTACAGGAACCCGGTAGATATTAGTAGGATTGACGACAGGGATGCCGTAATACTTACCGTCGATCACGCCAAAGTCCTGGTAAGCAGGCGCATATTTCCGGATAGCTCTCATGATATTAGGCGCATACGTGTTCAGGATCTCTCTGGGGATTTCGGCGATCAGGCCCTGCTGCTGATAGTTCAGCAGATCCTGAGTCTGTCTGACCCGGAACAGATCCGGGACGGAACCCTGGACCAGCTTCAAATTAAGGAGCGTCTCGTATTTATTGTTCGCCAGATTCCAGATGTCCAGATTTACCTTGAATTTCTCCTCCACGTACCTCACCATCTCCGCATCTTCGGGCACCGGCAGGTTCTGATGCATCGTCCAGGAGATCGTGTACCTGGGGGCGGCCGAAGCTGGAGCGTCCGGAGGCTCCTGTGCAGCCGACCGCCAGTCCTGCAGTCGGGTGCAGCCGCTGCTTAAACTGAGGACAAGCAGAACCAAAGGCATGGCCGTTAAGGCGGCATAACGCCGGAATGTGTTTTTTATCATGAGATACCATCCTTATCCAAAACTAGTCTCTGCTTGCAGCAGCTGTACCTCATTAACGGTACGCAGGTAATTCCCCGGCGTACAGCCATACATCTCCTTAAACCGCTTGATGAAATAAGCCGTAGTCCCATAGCCGACCGTAACCGCAATTTGATCGATGGACATATCGTTATTTGCAAGAAGCCGTTTGGCCTGTTCCATACGCCTGCCGGTGATGTAGTCTGTATAGGTGACGCCGAGCTCCTCCTTAAAAAGCTTACTCAAATACTTCGGGCTGATGAATACCTTGGAGGACACAGCATCCAGAGACAGATCCCCGGACAGGTGGCGCTCGATATATTGCTTGGCCGCTTCAATCGTAGACAGTGCCCTGTCGCTGTTCCGCTTCTCGGTCTCGGCGATGAAGGCCGTAATCGAATGGAGGAGCCACTCCCGGAAATGAAGGATATTGGAGAGGGCAATATATTCGTTATACAGATCCATGTGTCCGTGAACAGGATGCTTATAGCGGATGCTTTTCAAATAATCAGAGTAGACAAACACGGTATTCGCCAGAATGAAGTGGCAGTAATCGGCAGGGAAGCGGTCTTCGCGCATGGGAGTAATCAACTGCTCAAGAGCTGCAGCGATCTCGTCAAGCTTGCGGGCCTGGAGCTTATCTTTGAACTTCAGCAGGGCCGGCTGCGGAATTTCATCAAGACTGCTCTCCCGCTCCAGGAGGCTCCGGTCATTCAAAATAACGGTCTCGGGTAGAAAATAGGCGTATTTCATCAACGTCTGCGCCTCGGAATAGCTGATATGAAGATCAGCCACTGCGCTTACCCAGCGCCCCTGCGAGAGCTGCACCTCCATCTGGAACTGCTGCCTGCCCTCCGATACCATAAGCTGCGAGATCTGCTCCACAAGATCCCCGGATGCTTCACGTGCGCATACAATTCCAATAATCCGTTTGTCCGGGAGCTCTTCGGCAATGATCCGGATTCCCGGAAACCGGATTTCCTCCAGTTGACTGGTTATCCGGGCCATTGCTGTTTGAATATGAGTGGAGCTCATGTGTGTGTAAGCCCCCCGTGTATTCAGGAGCAGACAGCAGAAATGGGTATGCTCCAGGGAGATCCCCAGGAACTCCGGATCTATTGCCATAGGTTCACTGGCAGTGCTGTTCTGCAGAAGGTTCAGGATCAGATTCTGTTTGATATGCGGGGTGCTGGCCTGCAGGGTATCTTCCAGACTGCTGACTTTATCATTTAGACGGATGAAGGCGGAGTCGATGACTTTGAACTCGTTCATGGCCTGCTCAGGCGCAGGGCCGGTGAAGTCCCTGATTGTACCGAGCAGCCGTTTGATCGGGCTATAGTTTGCTTTTGCCAGAATTCCCGACAGGCCGATGCCCAGTACAAGGGCGAACAGACAAATTCCCAGGATGAGCTGCTGGACAACACTCCATCTCTCATAGAACAGGCTGGCCGGAGCGGCGCTGAATATTTTCCAGCCGGCCGATGGCAGCGTCTGATACGAAATCACGTAAGAGGTATCGTTAATGTTCTCGCTAAAGCTCCCGGCTTCATCCGGAGAGGTCCATGCCTTCGCAATGCTGGAAGCATAGCCGGCCCTCTGAGCCATCGGAGCCTGATCGGAACCTGCCATCATGCTTCCGGAAGGGCCGGAAATAAAGGTGCTCTGATATTGCGGGGGCATCATATTCTGCATTATGGCGCGTATTGCGCTCTCTTTCACGTCTATTGCAATGATTAAATCACTGTCTGCGCCGGAGGACTGAAAGGGATAACTGTGCGCATAGGTGATCAGGTGACTGCCGCTGCCGCCCGGTACGCTGGAGCTGATATCTTCGGGCACCCAGCGTGCTTCAGTCCACAGGCTGTTGAGGGGGTTATTGCCCATTCCGTTAATCCAGTCCATCCAAAACGCTGCACCGGTCCCCTGATCAGCGTTGTATTTCAGCCCATAGAGCGAGGAGAGCATAACCTGCTGCCCTGGGGAATACAGATGCACCGCCTGTATGATGTCCGAGTTGCTGGCCACCTCCGCCTGGAGCATATCCTGAAGGCTGCTTACTTTACTGAGATTCGATGAAAAAGAAGCACCGGCGAGCAGACGCAGCGTTGCCGTCTGCTTCAGGGAGACCTCCAGATAGATCTGCTGGACTCTTTGCAGCACGGAAGCTTCAATGGTTCCGGCGGTATTTTTAAGGATCAGCTGATTCCGGCTTCTCAATTCTTCCTTATAGTGACTTGAGAAATAAATATAAAAAACAGAACAGAGCAAGAGAACAATGACAAGAACAATAGAAATGTACGATATAGCCAGGCTGGTGAATGCTGAACTCCATTTTTTCAAGGCGTATTCTCCTCCCAGGCGGATTATACACTAGTCCCTACTGCAACTATTCATGATTTATGTTAAAGGAATATAAAATTGCTAAATCCGGCTGAAATGTTCCCAAATTGATAGAATTGCGAAATTGTCATATTGAAGACCCGGGCCTGCGATGCTACATTGAGACCGATTCGAATCGAATACTAATTAGGATAGGGGCTAACACAATTGAACACACAGTCTAAAAGAAGGTTGCTATCTGTTGCTGCGGGTCTGGTTCTCCTCACTAATTCTGTCACGGTACATCCTGCGGCTGCGGCTTCAGCAGATTCTTCGATCGAACTGCCGGCTGCTCCGAAATGGGGACATTTCGTAGACAACTACAAGAACAACACTCCGGTTAATATGGCGGTCTACTCCAACCCGGCCATCGGGATCCTCTCCGGATTCCTGGAGCTCTGGACACCCGGCACATCCTGGGATAACGGCACCAAGCTGAACAGCAGCATTCTGGATGCCAACATTCAATATGTAGCTGATCTTGCTGCCACCCGTACCAAGGCAGAGGAAGAGATGGCGTATTACGATGACCGCAGGAACCAGACTTATGGAGCTGCCGACGGCCTTGGTTCGCTGTCCGAGGTATACCGTGCCAAATCAGGTACGTACACGACAATTACCAGCATCCCGGCTGACGCGACTACGGTGAAGTACAATGACGGCAACGGCGCTAATAAAGGTGGTAATTCAGATTCCGAACTGGGTAAAATGGTTGACCTGATCGGAAAGATCCGCGGCAACTATGCATCAACATCCCAGGCTAAAAATTTCTACAACTATATGCGTCCGTTTCGCTGGAAGGACCCTTCGATCATCGTGCCTACTCTGGTGCCGGCAATGAGCGCAACACCGGCTACAGATGGCGGCTTCCCGAGCGGTCATACCAACGCCTCCTATCTTGCCGCATTGTCACTTGCTTACGCGGTGCCCGAACGGTTCCAGGAGCTGCTGACCCGGGCTTCAGAGATGGGGAACAGCCGGATTATCGCGGGCATGCATTCTCCGTTCGATGTGATGGGCGGACGCGTCATGGCGACAGCGCTCGCGGCGGCGACCCTGGCTGATCCGGATAATGCTGAGCTGAAGAAGGCTGCCTATGATCAGGCTCACGAAGCCCTGTTGACAGAGACCGGGACGGCGGAAGACCGGTTCAGCGATTATGAGAAGAACAAGGCACAGTTCACCCAGAGACTGACCTACGGCTTCCCGCAGATCAACTCCGCAGCCAAGCCTGTGGTTGTTCCCAAGGGGGCAGAAGTACTACTGGAAACCCGGCTGCCTTATCTGAGTGCTGAGCAGCGCCGGGCAGTGCTGGCCACTACCGGAATTCAGTCCGGTTATCCGCTGCTGGATGATCCGGAAGGCTGGGGAAGGCTGAATCTCTTCGCCGCAGCTGACGGATATAGCGCTTTCAATACAGATGTTACAGTAACGATGGATGCCGGCAAAGGCGGCTTCTATGCAGCTGACCGCTGGCGGAACGATATATCCGGCACAGGTAAACTGACTAAGGAGGGCACCGGCACCTTGAAGCTGACGGGTAGCAATACGTATTCCGGCGGTACCCAGGTAAGCGGCGGCACCCTCGAAGGCGATTCGGCAACGGCCTTCGGCAGCGGTAGTGTGCTGAACACCCGCGGCTCGGTAGTGGAGAACGTCTACGGCAAAATGACGATCGGAGGAGACTTCACGCAGACTGCGGAGGGCACCCTCGAGCTCAACCTTACCGGTGCGGGTGATGTACTCGACATTAAAGGGGCAGTCAATACGAACGGGAAGCTGAAGGTGCATTTTGCGAACAACTATGTACCTGCCGGCGGACTGATCCCGCTTATTACCCATGGCGGCAGTCAGCGAAACGGCGAGTTCACTTCCGTCCAGATTGACGGTCTGCCTAGCACGCGCAGCGCCCTGATTGTCTATCAGAACCATCAGGTTGGGCTCATTATTACCGACACGACCAGCAGCGGCAACCCGAATTCAGGAGGCTCAAACAACTCCCCGGGCGGGACCACAGGCGGTACAACAAGTGCCCCTGCCAATCCTGCAGTACCAGGGGAACAACCGGGTACACAAGCACCGGTGGATCAAGTGAATCCTTTCCAGGCGGGTGTAGTCAGCCGGGAAACGGTCCGGAAAACAGTGAGTGATGCCATTGCCGCAACGAAGAACATCAACAAAACATTCAGCGACACCATAGGCCACTGGGGCGGCAGCACGATTGCAGCAGCTGTGAAGCTGCAGATTATCGACGGGTACGCAGATGGCTCCTTCCGTCCGAATGCTCCGGTCACCAGAGCTGAATTCACAGCGATGATCGCCCGTGCCTTCGGACTGCAGGCTAATCCGGCTGGAGCTGAATTCCGGGATGCCGGCTCGAATTGGGCTGCCGGTTATATCGGCGCTTTGGCGGAGAAGGGAATCATAACCGGCTACGCGGACGGCAGCTTCAAACCGGGGGCCACGATCTCCCGTGCCGAAATGGTAACGATCATCGGCCGTATGCTGAACCTTGGAGTGCTTCAGACAGGTACACCGGTAAGCTTCACAGATGTGAGCAGCGATTACTGGGCTGCCGCAGCCATTAAGCAGGCTGCCTCATCTAATCTGATTCAGGGGGTAGCGGCTTCGTCCTTCGCGCCGCGAAGCAATGCTACCCGCGCCGAAGCCGTGTCGCTCATTATCCGCGCTTTGGAGACCGACAGCTCCATCAAGGCGTTAATTGAAGAGTTGTAATCGTAACAGGGATTCAATATAGCGATAAGACAGCAGAGCAGCGATTCTTCCGTATGGGACTGACCCCATTTTAGACACTGAAAAAAGACGCTAGGCTATAAGCTGCTCCCGGTACCCAACCGGAGGCAGCTGCTATGACTTGGGTTAAGGTCGAATTCATGCTCGTTAACGTTCTTTTTACTCGGTATTTTTCGGGCTTCCTTCCTACTTGCAAACGGTACGTCATGTCAGCGAATATCATACAGGGATCCTTATGTTAAGTTTAGGGTGGCGGGATTCTAATAGGGTCAGAGGGTTGAGACTTCATGCATAAGGGTCTCCTTTGGCTGTATCAACTATTATAGTACCTTCCCCATACCGCTCTGTAACTAACAGAAAGTGACATTACACTTGCTGATCACGCCAAATCTTAAGTAGCTAGAATAAGCCACTGTCTGAATTTTCAGGTCAGTGGCTTAAAATTCGATTTTCGGCAGATTTATTGAAGCGGCCTGAAGAAAGCTGATTTATTTAAAAAATAAATAAAAGGGTTTGAATGGACCCATATTCTTCGTAGCCAGACCGGGACCTGCTATATCTATGCTTAAGTTTTCTATACTATCTTTAAGACAGTCCGTAAAGGTCTGTTGGAATGCCTGAAAGGCTTGCTGGAAAGCAATAATGAGCGACGCACCACCGCTGGAGGCTGCAAAAGCCACATAAATCAACAATTGCTGGACTGCTGCATCTTTTGCCTTCTGAAAACATTCATTTACGATTTTTTTTACATCTTTCGTACCGGAAATTGCCGGATATTTCAAATCAATATAAAGAACTTGAGTGGATTCAGCTATTTCCAGGATAGGAATATTCGTGGGGATAGTTTTATTAATCGGTCCAATCGTTACCTTTTTTCTATACGGGCCAATTGAAAATGTCTTGGAAATACCAGGTATAGACAGGCTTATTCTGCCGAATCGGTTGCCAACAGACGCGCTGACGCCAGGAATACTAAGCGTTTTGCTGATCGCAGGAATTGTAAACGTTTTGCTTTGGGCAGGAATTTTTATAGGTTTGGACAAGGGTATGAAACCAAGTTTGAATTGCGGGATTTGGAATTCAGCAATGATTAACCGTTGCGTTACAATTTCCGCCTGAGCAGGAGGAGGCGGTGGTGCGTCATCATCGTCATCCCCATTCAAAACCAGAAAATTAAATTGTTGAGGACTAACCACCTGCGGAGGAGCAGCCGTACCATTACCTATTATGATCGTAGTGAACGCTGGCGGGGGCATTTCGAGCAAAAGCCCTGGCACTTGTGTAAGCAACTGCATTTCTTCCGGGCCAATTCCTGTGGCATCGATATCAAGGTCGTCAACCGTCTCTATATTTGCTTCAATTTGTGCGGCAGTAACGGCATCACTTTGCACAAGCTGCTGAATGCCGCTGTCCAGAGCCTGGTTGAGCCCTCCGGTGACTTCTGCGGAAAGTGCACCATCGAACAGTAACCCGATGTCTGGAGGAGCCATCCTTTTTCTCGGGCACCGTTTCACTTTTCGGCACAAGCTGCGGAAATTACTGCCGCTGCGAACTTTAACTTTGTATTTCAACTTCTCACATCCCCTTCCCCATTCTTACCCTCCATAGATATGAACCCACGTAAAAGTGTGTATAAGCATTTGTCCCGTGAGGGGTTCATTTATTTTTCAGATATGAGGGGGAAATCGGGAGCCACAACGAGCGGGTGCTGTCCTTTCCACGTCATGGTCTTGGCGTAGCGATAGACCGTTGTCTCCGTTTCCAGAAGAGCGCCATTCCAGTGTTGTTCCAGTCTCCCCCACACACGTTCAATTGTGGTACGGCGGGTAATAGGCCAAGATCACAGTCACGTTGTTCGTGACTGCGAATTCCACGATTCGCTTCTTCAGACGGGCACACCGGTAAGCTTCACGGATGTGAGCAGCGATTACTGGGCAGCCGCAGTCATTAAGCAGGCAGCCTCGTCTAATCTGATTCAAGGGGTAGCGGCTTCGTCCTTCGCCCCGCGAAGCAATGCCACGCGCGCCGAAGCCGTGTCGCTCATTATCCGCGCTTTGGAGACCGATAGCTCAATCAAGGCGTTAATTGAAGAATTGTAACTGTAACAGGGATTCCATAAAGAGATAAGACAGCAGAGCAGCGATTCTTTCGTTTACCGGAGAATCGCTGCTCTTTTTTGAACACGTAGACTTAGGGCCAAGGAAGGTAGCCCGCTTGCAGGCAGCTTCAAGGTTTAAATGTGGAAATGGAAGCGCAGAAATCATTATAATAAGTTCAGGTGTGTTGAGTGGGTTTCATTTTCGCCAGAAATCGGGCTGATTTTTAGCCATCTGGGAGATAGTAGTGGGAGAAATTCCTACTAGGGTCTGTCTCCCTCCCGTCCACATGAGTTTAGTTGGAGGAAATCCCCCTACTGTACCTCAATCCCGTCAAAACAAAACGGTTTATACAGATGTGGAGTTCGGTTCGGCCAGCCACGCGAATATGGAACGGGCCGGGTTCAGGACTGCCTTTCTCAATACTTATTGGATAGCAGAATGAAATCAAACCAAACTCCCGGGAAGGAGGCTGCCAAATGAACAAAACGGACCGTATGCTAGCCATAGTGCTTGAACTGCAGCGGGGTAAAATGTTACGGGCGGAGGATTTAGCCGCTATATTTGAAACCAGCGTAAGAACCATCTACAGGGACATTCAGGCACTGAGTGAAGCCGGCGTATCCGTGGTAGGGGCGCCCGGCCAGGGATACACCTTAATGGACGGGTACTTCCTGCCGCCGGTCAGTTTCACGGTGGAAGAAGCCGTGACCCTGCTTATCGGGACGGATTTCATTGAGCAGTGGTTTGATCCCCATTACGGGAGCAAATCCCGGACTTCCAGGAGGAAGATTGAAGCCATCCTGCCGGAACCGGTCAGCAGTGAGGCCGCCCGGATACGCAAAAGCTTCCGGCTGCTTGCAACCGCTGAAGATGCGGGGCGGCTCCTAGAGAGGGCCTACTTAGAGACGATTCGCCGGGCGATTGTAGAGGAGCGGAAAGTAAGCTTCCGCTATGCCAAAAGAGTCGCTGAAGCGGACGGGAACCGGCGAAGTATGCGTACAGTGGCTCCCTATGGACTTGTGCTTCACCAGGGGGCATGGGTACTGACGGGATGGTGTGAGCTGCGCCAGGACATCCGTCATTTCCGGTTGTCCCGGATGACGGAGCTGATGGAACTGGAAGCAGGCTTTAAGCTGCCGGCGGATTTCAATTTAGAGGCATACAAGCCTCCGGATGAACGCAATATTCTTGTCCGCATTCTGGTTCAGCCTGACATGGCGGATAAGGTGAAGGAATCGAATAACTATTATTTAGAAACCATAGAAGATCATCCGGAAGGGCTGCTGATGACCTTTCGGGTCCGGCAGCCGGAGGAATTGCTGCAATACGTGCTCAGCTGGGGAGGCGGAGTAGTTGTACTGGAGCCGGAATCCTTCCGGCAGCGGATGAGAAATGAATTGGAGAATATGTTAAAACGCTACTGACATAATGTTGTCAGTAGCGCTTTTGTATACTTGGGAAGAAAGATGACAAAGGGAGCTGAAAACGATGGTTACAACAAAGGAAGCCTTACAACGATTTGAAGAAACAACAGCATATTATCTGCAGGAGCTGGATAAATTCAGTCTGGATCAACTAAAGCAAACGCCAAGTGACAACGGGTGGTCTATCGGACAGATGTTTCAGCATCTCATTAATTCGGCGCTGTATATGCAGCTTCGCAATGTGGATCAATGCCTGGAGCCGGCTCAAGAACTACAGGGAGCTTCAGCGGAAAAAACCGAGGCCGGTGCGGCTATTTTTGCCCAAGGCAGTTTTCCGCCTATCCGGGTTCAGGTTCCGCCTTCCCCGCAATATACGCCGGAGCAGCCGGAGAGCAAAGAGCAGCTGATTCAAGGATTGCACACGGTCATCCGGAGGATGAAGGACATTGAACCTGTGCTCGCGGAAGCGTCCCGGCAAAATACGGTGCCTCATCCGCGGTTCGGCGGGCTGAGTGCGGAGGAATGGTTCCTGCTAGTTGAGATGCACTACCGGCATCATCTTTTGCAGCTGGGCCGCTTAAAAAAGGAATTAATTCTCGAAAGGGCATAAATGTGTGATTTGGACCTGCTAAATCCTGCTACAATGGAGCATATCACAGTTCATTTTGTAGCCGGAGGGAAGGTCTGAGGATGAAGCAGCTATTGCAACAATATATGACCCGGCTGACCTCTTTGAGTGAGGCAGAGCAGCACGCCATATTGGATGAAATCCTGGTGGAAACCTACGGTAAAGGAACGGTTCTGCTGAGACAGGGAGAGGTCCCGGGAAAATGTTATTTTGTCCTTAAGGGATGCGTGCGGCAGCATGCCGTTGACGTTTCAGGCCGGGAAGTGACTTCCAACTTCTATACCGAGGAGCAGGCGATCTCCATCTTTAATGCGCATAAGCCGGATAAATCGTCGGATTACACGCTGACCTGTCTGGAGGACTCAGTACTCGTCGTCGGCCCGCTGGATACGGAGAGGGAGATGTATGCCAAACACACACAGCTGGAGATGATGACCCGCCGGATGATTGAAGAGAGCTTCGGGCAGGTACAGGAGGAGTTTGCCGCTTTTATTGCTTCTACGCCCGAAGAACGTCTGAAGGCTCTGCTTCACCAAAGACCGGGACTCATCAGCCGTGTTCCCCAGCATCAATTGGCGAGCTATCTTGGAATGACGCCGGAGTCGCTGAGCCGGATCAAGAAGCGGATTTACCGGGAATTCGCGGAGCTGGAATTCTGAAGAGCAGCCATAGGCCAAGGCCCAGCTCTCCCGCAGTCATCGGCAGCATGAATATCCATTCCACCACTTGAATAACATCCTCACCCCCCGGAGCAAGGGTGCGGCTCAGATGCACAACGGCATAACCGGCTGCGGCCAGCAGCAACAGAATGGTAAGCAGCTTCGGAATGTTCCGCGACCGTAACGCCAGCAGCCCCACAATCAGCAGATGGCCCCCAAACAGAATCAGACCGATTGACCATACCGCTTCAAAAGCCCCGAGAAAAAGCATCACTTCCGCCTGCAGCTCACCGGATGTGAAGCCGGATAGCTCTTGCCCCCTGCTGCCTGTAAGCAGTGAGACGACAACCAGACAGGAGACGGCAACGGCGAGTACCGCTGTATAGGATAGACGCAGCCATGCGCCCAGCAGGGACAGTCCCTTATCCACCGGCTTCAGAACCGTATACAATGCCCAGGCGGCTATGATGTCACAGGCTATAATCAGCACCCAGCCGAGAATTTCAACTCTGAACAGCAGAGGAGAAGCTGTCAGGTGGCTGATGGTAGCGGCAGCATCCCCCTCAATAATAAGACTTCCATGAATTGTTCCGTACGAAATTGCGGCGGCCACCGCCATCAGAATAATTGAAATACCACCGGTTCGTGCCACTGCAGCAGACATCAATATGACCCCCTATTTGAGTAGATAATTCTATTGTACTCAGCGGGTAATGGCGCTTCATTGACTTAAGTCAAGAGACAAGAGTGACAGCACAAACAGCGCGCACCGGTGGAGTACCGGCACGCGCTTGGCGGCTTAACTTATTGCAGATGTCTACTATGATAAGCCTTGTTTGCCGGGCCCTTAAGGCCGTGCAGCGGCAGGTGTGAACGGGCTGTTCTTGTATTGCATCAGCGGTGCCAGCCATACCATGCCGGTTCCGCGGTACACATTGACCAGTCCTTCGCCGGATGCGGCGGAGCCCAGTTTGGTTTTTCCGGATTTCTCGACGGTGAAGTCCAGTGAATTGGACCACATGAGCGCAAAATTACCATCCACCTTCAGCACATCGTTCCGCAGTTCAACCACAACAGCTTCTTCAGTGGGGATCGGAGCTTCCAGGGCCAGGATGCCTTTGCCGCGGGCACTTAGATTGAACAGGCCTTCTCCGCCGAGCGCGGCAGAGGACAGGTTCTTACGCGCAGCTACAGCGATCTCAAGCGTGGTCTCGCAAGCCAGGAACATGCCATCGTCTATGACAATATGGTCGTTGTCGACGTCAATTAACCACAGGTACTTGTAGGTGGTTTCCAAAAGAATCGTACCCGTCCCCTTATAAAGCGGCTTGATCGCACTGGATCCGGAGACTGCACTGGATACAATATTGCGCATCAGACCGCCGACACCCTTCACACCTGAGGTCATTTCAATATTCCCCACCATATACTGCATAGCACCCGCGCTCAGCATAACCTCACTGTTATTCAGTTCGATCATCAGCTGCTTATTGCGCATATTGATCTTGCTCATGAAGTAGTTGGATTGTGCTTCCAGCATCGTGGTACTGCTCAAATCCTCTTTGTATTCGATCACAGTAAATCCGCCGAGCTGCTCCTTAATCACAACATTATGGTTATCTTTAAGATTGTTAATCGTAAAAGCCATATGATTCATTCCTCCCGTGGTGTTATTGGCAAAAATTGTACAAATAGCCGGTTAGTGCATAGGTATTCGACAAAAGAACCTTATTTCCTTTAGCGTGAAGGTTCTGCTGATTTCCATTTGCTGTCTCCAGTCTGGTAGAATAATAGCATCATATTTCGACTGGGGAGGCAGGTCACAGACTATGGATACTATCCTGACCGCACAGCTGGCAAAATGGCATGAGGACGGCGAGCATCAGC
Organism: Paenibacillus pedocola; assembly: GCF_031599675.1. Classification (NCBI taxonomy): domain Bacteria; kingdom Bacillati; phylum Bacillota; class Bacilli; order Caryophanales; family Paenibacillaceae; genus Paenibacillus; species Paenibacillus pedocola. Next base: position 6,368,050 of record NZ_CP134223.1, on the reverse strand, counting down.
GTATTGTTGACACTCTGCTGGAGATTCCTCCGGGTGAACGGGATTACGGGATCATCAGCAGCCTGGGCAGAGCGTATAACAATCTGGAACGTTATGAGGAAGGGCTGGAGCAGTTTCAGCAGGTAGCCGGGGAAGGGCAGAATGACCCGCTGTGGCATTTCCGCATAGGATATTCTTATTATTATCTCAAGAGATATGAGGAAGCTTCGCAGGCGTTCGGCCACGCGGTGGCCCTTGATCCGGATGACGGCGATTCGGCAAGACTGCTCGAGTGGAGCTGGCAAAAGGCGGCTAAAGCAAAGCTGACATCCATGAGACGGGAGCTCAGCAGACAGCAGAGAGATTCTGAGCAAACGGAGCGGGCGGTGCCTTTTGAAGGGATGGACTTGTCTGCCTTCTGGGATGACAGTGACTATGCCCTGAAGGAATATGTCTTGGAGCCGCCTGGTGATCAGCTGATCGCCTCAGTTGAGGAGGAACTCGGCTACAAGCTGCCGGCTTCCTACATTGCGCTGATGAAGCAGCACAACGGCGGTGTTCCGTATAATACATGCTTTCCTACAGAAGAAGCGACCTCCTGGGCGGAGGATCACGTCGCTATCACGGGGATTATGGGCATCGGCAGGGACAAACAATACTCCCTCTGCGGAGAGCTGGGCAGTCCGTTCATGATTGAAGAATGGGGTTATCCTGACATTGGCGTGGTGATCTGCGATTGTCCGTCAGCCGGACATGATGTGATCATGCTGGATTACCGCTACTGCGGGAAGGACGGGGAGCCCGAGGTTATTCATGTGGATCAGGAGGATAACTACGAAATTACGTATCTGGCGCCCGATTTCGAGTCCTTTATCCGCGGGCTGGTGAATGAGGAGGTATTCGATACCTTAGAGGAAGATAAGGAAGAGGATCTGCGCAAGGTAACAGAGGGCCGGTTCTCGCCTCTGCTGACGGAGCTGTGCAGCCGGGTAACAGAAGCAGAGCAGCTAGAGTCCAGAATCCGGGCGGTGTGCACGCGTATTGTTGAAGAGAAGGGGTACTTCTCTTTTCACGCAGATGAATTGTCGCTGCTCATGTATGATGTGCAGTTCTGGCTGTATACGAATGCCTATCCGCAGCCAAGCCGTGAGGCATATCTTGAGGTGTACCCTTCGATGATTGCCTTCGGCGGCGAGTTCGGGCAGGGCGGATACGCTCCGGGCTTTGTCAGCGATTGGCTGGACAGACGGATCGGAGAAGGGCGGATCGTTCAAACGGGCGGCGGACTGGATTTCACGGAGCAGGCGCGCACCGAAGTGATTAGACAGCTGGAGGCAGCGGCGCTGAACTTTTGATTTTTTATTTGCTTCAAATTGTATATAATTATCTGATAATAGCCGATAACCTTTTCATAGTATCCCTGAGTGGAGCCTTGCTTCTTTTAGCCCCTGAGCGGCCCGGCTTCTTTATTGCAAATATACAAGAGATAAGGAAGGTTTTTTATGAGCAGCGTACAGAAAAAAACAGACATTATCTTAATTGGTGCAGGAGTCATGAGTGCGACTTTGGGAGCTTTGCTGAAAGAGCTGGCCCCGGACTGGGAAATTAAAGTGTTTGAGAAGCTTGCAGGCGCGGGAGAAGAAAGCTCTAACGAATGGAACAATGCAGGTACGGGTCATGCCGCACTGTGTGAGCTCAACTATACGTCCGAGAAGCCCGACGGGTCGGTAGACATCAGTAAAGCTGTCAAAATCAACGAACAGTTCCAGCTCTCCAGACAGTTCTGGTCTTATCTGGTGAACCACAATTTAATCCGCCGTCCGCAGGACTTCATTATGCCGATCCCGCACATGAGCTGGGTAGAGGGGGAGCAGGCGGTTAGTTTTTTGAACAAGCGATTTAAAGCGCTATCAAAAAATCCGCTGTTTCAAGGGATGGAGTTCTCCGATGACCCCCGGAAGCTGAAGGAATGGATTCCGCTGATGATGGAGGGACGCACCCCGAATCAGCCGGTCGCCGCAACCAAAACCGACGCGGGCACCGATGTTAACTTTGGCGCGTTGACCCGGCTGCTATTCGACCATCTGCAAAGCCGGAAGGTTGAGGTCCACTACAAGCACGGGATTAAGGATATTAAACGGACTGGCGATGGCTTGTGGAAGGTTAAAGTGCAGAATCTGGATAACGGGCAGATTGAATACCATGCGGCCAAATTCGTCTTTATCGGTGCCGGCGGCGGAAGCCTGTCTTTATTGCAAAAAACCGGCATCCCGGAGTCCAAACATATCGGAGGGTTTCCGGTGAGCGGATTATTCATGGTCTGCCAGAATCCTGAGGTTGTCGCGCGGCATCATGCCAAAGTATACGGTAAAGCCAAGCTCGGTGCTCCGCCTATGTCGGTTCCGCATCTGGATACCCGGTATATCGGCAATACGAAGGCGCTGCTGTTCGGGCCGTTTGCCGGCTTCTCGCCGAAGTTCCTCAAAACAGGGTCCAATCTGGATCTGATTAATTCGGTTAAACCGAATAATCTGTTCACGATGCTGGCAGCAGGTGCCAAGGAAATGGCTCTGACCAAATATCTGATTCAGCAGCTGATGTTGTCGAATGAACAGCGGATGAATGAATTACGCGAGTTTATTCCAAACGCCAAAAGCGAAGACTGGAAAATCGTCGTTGCCGGCCAGCGCGTGCAGGTAATCAAGGATACCGCGGATGGCAAAGGGACGCTTCAATTCGGCACGGAGGTGGTCAGCGCCGCCGATGGCTCGGTAGCAGCGCTGCTTGGCGCATCTCCGGGAGCGTCTACGGCTGTTCATGTCATGCTGGAGGTGCTGGAGAAGTGCTTCCCGCAGCATATGAAGGAGTGGGAGCCGAAGATTAAAGAAATGATCCCTTCCTATGGCGTGTCCCTGGCGGCAAATCCCGAAATGCTTCAGGAGGTGCTGGCGTCCATTACACAGTCGCTGGGCCTGCGTGAAGAAGCACCGCAAAAGCAGGCTTATTTCTAAATCTAGTACATGAATCCTGCGGTGAGGAAAAAATTATAGGACAATGAAATCAACAAACAGCATGGCTCCGATGGGGAATGAACTCCCGCTTGAGCCATGCTGTTTTTGGTCTGTTTAGATATTATCTCAGGGGATGTCCTGTTTAGTTCATGGAGCAAATCAGTTTATTAATGAACTGTTTCCTGTCGCTAACATTCATTTTAGTATAAATATTGTTTAGAGTGTTGCGTACTGTACCCTCTGTAATTCCAAGTAGACTAGAGATATAAAGAGCACTCTTTTCCAAATACCAGCTTGTCGCAACCTCCCGTTCTCTTGGAGACAGCTTGTATTGATCAAACTGTTTATTAAGATTATTTAAATCTCGATTTGATTTTCTATCTTCCGCCCCTCGAGTGACAGCAGTTCCTAACTGATATAGAAACGGAATGGCGAACTCAGAGGGCTGGTTTCTATTAAAAAACATAGTGATATAGCCAGTTGTTTTTCCATCTGTCAAAAGCGGTACGGCAATGCTGTTCCATTCTTGGAAGGCAGGAAACGTATGTTCAGCTCCCCTAACGATTCCTATCATTTCCATCTTCATGGAAAGAGACAAAGCATTTAGTCCAAAGTTGTAATCAGCTAAGTTCAATCCGATTCCGAGCCCCTCTAGATTTATACCTTCCTGCATCGCTTCCAATGAGTAGATTAAATCAATGATTACACCTGCATCGTTGACGAGAAGGATCATCAATACAACAGAGATAAGCACACTAAGCTTTGTTACTTCTGTGCGGAATGAACGGACCAAATTTTGATTAACATCGTCTTTACTAAAACATGTGGGAGCTTCTATATTTGGCACACTCCTCTTATATTATTCTGGTAAAATTACATAAATATACTATATTATAATCCTTTTTTTGTAAATATGTTGTTTTGCACATTTATAATTTTTATATAAGGATTAAGATATAAAAGGATACAATAAATACCAATCAATGACTTTTCTATTTAAATAGACTGCTGGCCAGCATTCAGATATATTCCATTCAGCCAAAGGAGAAAATATATTAACAAAAACTAAATTTATTTTGTCTATGTCGCTCTTATTCGCAATGGTTCCAAATTTCACGGCAAATGCGCAATCAGTACCAGTGGAATACGATAGTAATATTAAAGATGCTATCCAAACGGAATTGATGTTAGATGGAGGTGTATCAAGGCAGTCAGCAACGGTCTCAAGGATGGATGATAGTGATTTCAATAGTACTGTCAACAATATGCTGGCCAGTGGGGATTTGAAAAATGAGACCAAGCAAAAAATAGAAAAACTAAAAAATGCTGAGGTCTTCACTCTTGTTATCGATGAGAACGGTAACTTACAGGAAGCTACGAGTTCAAAGAAAGGGGATGTAAAAGCAGAATTTAATAAAAAAGTCGTGTTCAACGATAATAAAGTTGCCAGCAGAAAATCTAATATCAAACTCGCAACAGCCCTTGTTAATCAAGGAAGCAGTAGTGGTAATAACACAGGGGCATTTCATAGGCTTCAGACCCCTGCAAGCAGTTCAACCATCTATAATGGACTTGTAGCAGACTCCGTCACATTCCCATCTTATGATATAACTAACGCTTATAGCTATGGAGAGGCTGCCTATATGTATACCGGGGTCGATGGTGTAGCAGAAGTAGGATTTGAAGGAGTTTATTCTCAAACCACAGCTGCTGGCTGGTATCCGGTTTTTCATGCTAAAGTTTCACATCAAGTTACAACAGGTGACGACAATAATTATCCGCAACCTAATGGAACTGAGCTTACATATGTGTACAGATCCAAGAAATATAACGGCGGAGATACCATTAGCGGATACAAAGTCTACTATTATTCTACAGATAGTACTCTGACAATAAGAGAGCAGATCAACTTCAGTGACATTTATGTAGTTAAATTTCCTAATCTTGGTTCAACGGGGAGATCGGTTAAGCGCGTTACCGCAATTGCGATGAATAACCCTACCTCTACGACCTCTGATTTCCATTATTCGTTTACCACACCGGCAGTGTGGAGAAATACGAGATTCTTAACTAACAATAGTGCCGGTTTCCTTTATCCCGCACAAGTACCTGGTCTTGCAAATGACGTTTGGCTTCATGGGGGACACATCGATTATACGACTAATAATGTAGTGACTAACAGCCTTGTAGAGAGCTATCTTTTTACCAAATAACAAAGATACAATAACCATCTCTGTCATCAGAGATGGTTATTGCACTCGAAAGGACAGGAGAACATGAAAAAAATCTCATTGTTTACCCTTGTTTTGTTGTTCATGCTAAACGCGCTGGCGATACCGGCAGGTGCTGCCAGCACTGCTTTCACCTCAATTGCATTGCCGGATACAGCCTTTACAAGCGGAGGAATCTATGCACCATCGGTTACCCCGCTTAAGGACAATCAAGTATTGTTGTTGAATCGGAACGCAGATGAGTCCAGTACGGTTCAAGTTCTGGACACTTCGCTTCATACCGTGTTATGGAGTAGGACGCTTAAGGTGTATGATCTTGCTGTAGTCAATGTTTCACAAAAAATTGTTCTTATAACCGAAGAAAAAAAGGCGATTAAAAAAATCGTCTTCGGCTATAACGGAATGGAATTAAGCAGCGACAACTATCATTACGCTCTTAAGCTTCCAACTAACAACGACAACGAATCCTTTTATATAAGATGGTCAGCACCAAGTGGAAACGTTCCGGAACGAATTGCTATTGTGTCGAGTGAACAGTTCCAGCTATTCCAGAGCCCCTGGAAGACCAGCGCAGTGAAATATAATCTTAAAATGAGTCCTAGTGATGCTTACGAGAACATTCAACTTGCCGACATTAAATATCCGGGCTACCCTTACGTTGTTGCCGAATATAATGCTTCGGGGATTGGAACAACCACATATTTACTGCGTGTAATTAACTTGTATACCAAGCAGGAGTATTCAATACCTTTTGACAGTAAACAGAGGCTGGGCGGACACAACATTCAATACCAGATTTCCGGGAAAGATCTGCTCGTGGGTACATCACATGAAGAACGAATGGGTGCCTCTATAATCAGCCCGGAGGCTCCACAACCGACATTTTACCGCTACCAGCTGGCTACCGGGAAGCTGATACAATCTTTAACTGCTAAATTTGTCTCGGATCAGGATGTGTACGGATGGACAACTGAGCTGCTCGGAAACACACTATTTGTGCAGGATCTGAATAATAACAGCTGGAGTCTTTATGACACAAAGGGGACTCAGACTGTGCTGGCAAGCGGTGAGCAAGGGGCGTCGCCTTTGATTCTGCTCAAAGTTAACGATACTTTGCGAAGCGTGACATTACTTGCGTCTAAGGGTAATGGCCAGTCTGAGATGATAACCGTGAAATATTAATCTTACGGCACGGATGAATGATAAGCAGGTCCTCTATAAAAAGGGGGCCTGTTTTTATGGAACGCTCGGTGTAAGGTGAGTGGGTAAATACCCCAGTATACAAATAATGCCCTTCCGACTTCCTACAGGGAAGCGAAAGGGCTGAAAAGTTTGGGTTCACATTAACTGGGACATTGTTACCCTTTTACCGCCGACCCGACCGTAAGCGCATTTTCGACCTGCTCGCTGAAGATCATGTAGATCAGGACGGTAGGCAGGCTGGCAATGGTCATTGCCGCCCCCATGGCGCCCCAGTCGGTTGTGAATTGGCCTTGGAAGAACAGCAGGCCAAGCGGCAAGGTCTTCAGGCTTTCTTTGGTAATTAGGATGACGGCCATCGTGAACTCATTCCAGGAGTTCAGGAAGATGAAGATAACCATCGTGGCAAGCGCCGGTTTAATAATCGGCAGCATGATGCTGAAGAACGTACGGTAGATGGAGGCTCCGTCGATACATGCCGATTCCTCCAGCTCGCCGGGAATACTACGGAAGAAACCATAGAACACAATTGAGGTGAATGACAGGTTAAAGGCGATATAAGGCACAATGAGTGCGCCATACGTATTGGCCAGATGGAAATCTCTGACGAGAATAGCCAGCGGAATCATAATCACCTGTATCGGGATGAACATGCCTATCAGGATGTAGGTGTGTGCAATTCCCCGCAGGCGCCACTGCAGCCTTGCCGTCGCATAAGAGAACATAACCGACAGGATGATTGCTCCGCTAACGGTTGCTGCGGCGACAAGCACGCTGTTCATGAAGTACACCGGCACATTATAGTTGGACCAGGCCTGCGTATAGTTTTCGAATCTTAAATGAGTTGGGAACCCGAAGGGATTGGTTACGAAGATCTCGTCGTTATTTTTGAGCGAGTAAAAAATCATCCAGACCAAGGGGTAAACCGATAACAGTGCATACAGCCACATAAAGCCTGTAACGGGCAGGTTGTATTGTCGCACCTTTTTGAGTAGCTGGGCCATATTTGTACACTTCCTTTAATAAGTAATTCGTTCTCTGGCAACCAGACGGTTAATAATCAGGGTGGCAAGGAGGCATTCGATGACCAGCATAGCCGCCGCCGCACTTCCATAACCGAACTCTCCTACACGGAAAGCGGAACGATACATCAGGTAGGTAAGTGTATAGGTTGAAGTCCCTGGTCCACCACCGGTCATAATATACATATTGGCAAAAGCGTTAAGGCCCCCTGTAACGGCGAAGACCAGACAGAATTTATACGTTTCGGCCATCATGGGAATCATGATTTTGCGGATCGCCTGCAGCTTGGTCGCACCGTCAATACGGGCAGCCTCCATATATTGCTCCGGCACTGATCTTACTCCCGCCAGGAGCAGGGCGAAGTGGTAGCCCATGTACTGCCAGGCATTAACGAAGGCGACAGCGATGATGGCCGACTTGCTGCCCGACAGCCAGTCTTGACGGTAGGACATGCCGAGCATCTCAAAAAGCTTATTCATCAGGCCGTATTGCCCGTTGTAAATGGACAGCCACAATTGGCAGACCACGGTAACCGACAGCACCACCGGGATGAAATAACTGATTCGCAGCAGCCGGCGGCCTCTAACGGCCCCATCGGCTATGGCAAAGGCCAGAATAGAGGCAATACCGATTTGAGTAACCGTGATGATGCCCGCAAAAATCAGCCCATTGTAGACAGAGGTAAAGAACACGCTATCCGTAAACAGGTTCTTATAGTTATCCAGACCAATGAAGGTTCCCGCCGTAAGACCGTCCCATTCATATAAACTGCGGAAGAAGGTCTGCATAATCGGGTAAAATACCATGATTGTATACACAAGGAGAGCAGGCAGCGTGAATAGTGCAATCGCCGTCTTGTTTCCTAAAAATTTCTTCATTATTATCACGTCCCTTGCTGTTAGCTGCAGTGTGGATAAGAATTAGAGCAAAAAGATAGAACCCACCCGGGAATCAGTCAAGGCGGGTTCTATTCGTGTGCAGCAGCTTATTTGGCGGCTGGTACTGCTTTTGATACATCTTTAATAAATTGCTCAACACTGTATCCGCCGGTCATCAGGACTTGCGTTGCATCTTCAATTGCGGCTTTGAATTTAGCATCAGAGAGACCCCAGTCGAAGGCCGTGGTGCTGGTGATCTTAGGGATATCATCGGAGAGCTTCTTCATCATGGCCGGATATTCTTTTACAATCGGCTTATCAACCTTCGTCGCCACAAGCGGATTGCCGCGTTCGGTATATTTGTATTCAGCATATTTCAGGGAGATAAATGCAGCGACTTTAGCTGCCAGTTCAGGGTCTTTCGTATCCGGATTTACGGCATAGCCCCCCGGATTGCCACCGCCGACAAAGGCATATTTATTCGCTTCATAGGAAGCTGCATCCACGCCCGGGAAGTACATCCAGTCTACCTTGTCGCCCAGCTTTTCCGTGGAAGTGGCGATTTCCCATTGCCCGTTCAGGAACATAGCTGCTTTGCCCTCATAGAACAGGGACGCCGCCTGGTCAAAGTTCAGGTTGGTTGCGCCGTCAGGCAGCAGGCCTGCTTGAACCAGGTTATAGATTTGCTCGGCCGCCTGCTTGTAGGCGGGGTCGCTTGGAGAGGCTGCGCCGCTCTGCAGCTTCAGAATGCCTTGTGGCTCCACGCGTGTAGCGAATACATCATAGAGGGCAACGGTCGGCCACTTTTCCTTGGCGAACAGCGCCAGCGGAGTAATACCTGCTTTGGTAAAGGTCTGTACGGCTGTCATCAGCTCATCATAGGTGGTAGGAACCTTAACGTTGTTCTGCTCAAACAGCTCTTTGTTGTAATAGAGGAGCATGAATTCGTTGCCTGCATACGGATAGGCATAAATATGACCGTCTTCGCTGATTAGCGTATTCATTGTACTCGGGTACATCTTGCTTTTGAAATCATATAGATCGGCATATTGGTCCAGCTCCAGGATGTTGCCGGATTTCTTGAAGGTATTGATAATGTCCGTGCCCGCCTGGTAAATATCCGGCAGATTGCCGGTTGCGGCATAGGTTTTGAGCTTTTGCCCGTCATCCTGGGCCTGCACTTCCAGCTCCAGCTCGACATTCGGCATTTCTTTCTTGAGTTCAGCGACAGCATAATCGTAAGGAAGCTTCGTGTCATCATCGGAATATTGAGCGTAAATCCGCAGCTTCACTGCTTTTTCCGGTGCTGCTGTTGCTTCTTCCGCTACAGCTGCAGATCCGTTATTGGCTGCCTTAGCTCCATTATCTGCGGAGTCGGCATTGTTGCCTGCAGATCCACAAGCGCTTACAAACACCAGGCTTAAGCTTGCCAGTGCTGTTGCTATTTTCTTCATTTGAGTGACCCCTCTCAATGTTGTTTCTGAATTAAGTATAGTAAGAGCAGGCCCTATTGATAAGGCAAAAACTGCGTGCTTCTGGTAATATCCGCGCAGAAGAAATAGCTAAGTTCTATTCTTTTCGTACCCGCTTGGGGAATATCCGTAGAATTTCTTGAAGCTTTTGCTGAAGTAGCTTGCATCGTTATAGCCTACACTTTCGGCGATGTCCGCTAGGCGCTGGCCGCCCCGTCCCAGCAGCTCCTTGGCTTTTTTCATCCGGTACTGTGTGATGTAGTCGCTTAGGGTCATGCCGAATTCCTTCTTGAACACGGCCCGCAGGTAGCTGGCATTGATGAACACATGCTGGGCAACCTGCTCCAGCTGGAGCTCGGGATCGGGATAACACTGTTCGATATAGGCTTTGGCCGACTGGGCAATTTTCGCGGCTCTGGTATTTTTGTATTGGCCCGTATAGCGTATGGCTTTATGGAATAATTCCTTGATCCATTCGAAGGTGCCTTCCAGCGAATCAAATTTGCGGATTTCATTGTACGGGAAAAAGTTCTCGCCAAAGCATTCTTCAATCGGATGACCCGACTCTGTGATATACGCGAGATTGACGCTGATCAGCCCGATGCAAATGACATACACATAATCCATCGACAGCCGTCTTTCGACTATAGAGTCAAATACACTGTCCAGAATCCGCTGCACCTGCTCGCTATTCCGCATCCGGAGTTCAATCAGCAGCTCATCGTTGACCTCTGCCGGATAAAAGACCTGCTTGCCCACTTCTCCGGCAACAGCTTCGTAAGTGATCACCCTGTCATGGCCGAGGACAAACTTATTCTGGAGGGCCACTAGCGCTTCATGGTAGGATTCATGAATATTCTTGAAGCCTTCCTTACTGCGGCCAATTCCTATGGTAATCGTGAAATTCAGATATTTCTTGATTAATGCGCCAAGTTTCCGGTAGCCGTCCAAGGAAGGGGTCATATTGGCCTGATCATCCGCATGTTCCACCAGCCCGATAATCCGCCCTTCCGGCCCGTTGAACATATGATGCTTCCAGCTTTCATCCAGGGCTTCGTTCAGGATGTTTGTAACGGCATATTTCATCAGCATGCGCTCGCTTATTTTCTGCCATTTGCGGTCCATATGATCAATTTCGATACAGACGACAACGAATACCGGATTCTGAATATGAATCTTAAACTGCCCGAGGCGCGTCAGGATCTCTTCATCGGTAAGCAGGAGGTCGCTGCTGATCAGCCGGTTCAGGAAGCTTTCCTTCACCAGCTGCTGATTTTCTTTATAGGTGAAATTGTCGAGCTGCACCTTCCGGTGCTCCTGCTGCAGCTTGAGGAGGGTGAGCATCAGCTCGTCCTTGGAAAACGGCTTCAGGATGTAATCCTCTACGCCCAGCTTGAGGGCCGTCCGCGCATATTCAAATTCATTATGGCCTGTAATCAGTACGATGCTAATTTCGGGATATTGCTCTTTCAGCCGCCGGGTCAGCTCCAGACCATCCATGAACGGCATGGTAATGTCGATCAGGGCAATATCTACCGGGTTATGGGCGCAAAGCTCCAGCGCTTCCACACCGTTTTTGGCTTCGACAGTAATTTCAAAGCCCAGTGTGTCCCAATCCAATACACCGCGCAGGTAATCCCGAAAAATAACCTCATCATCCACAATCATCACTGTCTGCATACGATATTCTCCTAACCGGCCCGATAGGGTAGATCAACGGCGATCTCTGTCCCTTGGCCGGGCTTACTTGTAATATGTAATCCGTATTCAGGCCCAAAATACAGCCGGATACGTTCGTGAACACTGCTTACTCCATACCCCACCGGCTTCTCCTGCCCCTTCATGGCGGTCTCCAGCAGGAGGAGCCGTTCTTCGGACATCCCGACACCATCATCTGTGATTTTCAGGATCACCTTATCTTCTTCCAGATATCCTGTGATCTTCAGTTCACCGAAGGAGCCTTTCGTCTTAAGACCGTGGTAGATTGCATTTTCCACAAGAGGCTGAAGGGTGAGCTTAGGAATGATACAAGAAAGCGTGTCCGGTTCAATCTCGATCTTGAAGTTGAATACATCGGAATACCGGATCTGTTGAATAGATAAATAATCGCGCACGCTGTTCAGCTCTTCCTGTAGTGTAATCTGGTCCCGGCCGTTGCTTAGGACAACGCGGTAGAAATCGGCGAGCGCCTTCGTGGTCCGCTGTACATCCCTGGGCCTGCCCATATCCGAGAGCGTATATATTACATCAAGCGTATTGTACAAAAAATGGGGCTTGATCTGGGCCTGAATCAAGGCCAGCTCATATTCCCGCTTTTCCCGCTGCTCTTTGCCGATGTTACTCAGCAGTTCTTCCACCCGGTTCATCATCATATTAAAGCCGGAGGCGAGAATCCCGATTTCATCGCTGGAGTTGACCTGCAGGTGCTGGTCCAGATTGCCCTCATTCACATGCTTCATATGGCGCGACAGATTGATAATCGGCTTGGCAATCAGATTGGATAACATGCCGGCACCGAGAATCGCAAACAGCAGGCAGACAAAACCGATGAGCACGATCAAACGGGTAATTGTTTTGGTATCCTCGTTCAACCGGTTATAGGGGACCATGGTGATCAGTTTCCAGCCTAGTCTGGAAATCTCACCGCTGACCAGCAGCATTTTTCCTGTGGGAGAGGGCTGGATTAGATGCTGTCCGGCAGGTCCCAGCACCCAGTCTCTTAAAGGACCTTGAGGGAGAGGCCGCAGGACCTCGTCCTCCTCTAGCGCGGAAACCACCAGTCCATCCGGATCTGCAATGAGGAAGGATTCATCCTGGATCGAGCCGATATTACGGTAGATGCCGGATAAGGCATCCTCGAGTACATTCAGAATCACATAACCCAGCGTCTCGCCGGTATTGATGTTGACAATTCGCTTGCCGAGGGAGAGCACGGGTTCTTCGGCATTGGTGACCAGATAACTGCGGCGCTCCATAGAGAACCAGATGTTGGAGTTACGGGAGTTCTCCAGTTTGCTGAGCATGCTGCTTTCTGGAACCAGCCCAGCATTCTTTTCCAGCTCAATGGTCGAACCATAAACTTCACCGCTCCGGCTGATGAAAGCTGCCGAATCCACATCGGGAAAAATCAGCAGCGCATAGCTTAACTGGTTGGTAATTTGCGTATAGAGCTGCAGATCGGTGACTTGCCCGCCCTGCCCGGGCGTTTTCTCGGCGATAACTTTATTCAGGTTCAAGGTTAATATATTAGCAGCACTCTCCGTATTCGTCAGCATGCTGTTCATCAGCGTAATAATCAAAGTGGAATTATCAGACACACTGTTGACGGTTTTCTTAACGATAGCATCGGTATATACGCGGTACGAGACGAAGCCCAGAAGGAATAAGGGTAAAATAATCAGTGGAATATAGACATACATAATCTTTTTGCGTATCAACAACCTCCCGAACCATCTCGCCGGATGAAGACGCTTGGCAACTTCCATATTGCTCCTCCATTTCAACACTGTGCTGTCAGTCCTATTGTTTATTACGGTACATAGTCCGGTATACGGAAGGGGTGAGGTGTTCAAACTTTTTGAATGTCTTAATGAAATAGCCGGCATCACAGAAGCCTAACGTGTCGCTGATCTGATTGACGGGCTGATCGGTTGTCTCCAGGAGCTGCTTGGCCCACTCGACCTTTAGCCGCGGAGCGAAGGTGGAGAAGTTCTCCCCGGTCTCTTTGGTGAAGATCCGGCTGAAATAGCTCGGGCTGATATGGCATTGTTTGGCCATGTCATTCAGGGTAATATTCTTATGCTTATGCTGATAGAAATAATCAAAGGCAGGCTGCAGCAGCGGATTGGATGACCGGAACTGCATCACACTAAGCTCCTTAATCGAATGTTCCACCAGCGTATGGGACAGCTCGCTTTGCATCGCCTGAAGATGGCCGTAGACCTGATTGGAGGCAGGAGCAAAGTCGATGGCGGGTGAGGCCGGTTCCCTGAGCAGCGTTTTTTTGTACATTTGGATCGTCGTATTCTTCGCTATGGCTTCACCTACCACATAATTGCACAGGTGGAATAACATGTCTGCAGTGGTCGATACTTCTTCATAGGATAAGGTAGGCAGAGACGCATACTCCGCTTCAAGCGCCTTGAACTTGTCTTCCGTATCGGCACTCGGCGGCCGTGAGACCAGCTGCTCCAGCTGGTGGCCGGAATCACGGAGCCTGATCTGTCCGGCCATGACTGCCCCTATGTATTGATTATCTATGATGATCGGGATGGCAATGTCGATAATGTTGAAATGGCATTGATAGATATAAGGGGCATTGAGCCTTACGGCTTCAAGGCCGCCCCGGGCATCACATTTCTGGCAGTACTGTGACAGCACGTCATCCTTCCTCACTCCCTGGCAGAAGGGCTGGCAGTAGCTGTGCTTGCTGACGGGGATACCTTTATAGTTAACGGTAATAATCGCCATCTTGGTGACGAGCGCGAGGGAGTCCTGCAGCACATGCCATTTCTCCAGGTCGATAATATTCTCCAGATTGAACAGCGGATTGCTCATGGTTGTCCTCCTTAAGGTTGCAAAAGCATAGGTATTTGGGAACTAGAGTGCAAGATTATACTACCCGACAAGTATATAACAAGAAAACACAATCTGAAAACGCTTAATTTAGTGAGGATAGTACAGTGCTTATCGATATTGGGCAGACTATACTTGACCTATAAAAGGAATTAGCCATGCTTACGAAGCCAGTTTTGCTGCAGAGTTATTTCAAAAGAAGCGGATCTTCCGCAAAACTTAGGTCTATGCTTACGAAGCCAGTTTTGCTGCAGAGTTATTTCATAAGAAGCGGATCTTCCGCAAAACTTTTAGGAGGAGTTCAGATGAGAAAAGCCTTTATCAGCCCAACTAAATATGTGCAAGGTGAGGATGAGCTGTTCAACCTCGGTTACTTTGTACAGACCTTCGGCAATTCAGCACTTCTTATCGCCCACCCGGATGACGTGAAGCGTGTACAGGCGAAGCTTGATTTTACCGCCGATAAATTCAAGATTACGCTCGTAGAGAGCAATTTCCGGGGCGAGTGCTCCCGCGAAGAGGTTGCACGCCTCAAGGAGCTGGCCCGGGAGAATTCCTGTTCCTGTACAATCGGCCTCGGCGGAGGCAAGGCCATTGATACGGCGAAATGCGTAGCCGAAGGCGAAGCCTTGATTATCGTGCCGACGATCGCGGCGACCGATGCGCCGACAAGCCATTCAGCCGTTCTGTACACACCGGAGGGACAGTTCGATGACTATGCTTATTTCAAGCAAAGCCCCAGTGTGGTCATGATCGATACAACGGTGATTGCCAATGCGCCGACAAGATTTCTGGTATCCGGGATGGGGGATGCGCTCTCGACTTATTTCGAAGCCCGGGCGACTTCAAACTCCTACTCTAATGTTAACGCTGGCCTGCCTTGCGGTGTACGCGAGGGCGTGTGCGGACCCGCTAAGGGAACAAATACGGCACTTGTGCTGGCGAAGTTCTGCTATGAAACTTTACTCAAAGACGGATTAAATGCCAAGGTCGCGAGCGACTGCAATCAGGTCACTCCTGCGCTGGAGAATATTATAGAAACCAACATCCTGTTATCAGGCCTAGGGTTCGAAAGCGGCGGACTTGCAGCTGCACATGCTATTCATAACGGTCTGACTTCGCTTGAGGGTACGCATCACTATTATCACGGCGAGAAGGTGGCGTTCAGTACTATCGCCCAACTGGTGCTTGAGAATGCTGCCGGCAGCGAGCTGGACGAGGTACTGGAATTCTGTATCTCTGTGGGTCTTCCAGTCTGCCTGGCAGACATTGGAGTGGACAGCATTTCGTCTGAAGAGCTGCTGAATGTGGCGCAGAAAGCCTGCATTGCGGAAGAGTCGATTCATTCGATGCCATTCCCGGTCACTGCAGAAGCTGTTGCCGCAGCCATTCGGGTAGCAGACCAGTTAGGCCGGAACTACAAGCTGGCCAAGGGGGTATAAGATGAAGAAAATCATAAATACACCGGAGACAATGGTACGGGAGATGTGCAGCGGGCTGGTGCTGGCCCATCCTGAACTGGAATTCAACAGCAAGTACAAAGTCATCAAGAAGAAGCAGATGAATCCGGACAAAGTGACGTTAATCAGCGGCGGGGGAAGCGGACATGAACCTGCCCACGCCGGATTCGTCGGGAAAGGGATGCTGGATGCCGCAGTCTGCGGCGATATCTTCGCGTCTCCCTCCCAAATTCAGGTGTACCAGGCGATCCGCTCTACAGCGGGGCAGAAGGGAACCTTGTTAATTATCAAAAATTACAGCGGCGATATGATGAATTTCAAGAATGCCGCGTTTCTGGCGGGCGAAGACGGCATAGAGGTCGATTATGTGAAGGTCGATGATGATATTGCCGTGGAAGACAGCCTCTACACCGTCGGCAAAAGAGGAGTGGCCGGTACGGTCCTGGTGCATAAGATCGCCGGTGCGGCAGCGGAGCGGGGAATGTCCCTACGGGAGGTGAAGGAAGCGGCCCAAAAGGCCATTGATCATACCCGGAGCATCGGCTTCGCCTTCACTTCCTGCACGGTTCCGGCCAAGGGAACGCCTACCTTCAAGCTTGAGGAGAATGAAATGGAATATGGGGTCGGCATTCACGGTGAGCCCGGTATCCGCAGAGAGCCTGTCGTAACAGCCGACGAGCTGGCAGGCAGAATGGTTTCCGCCTTACTGGAGAGCCTGGATGCAAGCGGAGACAAGGTCCGGGAGGTTACTGTACTCGTCAACGGATTCGGCGGCACCCCGCTTCAGGAGCTGTATCTGCTGAGCAACTCGGTCGTCCGTGAACTGGATGCCAGACAAATAACAGTACATAACGTACTGGCCGGCAATTTCATGACCAGCATCGATATGGCAGGGGCCTCCCTGTCGCTAATGAAGCTGGATGATCAGCTTAAGGAGCTGCTTGCTGACGAGTGTCATACCCCCGCCTTGTTCCTGCAGGGACCGTTCGAACCGGTGAAATATACGGAGGCCGTCAGGGAGCCGGAACAGGAGCAGGCGGTACCCTTTACCTGTGAGACGGATGCGGATTATGCCAGAATTGCGGGAGATAAGCTGACCCTGAATAATCTGCTGTACGGCATAGATAAAATGAGCGAAATCATTATCCGGAATGAAATTCCGTTCTGTGAGCTGGATGCCCATGCCGGAGACGGTGACTTTGGAATGAGTGTCGCCAAAGGGTTCAAGCAGTTAAAGACAGAGTGGAAAGAGATTACGGAGAATCATATTTCGGATATCGGAAGCTTCCTGGATGCCTGCTCGCTGGTAATTATGGAGCATTGCGGCGGGGCTTCCGGTCCCATTTGGGGTTCAGGCTTCCGGGCTGCGGGCAAATATGCCGGAGCCAGAAGCGAATTATCGATGCAGGAGTTCGCTGAGATGATGGCTGCCGTAGTCAAAGGCATACAGGACACCGGAGAAAGAGCATTTGGCAGAGGAGCTGTGGTGGGTGACAAGACGCTCATCGATGCGCTGG
Organism: Paenibacillus pedocola; assembly: GCF_031599675.1. NCBI lineage: Bacteria > Bacillati > Bacillota > Bacilli > Caryophanales > Paenibacillaceae > Paenibacillus > Paenibacillus pedocola. The sequence continues at coordinate 6,350,704 of NZ_CP134223.1, read as the reverse complement.
TTCCTTACGCTGAATCGTGGAAGAACAGTGCCCAGCAGGGCGAAGATTTCCGCACGGCTTCGGGCAAGGCGGCGGCTGCCGCTGTGGAAGGAGCCAAGCAGACAGAAACAATCGTGGCCCGGATGGGCAGAGCGGGTACGGTCGGCGAGCGGAGCCTCGGTTATCCCGATGCCGGAGCTTATGCGCTGGGCGTAATTTTTACCGGGCTTGCGGAAGCCATGCACTAGCACTGGGGCTTGTCAGGCTTCAATAAAAGAGTGAAGACCAGTTCAGCGGCGGAATTCTCCCGCCCGGAACTGGTCTTTTGCTTTACCCCTTAACCGGAACTATCCGGTTGCGGCCTTGATGTTTAGCGGCATATAGGGCCTGGTCAACCGTTTTGAACAAGTCGCTCAGGTAGGCAGAAGCCTCTTTGGGCTGCCGGACCTTGAAATCATTGACACTTAGCAGACCCATGCTGATGGTAACCGACACCGGATGGTCTATATTGTCGATACTCATTTTATTGGATTCTATATTGGATTTGAGTTGCTCCGCTATAGCAAGCGCTTGGGGCTCATCCGTACCGGGTAAATAGATAATGAATTCCTCTCCGCCGTAACGGGCCAGAATATCATCCTGCCGCAGCGTTTGCTGGAGGACCTCGACTGTCCCGCAAATCACCGCATCTCCGGCTAAGTGACCGTAACGGTCATTCACCGCTTTGAAGAAATCGATATCGATCAGGATAAGTGCGGACGGGAGTGCATAATCCCGGCTCCGGTTAACTTCCTTCTCTAATTGCTGCGTCAGATAATGACGGTTATAGCATCCTGTCAGGCTGTCGGTGATGGCCATCTTCATAAGCTTGCGGTTCGTCTGAAATAGCTCCTCCTGTATCTTGATTAAGGATTCATTTCTTTCCTGCAGAATGGTATTCTGATGATTAGTCTCATCAATGAGCCGGCGGAGCTCTGTGATATTCTGGAAGGTGATGATCCGCCCAACCCTGACTGCACTGACTTTAATAGGTGCGACATGAATACTGATGTATAACCCGCTGTCCGGATGCATAAATTCAATCTCAGCGCTCTCATCCGGCTGTTTCAGATATTTATGCAGAAAGAGTTCTGCATGATCTGCATTGTCCGGCAGGATGGCTTCCATTTGGAACCGGTCACCGGTCTTCAGCGCCGAGTAGGGGTACAGCGCCTGATTAATCTCTACCACCCGCTCCTGGTCGTCGAGCACCAGTATTCCGTATTCCATCGTATCAATAATGTCCTGATGGGCGATGGTCACAATATCAAATACTTTATCCTGGTGAATGGTAATCAGGAAGAAAATGGCGGATATCACTATGCCCAGAGAAGTGAATCCCGGAATGACCGGCAGATAATCGTCGAGGACGACATTCAGGAAGATATCGAGCAGAAGAAACACAGTCACCGCAAGAATCCCTTTAAGCATGTACATGACCTGGTTTTTTATCCGGTCTGCCTGGTCAGAGACGAGCGCTACATATAGAATATATAAGGAAACAATGGCGTGGATGATGAGGATGGAAATATTGATCCAGAAAATAGGGCCATAGATTCTTTCGACATATCCGCCGTTAACCGGAAGAACAAACCAGCCGTTCGGATTCAGCACCACACCGAGTGAGGAGATGAAGGCCGGGATAAACAGGAGCATCAATATTTTCCGCTTTAGAAATTGGGTTTGGCCGGAGATCAGAATGATGAAAAAAAACCAGCCTGTAGTCAGCATAGCAGCATCCACGAAGGCAAGCTTTACATAAAACAGCTGATAGACCGGATTATAGACGGTTTTGATCGCGAACTGGCAGTAAGGCCACAGCATCATGGAAAAGTGAAAGGCTAAATATACTTTGTGCAATTTCGTAATCGTGACAGAGGCAAATATGTATATGAACAATAAAAATAAAATAAAGCACATGATTAAATCAACACAGGATTCCAAACTCAATACGCTACACCTTCTTGCTATTATTGGTAATTATGAAGCTTTATGGGTCTAAAGTCTTATATATTGATTTTAATATATAATCAGCATGGTTAGAATACAAGCTATTTAGGGGAATCATGAAAAAGAGAAGCCCGCAGGAGGAGAACAATTATGAAGTCGATCACTGTTCAAAGTCTTACTGAGAAATTTCATTTGGAAGTGCTTGCTGGAGCCAGCCGTATGGACCGCACGATTACCCGCCCGCGGACGCACAGACCGGGCCTGGAGTTTGTCGGGTATTTTGATTTTTTTCCTATGGAACGGGTGCAGGTGCTCGGCCGCAAGGAAATTAACTATTTATTGACGCTAAGCGTTGAGGACCGTATGCTGCATATCGGAAACATTGTAAAATATCATCCGCCATGTTTCGTTGTCACGACAGGCCAGCAGGAAATCCCTTACCTGACCCTGTTCTGTGATCAGGAGGGCATTCCCCTGCTGCGGACGCCGGAGACGACGACAGAGTTTATTGCCAAACTGGACAGCTATCTGGTGAAGACACTTGCGCCTGAGCTGTCGATTCACGGGGTATGCGTTAATGTGTCGGGCATCGGCATCCTGCTGCGGGGCAAGTCCGGCATCGGCAAAAGCGAAACCGCGCATACACTCATTGGCAGAGGCCACCGGTTCGTAGCGGACGATATTGTCGTGCTTAAAAAGCTGGGCCCGGCTACGCTGCTGGGAACCCATAATGAGACCACACGCGAGTTCCTGGCCCTACGGAGTATAGGCCTGATTAACGTTGTACGCCAATACGGCCGCACGGCATTTCAGGACGAAACCCGGATTGTTCTGGACATCGAACTATGCCCGTGGCAGGAGAATTCCCTGAACAATGAACTGGAGCAGGTGACTCAGTTTAGCGAATATCTCGGGGTCCGGATCCCGCATATCGAGATTCAGCTTCAGCCGGGACGCGACATCGCCGGACTGATCGAGGCTGCAGCCAACAACTGGTACCTCAAGCAGCTCGGCTACAGCGCCGTGGAGGAGTTCATGAAGCGGATTGAGGACGGAATGCAGCCGTAACCGGAGGATCATCATATACCGAATGAAGCGGATGTAAGCTAAGTTTCCGCATCATTCCAGGCGGAAACCATAGTAACCGCTTTCAGTTCGTTGTAGAATGGATGAAACAAAAAGGTGTGCATTAACACGTAAATAAGGGAGCATGACGATGGAGAGGTTCTTGTCCAGTAAAAAGTATATCCCGTTTACCTATAAGATGATGATCCCGTATCTCATCCTTGTACTTCTGACAGATATGCTGGTTGGTTATATTGCTTATACGATGCTCGTGGAATCCAGGACCGAGATGGCAGAAACGAATGTACGGACGGCCCTGAAGCAGACAAGAAACAATATCGAATACCAGACCGATGAAATCAAACGGATGAGTAATTCGCTGTTTCTCAATACGAATTTCCAGAATGCGCTGCAGTTTAGGGGAGAGCCTCTGGAGAATATGCTCAAAATGCGGGATGATATCGTTCCTTATATGAAGGCTCCTCTGCAATTATACGGGAACAAGCTGAGACTTGCGCTATATGCCGTAAATGAGTCGATGCTTGAAATTACCGGGGATGAAATGTCGGCCCCTATCGGCAGAAGCGATTATTATGTGCTGCCCCTCCGGACTATTGAGAATACGGAATGGTTCAAGTCGCTTGTCGCGAATAATAAAGACAGCGTGTGGTTGCAGGCGGACAGCGACCGCGAACTGGGCAACATTTCGTATTTCCGCAAGCTGGTTGCTTCAAATGCAGCCCCGGCTGTTATCGGCTATATCCGGGTTACTGCGAGAATTGACGAGCTGTTCGGCAGTTTCGATACCTTTCCGGTTGACCAGGGTCTGGATCTGCGCCTGATTGACCAGGCTAGCGGACTGACGCTGTATGAGCGGGGTGCAGTGGACAAGCAGGCCAAGCAGGATGCCTATTTAATCATTAGTGAAGATATTTCGTTATCGGGCTATGTCATCGAGGCACGGGTACCGCACACCTATCTGAACAAGGATGCGAGCCGGATGCAGAAGGTGATCACTACCGTGTGCGCTATCAGCTTTTTGGTGATGGCGGTGATCGGCTTCCTGGTTGCCCGCATTTCCGGCAAGAAAATAAAGCGGATCGTCTATTTGGCCCGTTCCTTTCAGGAAGGGAACTTTTACAAGCGGATCGGGTTTCCGGGGAATGATGAATTTGTTTACATTGCGAACAGCTTTAATCAAATGGCGGCAAGCATCCAGGAGCTGATCCATAACGTCTATGTGCAGGGTATCCAGAAAAAGCAGGCGGAGCTGGATGTGCTGCAAGCCCAGATCAGCCCGCATTTCTTATACAACACGTTGTCGACCATCGGCAGTCTGGCTAACCTGGGCGAAGTCGAGAAGGTGACGCAGATGGTACAGGGACTGTCGAAATTTTACCGGCTTACCTTGAATGAAGGCCAGGTGTACATCTCGCTTGAAAAAGAGCTGGAGCAGGTGAGAATGTATCTGGAGATTCAGAGAGTCAAATATGCGGACGCCTTCGAGGTCTATTATGATGTTGATCCGGAAATTTTACAGGTTCCGATTATCAAGCTGATCCTGCAGCCGTTTGTCGAAAATATATTCAAGCACGCCTGGTTCGGGGAGACGATCGCAATCCGGATTACGGGAAAGCGGCTTGGTGACCGCATCGAACTCAAGGTGATTGATAACGGGATTGGCATGCGGCCGGATACGCTGCGAAAAATGCGTTCGAGCACGTTCCAGACGGGCAGCTATGGCCTGAAGAACGTTGAGGAACGGATCAAGCTGAGATACGGCAATGATTTTGGGATGCAGATCGGCAGCTATTACGGGGCAGGAACAACCGTGCAAATTATTTTACCTGTGGAGAATGCAGAAATACGTGAAGTGATGGGGGAGTAAAGGTATGGCAATGGAAATTAACATTCTGCTGGTGGATGACGAGGCTATCGATCTGGAATGGCTTAGGCGTCGCGTCGCGGGCAGCGAACATTTGCCTTTGCATAGCGTTAGAACAGCGACAAGCGGCTTTGCCGCATTGAAATTGATGGAGCAGCACCGGATTGACATTATTCTCTCCGATATCCGCATGCCGATCATGACGGGGGTGGAATTTGCGCGGAAGGCAAAGGAGCTTAATCCTGAGGTGGAAATCGTTTTTATCAGCGGACATCAGGACTTCAGCTATGCCAGAGAGGCGATTCAATTGAATGCATCCGATTATCTGCTCAAGCCAGTGGGTGACGATGAGCTTCACGAGATGCTGTCCAGACTCTGCTCCAAGATCAAGCAGGAGAGGGAGCAGAATATGTCCTTATCCGAAACGCTGTCGCTGGTTAATCAGGAGCTGCTGCTGCGCTGGTTCAATGAGTCTGCCCCGGGGCAGGTGGAGGCGCATGTGCAGAGTGTGCTTACGTCTTACTTACAAGGCGCGTCGGCGGTCGCCATCGTGGAGATCGATGATATGGCCTGGAAGATGAAGGGCTGGAGTGAAGAAGAGCGGAGCGCATGGAGCAGCAGGGCCAGCCAGTTCATCCGGAATTTCGCCCAGGAGCATAATTTGGGTATGGTGATCATGACCTATGATTATCACTTTGTGATCTTGGCTGCGGTACAGGAACAGCATTTCAACGCCTTGCTCGAAGAGCTGATCCGGGCGTTTTATCAGCAGTTTTCCTGCTCCATTACGATTGGAAGAGGGATGTACACCACAGAAGCGGTCAAGCTGCATGATTCCTACCGGCAGGCCCAGGCTGCTCTCAGCATTAAGTGGATTGTCGGTAAAAACCGGCTTATCCAGGATGCCTCGGAGTGGCACCCGAAGGAGAGAATCGCTTCCGATTTAGAGGAAATTGTAGACCGTATGCTTAAGGCTATGCTCGACTATGATCTGACCACCATTGACGATTGTCTGCTGCAGCTGTTTGCCGGGGACAGCCCGCTATCCCAGAAAAACGAGATTTACGATATCATTATCCGGATTACCTCCAAGCTTCATGCGGATCTGCGGCAAATGAATGAGCATTTGTACGAGATTCTGAACTGGGAATCCCATCAGCCGTTTGTGCTGTTCCAGTTCGAAACGGTGCATGATATCCTGTCCTGGCTGCGGAGAAGATTCTTCGAGCTGTCGGAGCGGCTGTATTTGAAGCGCCAGCGGCAGAAGCGGAAGCTGATCGATGAAATCACAGAATATGTGAAGGACAGACTGGACCAAAAGATCACCTTAAACGAGGTCGCCGCCCATTTCGACTTCACCCCCAACTATCTGGGCCATCTGTTCAAGGTGGAAACGAACAGCCTGTTCAGCGACTTTGTCGGTGAACTCCGCATGAAACGGGTATGTGAGCTGCTGCAGGATCCGACAAAAAAAGTGTATGAGATTGCGGAACAGGCCGGCTATAAAAATATCATTTATTTCAACCGACAGTTCAAGCAGCATATGGGAATGTCGCCCGGTGAGTACCGGAAGAAACATAAAATTTGAAGCGATTAGAGGCGGCTCCTGTTCCGGACGGAACGGGGGCTTATTTTTTTTGTCGAATCGTTGAATTAGTATTAGGTTTAGTTGTTTCGCTGAATTATCCTGCCGCCCGCCCCCTCTTATAATAAGACATATAGAGAAGAGAGGGGTGCAGAAATGAAAGGGCATACATTCTGGAGCGATTTAAAAAATTACAAGGTTCTCTTACTGATGCTGGCACCGGCGGTTGCATTTTTTCTCCTGTTTGCTTATATCCCGATGGCGGGTATCGTAATTGCCTTTAAGAAATATGATTACGCCGGAGGGATCTTCGGAAGCGCCTGGAACGGGCTGGATAATTTCCGCTTTTTCTTTGAATCAGGGGATGCCTGGAGGGTCACACGAAATACGGCACTATACAACATTGCGTTTATCACCGTAAATAACGTTCTGCAGATCTTTGCCGCGATTATGCTGTTCGAGGTCGGGGGCAAATGGTTCCGCAAAATTACGCAATCGGCGTTGTTTCTGCCTTATTTTATCTCCTGGGTCGTTGTCGGCGCGATTGCCTATAACCTGCTCAACTATGATATCGGCACAGTGAACGCTCTGCTTCGGGGCCTCGGCCTTGAGCCTGTCGATATTTACAATACACCGGCCTACTGGCCATACATTCTGGTAATCGTAGCTGCCTGGAAGAGTCTTGGATATGGTACGGTAATGTACCTGGCCGCGATTTCAGGGATCGATACCGAGATGTACGAAGCGGCCGAAATTGACGGCGCTAACATTTTTCAGCGGATCATGAAAGTGACGATACCCAATCTGTATCCGACGATTATTATTCTGGTGCTGCTGGCGGTCGGGAACATTTTCCGCGGAGATTTCGGGATGTTCTACAACATGGTCGGCAACAACGGGCTGCTGTTCTCTTCGACTGACGTTATCGATACCTTCGTATTCAGATCGCTGATTACTTCCAATGATATAGGGATGTCGGCTGCGGCTGGCGTGTTCCAATCGGTGCTCGGATTCGTGACAATCATGACTGTAAACTACGCTGTCCGCAAGTACGACAAAGACCGCGCCCTTTTCTAGGAGTATACGAAGTTAGTTTTCTATAATGGAGGTAACGATATGAAGCAGCTTGATCGTAAAATATTTTCAGGCATTGGTTATGTATCCCTGATCATACTCGCAGTTTTATGTATCTTCCCGTTTATTCTTGTCGTATCTTCATCCCTTACTGAAGAAACGAAGATCGTAACGGATGGCTACCAGTTTATACCGACGGCCTTCTCTACCGAGGCCTATAGCATTCTGTTCAAATACCCGCAGGAAATGATAAATGCCTACCTGGTAACCATTGGGGTTACGGTAACCGGCACGCTGCTTGGTTTGTTCCTGACATCGATGACTGCTTATGTGCTGTGCCGTAAAGATTTCAAATGGCGAAATAAGTTTTCATTCTTCTTCTTCTTTACGACGCTGTTTAGCGGCGGGCTGGTTCCGTGGTACCTGCTCATTGTCAACTATCTCAACATGAAGGATACGCCAATGGCCTTAATCGTACCGATGATGCTCAACGTCTTCTACATCATTGTTATGAAGTCGTTTATGAGCAGCATTCCGGAAGCGATTGTCGAATCGGCTAAAATTGACGGTGCGGGCGATTTCAAGATTTACCTCCGCCTGATCCTGCCGCTCTCGAAGCCGGCGCTCGCTACCATCGGATTGTTCCTTGCCCTGGCTTACTGGAATGACTGGTACAATGCCCTGCTGTTTATATCCGATGAGAAGCTGATGCCGCTCCAGTATTATTTGTACAAGATGCTGGGCAATATGGATGGTATGCGTAAAGCAATGATGGGTGCCGGGGCTGTAGTAACGACTGCGATTCCGACCGAGAGCCTCAAGATGGCGATGACCGTCGTGGCAACGGGTCCGATTCTGCTGGCTTATCCATTCGTGCAGAGATACTTTGTCCAAGGTTTAACGATTGGCGCGGTGAAAGGATGAACCCGGGTATACCCGGTTTATCAATAAATTTCATATCTAACTACAAGGGGGAAGGCTTGAGATGCTAAAAAGAAATAGAATGATGTTGCTGGCGCTCGTTTTAACCTTCGTTATGATTCTGAGTGCATGCGGCGGCGGTAATAACAATGCCAATGCACCGGCAGAGGCTACCAATAATGCGTCAGAGACCGGAAATAACGCTACAGACACCGGGAATGCGACAGATCCTGCAGCTTCAGATGCCATCGATACATCCAAAGAAGTGAAGCTGAAAATGATTTTTGTGGGACCTAAGCCGGTAGATTATGATAGTGTTTTTGCAGAAATCAACAAAGTATTGAAAGAAAAGATCAATGCGACTGTAGAAGGCGAGTTCCTGGACTGGTCCGACTGGGCGCAGAAATATCCGCTGAAGCTCGCGGCTAATGAAGATTTCGACCTCATCTATTCGGCGAACTGGGCCGGCTACAATGACCAGGCGCTGAAAGGCGGATTCCTGGAACTGACGGATGAGCTGCTTAATAAATACATGCCGGAGACGGTAGCAGCTATGTCCGATGTAAGCTGGGATCAGGCCAAGGTTAACGGTAAGCTGTACATGGTTCCGCAAAACAGAGGCGAGTCGGTTGAGAAGATGATCCTGTATCGTGAGGATTTGCGCAAGAAATACAATCTTCCTGAAATCAACAGCCCGGAATCGTATGCTACTTACTTGAAGACGATCGCTGAAAAAGAAAAAGGTGTTACCCCGTTCACACCGGAAACAGGCGACTGGAAATATCATAACCTGGACCGTGTACTGCTGAAGCAGCAGAACGAATGGAATATGTTCGACCTTGACCTTCCGTTTGCCTTCAAATTAGACGATCCGGCAGGCAAAGTATTCAACGTTTATGAAACACAGGAATTCAAGGATCTGCTGGTTTATTACAAGGATCTTGCAGATAACAATGCCTGGTCGAAAAACGTACTGAACAGCAAAAACGACCATCAGGCTGACTTCAAAGCAGGCAAAACTGCATCGATTACGCACAACAACGGTACCCTTGGTGCACTGATGGCGCTGATGCGCCAGGAAAATTCGCCTTATGAAGTAGCACTGGCTGACATTAACCAAGGCAAAAAGAAATCAGTAGCGATCTCGACACAGAACGGTACATCGATCCATGCCACTTCGAAGAATGTGGAACGTTCCCTGATGTTCATCAATCTGATGCAGAATGATAAACAGCTGCATGACCTGATGATGTACGGTATCAGCGGCGTACACTATGAACCGGTTGGCGATGACAAATACAAAGCACTCGACAAGAACCCGAACTATACCGGCTTCTCCAACTGGAACTTCAACTCGCCGCTTAACCGCGACAATGAAGCCTTCCCGCAGGAAGCTTCCGATTTCGTTAAAAACTGGGAGTCGGCTGTTTACCACTATGATCTGGAAACCTTCGTATTCGACAACAGTAAAGTGAAAACGGAAATTGCCAATGTCGGCAATGTAATGCTCCGCTACGCTATTCCGCTCGAATACGGCGTAATCGACGATATCGACAAAGGCCTTGCAGACCTGAACAAGCAGCTGAAAGCGGCAGGCGTTGAGAAAATCCAGACCGAGCTGCAAGCGCAGATCGACGCTTTCCTGGCGAATAAGAAATAAAGCATTTTAAGCAATAGACCAATATTGTTACCCGAACCTCCGCCCTTATGGGCGGAGGTTTTTTGCGGCAATAATTGAGCCTACCCGGGTGAAAGCTTCATGTGTTAAATATAGAATTATTTTCCTGTAACGAATGGTATCTGATAAAATAAGGAGGACGCTTAAGGTGGTTTTATTTCTAAGAAGTGAAGGGGCGTAGTAGGAATGACAGGTAGAAAACAGTCTTATACGTTATGGGATGATTTGGAGAAATTCGACGTGGAGGATTCTGGTGCCTGTCCCTCTGAATGGAAGGGCAGAAAAGCGCTATATCTGAGTAAAATGAATTCTGCTATTTTTCTGCGTGAAGAGGTGAGGTATGAGGCGTATCGGCTTCATGCTGAGGTGGCTATCCCCGGTGAAGTAGGTTTCGTTGGTTTAGTTTTTGATGCAATTGATTCAGAGAATTATGAACTAATTTATCTGGCTCCGCTTGAAATTCAATATGATCCCATTATGAATGGATCCATGACTTGGCAGATTTATAACGGGCCATTCTATCAGAAGCCGCTCCCGAACACAACTGGCGAATGGAGGGATTTAACTGTTGAAGTGGATCCGGAGGGAGCGAAAGTTTACTTTGGGAATAGCTCAACAGAGCCGGCACTTGTTCTATCCAGCCTGCAGCACGGCGGGCAATCCGGAAAAGTGGGAGTATGGAGTTACTTGCCGGCATATATCCGCAACTTTTCTATAGAGGAAATTCACCCGGTACCTGCATCAAGAAGCATAAGGGCCCTGGACACACTTATATCCGAAACGTTTATAACAGAATGGCACGTATCGAATGTGTTTATGCAGGACAGGCCTTTGGAACAGCATTGGACACCTGCCTTAGTGGAGGAGAATGGCGTTCTCAACATCAACAGAATACATAAGGCGGAACCGGGAGCAACCGTTGAAGTGAAAAGTGTATTTATGGTCGCTGAACAGCAAGAGACGATCCTAACACTTGGTTTCAGCGACTCGATCCGGCTATGGGTAAATGATACAGAAGTATATCAAGGTAACTGGTGCTGGAATCCGCCTGTACAGGATGGACGTATCCGCCCGGACTTTGCGAGTGTGCCTATGCAGTGGAGAAAGGGTCTAAACTCTATTCGTGCTGAACTATCACGTAAGGAGGAGTTTGGATGGGGATTAGCTGTTAAAACAGGGTTGTCTAATATGACATTCATCCAGACAGGGGAGGGCTAGAATGATTCGCTTATGCGGGAAACAAGATGAGGATACCATGTACCGGATTATTAACGATGCAGCCAAGGCGTACCAGGGGGTTATTCCAGCTGACCGGTATCACGAGCCGTATATGAGCCGGGAAGAGCTGGGCCAGGAGATTGAGAATGGGGTTGTTTTCTGGGGGATCGAAGAGGACGGAGAGCTTGTGGGGGTGATGGGCATTCAGGATAAAGGCGAGGTGGCATTAATCCGGCATGCGTATGTCCGAACAGCCCGGCGTCAAGGCGGCATCGGGTCTGCGCTGTTAAGACATATTACTTCCCTTACGGAGAGGCCTATCCTGATCGGCACCTGGGAAGCTGCGTCCTGGGCGATCTCTTTTTATATTAAAAACGGATTTGCTCTGGTTACCGCGAACGAGAAAAAGACGCTCCTGCAAAGGTACTGGGATATTCCGGAGCGGCAAATCGAGACCTCTGTTGTTCTGGCTTCGGCAGATTTTCTTATATGATGATAGAACTGGACAAACAATTCGCAAGAAGAATGGCGATCATGCTTGAATCCGGGCTGATTTGGTATAAGCACTATTTCATGTTCTGCGACGACATCATTGAAAAGTTAGATAAACCACCCTACTGGATTATTGACCTTGCGGTAACCAGCTATAATAAAGACGCAGAGAGGATTGTGAATACCTACGCCTTTTCGGAGCCGTTCGAAGCTTTCGAGGATTCATTATTTGATCTCCATATCGGTTGTTTGTTTCTGCGGTATGAGCGGAGGGAAATGTCCTGGTCAGCTTTTTTGAAGGCCTCCGGTCATTTTGCAGACGGCTATCAAGCCATGAAACAAGATTGCGGATTCTTCTATGATATGCTGAATCTGTATGAAGACAACGAATACTCAGCTGATTTGGAATTTCGTCAGGCTGAGATACTTCGAAAAGACTTTAAGGAAGAAATTGAAGAGGCGCGATGGTTATATGCCCCTTTTGTCTATTATTTCAGAAAATATGTATTATCACAGAAAGGACAGAGTGAAGCTTAGTAGTGATACACATATACTTTGGTCCGCAGACGATCCTTGCAGGTTAAAGTACGGATAGGCTGCCTGCTCGGCAGGGCAAAACAGACGCTGATCACTACTGCGCCGGGAGGCAACTCCTGCTTGAATTTCTCCGACAGGCGGTTCATTGCGCCAGGGAACAAATAACAGAGCACAATGTCGGCATCGCTATAGGAGCTTTTATAGATATCTCCCCGTTCAAAATAAACCCTGTTACGCAGACTCTCCCGGCTGCCGGCTGCAGGAAAGAAACGGGTGAGCAGCATAGTATGCAGCTGAGAAAACCACAAGGGCAGGCTGGAATTCTCAATACCGGTCAGCCTTTTGCCGGGACAATGACGGATGACGTCCAGCCCCAGCGTCCCCCACCCCGAACCCGCCTCGATGATGTTCCCATACCCCGGAATCCGGTTCACCTCTGCCGCAACTGCCAGCCGGACAGATTTGGAAGTAGGCATCGGCGAGATCCCGTTTCTCCAGCTTAAGAGCACAATCCACACCACGGACAGCAAAACTATGAAAGTGACAATCCAGGGAATGATTTCAAGGATAGACATAGGCGGCTCCTTCTTAACCTGCCTGCGGCAAGCGGTGGTGTACAGAATAAACTAACTAATTTTAAGCATGGAAGCAGTGTGGCTCGTCCCAAAGGCGCTCCTTGAGAGGCACAGGCTTTTTGAACTTTGTGTAGGCATAGTAGTGGGATTTTCTCCATCTAATTATCACTTGAAGGGACAGAGAGAGATTCTAGTGGGAAATTGTCCCGCTAATTCCTTACATACATTTCTAAATGAGCATTTTCCGAGAATTTAGATAGAGGTTTTCCATTTAAAGTCTGATTTACGGTGAAACTGAAAGGTTTAGGTGGAGGTTTTCCCACTATAAATTTTACTATTGCAGCCGATGCGTAACTCTACCGTTATCTTAACTATATTTTTGTGGATTGAACACCGGTGAATAGGATCGGCGTTATTTAGGCAGAGTGAACGGCGTTATTTTTTCCCTCCTGCCCATTTGAACCTTTTTACCCCACCCAGCCAATATCCTTTGTAACACCTGAATGGAGGCCGGCCTTATGAAGGACTTAGATTTAACCCCGTGGCTTATCCGGATGAGCCAGGGAGATGAGCAAGCGTTCCAAATCGTTTACGAAGCTACACGGGATCATGCTTACCGCTTCATCAGCTATCTCGCCCCCCGTCCGCAGGATGCCGGTGATATTATGAGCGAGGTGTATCTTGAGCTTTTTAGAAGTGTGCATAAGTATGATCCGCAGCAGAATTTCGGCTCATGGTTCAGCGGTTTGATTGTCAGGCAGGTGCGGGGCTGGAAGCGGAAGGAATGGCGTCTCTTTCGGATTACGGAGAAGCTGAAGCTCAGCACTCAGAGGTCGGCAGGTTCTGCCGCAGAGATGCAGTTTAGAGCGCTGGATGACCAGCTGGAATTACTGCTGCTCCTCCAGACGTTACCGCTCAAGCTGAAGGAGGTTATCGTCCTCCGCTATTATCAGGATTGTTCTCTAGAGGAAATCTCCAGGCTCTTGAAGATTCCGTTAGGCACTGTAAAATCCAGGCATCATCATGCGCTTAAGCAATTACGCCATAGGTTCGACGGGCAGGATGTACGAAAGGAGGGGGATGGCTTTGTCTATTGAGAAGCAGCTGGCAGAGGAGTTCGAACGGGATTCCCGGAAGTGTCCTTCCGATCTGGATGTCCGGATAATGGCGGAATACAGGCAGCAGGTGATGCAACAAAGGGGAAAATCATTGATGTTCAAAAAAAGTAAAATGCCCAAGTACATCTTGGTTACACTTATCCTTATCTTGGTGTGTGGATTCGGCTATGCCGGGGGCAAGCAGCTGTTCTTTGATCACGGTAAGCTGTCTATCAGCAACCGGACAGAGCAGCAGCTGGAGTTCAAGCAAGAGGATGTGGCGAAGATCCGTGGTTCCCTGCAGCAAGTAAAAGCACAATTAAGTCCCGGGGAAACAGCCGTCGTATATCTTCGGGATTATGACCTGGAGGTAGAGGGGACACCTGTTGTCTTCGGCATCACTAATCCGCTGCTTATTCCGTTAGAGGCATGGAAAACGGCCCTGCAGCAGCAGGGTGTCCAGGAGAAGCTTCCCGATACCCTGCTGGGAGGCTATAATCTGGCCGAAGGTATGGAGACATCGCCTTTCCAGGCTAATTTAGGGAAGGATGCTTACGCTATTCTGGATGAGCTGAAGGCCGAGGGCAAGACATCGGGAAGTGAGATGCTGTGGCGCAAGACCGGTGCAACCGATGATATTGTGGCTACCTATACCTCTGTTTACCGCAATGCAGCTGGTGATACGCTTTATTTAACCTGGCAGATTGCCGGCAGTGATAGTAATCCCGTGATCTTTCAGTTAAGTCCTCCCGGGATTACTTCTGAAGATGCCCAGATAGGCGGAATAAGCGCACATTATTTGAAGAATTATCAGTCGCTGTTCGGGCAGAGCCCTGTTCATCAGGACGTGACTTGGCTCAGTCAGACCGGAGACAAGTCCGTGGCTTATCATGTCCAGACGGACTCCGTGTCGATGACCAAAGAGCAGTTAGTGGAGGCAGCCCAGAGCTTATTGCAGCAGCAGGAGTAACATAGAATCAGCCCAGATCCCGTATTCATGGGGCCTGGGCTGATTGTACTTCACAGCGAGAATAAAGTACGCAGCAGGCTGCGTTTCTTAGGCGGGGCCTTCAGCTTGGCGGCGGCAACGGGGTGCAGCTCTTCATGGGCTGCGGCTGCCTGGAGTCCTGGCTGTTGTATCGTTTCTATGGATAACGCCAGCTGCTGGATCATCTGGCGCAGGTCTTCAAGCTCCTCGCGCTGGCGGAGCAGCTGTACGGAGACCACCTCGTCCGCTTTCTGGTCCAGCGAGTGTTCGATTTGATTGATGCGGGACCACATTTCATGCATGGGTTTATCCTCTGCCTGCACCGGCCGTGTGCTCTGCAGTGGCCCTACAGGCTGATGGTTGCCCGTCAGGGTAATGCGGTCCAGGGTTTCCCCCTGATCGATGCGGGTTTTAATAGACTTTAGCAGGCTGACTTCCTGCTGGGAGAAGATATAGTGCCCAAACCGGTCCTTTGGAAAGACATTAGGGAACATGGCGGCCCAACGTTTAATCGTGGTCTGGCTGACGGACAGCAGCTCTGCAACTTCCTTGGTCTTGTACATTTCCATTTTGATTCCTCCGCTTGGGGTATTTTGCTATTAACAATTCGCCTTTCGAAAGCGACTCCCTGCACGGGTGACAAAGGTGGTGCCCATTCGCTAAACAAAGTGCTATTGCGAGTAAAGATGAGTGAAGCCGTGAACTATTGTTCTACATAAACAGGCCGGATTTTACTTTTTTCTGGGCAGCAAAGAGACCGCAGCCAGCGCGGCTGCGGTCTCTTCCATACATTCTGTGCCTACCCTACCTGCGTTTCTCCGCCAGCAGCTCAAGAAATTCAGAGACGTGGCTAAACACCCCATCCGGCTCCACATCGTAAGTCTGGCTCTGATAAGTAGACAGCCAGCGTACGCCATAGGTACGCAGTCCGGCAGCTTTGCCGGCGAGGATATCCGCGTTGCTGTCACCGATGAACACAGCATCTGCCGGGTCTATGCCCAGAATGTCCAGCGCTTTATGGATACCCTCCGGGTCAGGCTTGGGCTTCTCCACGTCATCCCCTGTAACCGCCAGCCCGAAGAATTCCTGCATGTTCAGCGCCTCAGAGGAGATGCGGTAAGCGCGTTTTCCTTTGCCGGTAATCACCGCGGTCTTAATGCCCTGATCCTTCAGCCATTGCAGCAAACCGGCAATCTCCTGATTCCGGACCGATTCTCCGGCGTGGCCTGTTTCATAGATCGAGAAATAATCCTGAATAGCCTGTGGCACAGCAGCTTTATTGCTAAAATTAGCTTCAATGATCTCTTCCTCCGTCGGGCCGAACATCGCAACCAGCTCATCACTCGTTACATCCCTGTTCTCGTATTGTCTGAACACGGCTTTAAAGGCAGTGAATGATAAAGGCAGCGTATCGGCAAGCGTACCGTCAAAATCGAATAATACCGCGTTAATTGGCATATATGCTCTCCTTTAGAACAGAGTTGGAAATAACCTTTATTATATCAGTCCCTGTCGTTTGGGAGAATTTATTCTGAAGGATATGTTGTGGTTGGCGTTTGGGGATAATGGGGAGAGGAGGAGGTAAGGATGACCTATACTGAAATTTTGATCCGGGCGATTCTAGCGGTTGTACTGCTGCTGTTCATCCCCAAAATACTGGGCAAGCAGACGATTTCAAATATGACCTTTCATGATTTTGTGACCAGTATTACGCTGGGCTCTCTTGCGGCCAACCTTGCGTTTAATGTCAGCCTGAAGGCCTCATATTTAGTCCTGGCTCTTGTGGTGTTTACGGCTACCGCTTTTCTGCTGTCGTTCCTGGCTCTAAAAAACCGCAAGATGAGAAGCTGGATCTCCGGCTCTCCTACCGTACTCATTGAAGATGGCAAGATCATGGAAAACAACATGAAAAAAATCCGCTATACCCTGGATTCGCTGGACCAATCCTTAAGGGAGAAGGGGATCTTCAACATCGAACAAGTGGACTACGCCGTACTAGAAGACAATGGAGAGGTCTCTATATTGAAGAAGGAAGCCTACCAGTTTGTAACGAAAAAGGATATGGGCATTCCTCTGCGTGCGCAGGATTTTCCTGTCGAGCTGATTATGGATGGTGTGCTGGTGGAGGATAATTTGAAGCTGCACGGGCTGACCCGGGAGTGGCTGGAGAGTGAGCTTGGGAAGAAACGGAAGGGCAAGACGCTGGCAGATGTGTTCTATGCGGTAAAAGGCACACAGCAGCAGCTGGTATTCGATTTCTATGAGGACGGAATCCGTCAGCCGCTGGATCAGGAGTAAGCAGGACAGCAGGGCAGCCGCAGGTCACGG
Organism: Paenibacillus pedocola; assembly: GCF_031599675.1. Lineage (NCBI taxonomy): Bacteria > Bacillati > Bacillota > Bacilli > Caryophanales > Paenibacillaceae > Paenibacillus > Paenibacillus pedocola. The sequence continues at coordinate 6,333,293 of NZ_CP134223.1, read as the reverse complement.
CTTATGAAGCTGCTGCTGATGCACAAAAACCGGGAAAGCAGAGGCCTTCCCGGTTTTTTGGCGACCGTATTCTTTTTACCAGGCATAAATGCCATTCAGATCCAGAAATTCTCCGTTATGGCGCTTGCCGTCTGTGGCGTATCCTACGATAATTGCTGCCCCGTCTTCCTTGGATTTTCCGCCTTCGGCATTGCCGTTCAGATCGGTCTTCGTGAACCCGGGGGTGACTGCGAATACCTGAGCGTTGCTGTTCTTGAGTTCAATAGCCATCGCAACGGTCATGGCGTTGTTGGCTGTTTTGGAGGCGTTGTAGTCGAACGCATTCAGCGCATACTCCGCATGCTGCATGAAGTGAAGAGAGGCCATATCCGTTGAAACATTCACAATCGTTCCATCATTCTGCTTCATGAGCGGGAACAGACGCTGATTCAGGCGGAAGGTACCGAAGAAATTCACCTCAAAAGCGTTCCGCAAATCCTCCTCCCGGGTCGCGCTGAACGAGCTGGAGAACGCCCCCGGCATACCGGCATTGTTAATCAAAAGCGCCAGATCAGAGTAGCGTGTCTGAATGGCAGCGGCGGCCTGTTCAATACTGTCCAGATTCGTCATATCCAGCTGCAGAAACTCCACATCCAGGCCCTGGCCGGTTAATTCGGCAACTGCGGCCTCACCCCGCTCCGTGCTGCGTGCACCGAGCAATACCTTCCAGCCCGCTGCCCCGAGCTGTCTTGCGATCTCCAGTCCAATTCCTTTATTTGCGCCTGTTACCAAAGCTGTCTTCGTCATCGTTATCCCTCTTTCTCGGAGTAAAATCTATCAATAATTTGAAGCTTACTATGCTACACTAAGTGTAGGTCAACACTAAAAATTTCAGGACGTGATGGAGATGTTTACGATCGGACAGGTTGCCAAGCAGGTAGGGCTGAACATAGGGGCGATCCGGTTCTATGAACGCAAAGGCTTACTGGAGCCAGCGGTCCGCAATGAACAGAATAACCGGCTGTACAGTGAGGATGTGATCGGCTGGCTGGAATTTCTGAAATGCCTGCGTGAGACGGGAATGAGTGTGGAAGAGGTTAAGAGGTACTACGATATGGTCAAGACGGGAACGTCAACCCTGCCGGAAAGAACGAAGCTTATTGAAGACCAGAGGCAGGCACTGCTGGAGGATATCGAGAAGAAGAAAGCGCAGCTTGTTCACTTGGAGCATAAGCTGGAGCGGTATTACCGCGGGGAGAATTATTAGACAATAGAGGCCATCCCGCCAAGGGATGGCCTCTATTGCTATTCAGCTGCCAGCTAATTAATGGCTATGCTCCATTGAGGTGGCCGTTGCTGCGGGCATTACCTTAGTCAGCGTAATCGCCCCATTACTCTGAGTCCACTTCACATCCCAGCCGAGCAATTCGGCGATGAAGCGCACGGGAACCTGTACGCGGCCCTTATCCAGGAAGACAGGAGCTCCGATGTTCTTGCGCTGTCCGTTCAGCTCCATGTAGGACTGTCCGGCCCAGAACACTGCGGTATTCCCGCCATCCTTGATCCAGAGCGCTTTCTTAGTGTTATCCCAGGTGACATCGACGCCGATGGCTTGACCGAGGTAACGGAGCGGGATGAAGATGCTGTCGTTCTTCATAACCGGGGTAACATCCATCTTGCTGGTCTTACCGTTTACGGTTACAGCAGTGCTGCCTGTCATCATCGAGATGGTTGTCATGTCTTTAGCCGATGCTGCAGTCTTCCCGTGGAACTTGTCCGGGAACTGGGCGACGATGCCGCCGGTCAGCCCGCTTGCCGTCATGAACATATGGGCATAGGCGGTGCGTTCGAAGGTATACGCGCTAGCGAAGTCTTTATTTACATAGCTGTTGAATGTGTCCAGCAGGTGGCCGATGTGCAACTTCAGCCCCCCGGCGATGACCGTTGTTTCAAAGTAAGCGGGATTCGCGCTATGGAAGAACGCGGCCTGCTTCATCCGGTAGTCCTCCAGTTCAGCAACTGCCTTCTGCCGTCCGGCTTCATCACCCGCCGCAGCAGCCTTTACATAATCCACAAAATATCCGATATGGGAAGTCCAGATCGTCTTAAAGGCATCGCCGGCAGCCTTGCCGTACACGGAGGCAATCGCCGCAGACAGGTCCTCGGTGTTGCTGTTCAGGGCACCCGCCGCAGCGGTAAAGTCAGGTGCGCCGTCGATGCCTTTTTGCATAGCAAGGGCGGCCAGGGTGGCATGCTCACCAAGCAATTGTCCAAGTCCGGCACGCAGGTCGATTCCCGGTGAGGCTACAGACTCCGCAGGGAATGTAGCAGGGAACTGGGCCTCAATTCCGGCGGACAGTGCAGCGGCGGTCATGAACATATGCGCATAGGCTGTCCGGGTGTCCGCATAAGCGACGGCATAATCTTTATTCACATAGCTGTTGAAAGCATCCAGCAGGTGGCCAATGTGCATTTTCAGACCGTCTGCAATGGCAGCCGTCTGGAAATACTGCGGGTTGGCATTGTGGAAGAACTCAGCCTGCTTCATCCGGTATTCATCCAGTTCAGCAACCGCCTTCTGGCGACCGGCTTCATCTTTAGCCGCCGTTGCCTTGACATAGTCTACGAAGTAGCCGATATGGGAGGACCAGACCGGTTTGAAGGCATCGCCTGCGGCCTGCCCGTAGACGGAAGCAATCGCTGCACTGAGGTCATCTGTATTCTTGCCCAGAGCGGCGGCGGCATCTCCGAAATCTGCGGCTCCGTCATAACCTTTTTGCATCGCAATTACAGCCAGCAGGGCATGCTCCCCGAGCAGCTCACCCAGTGTTGCCTGTAAATTTGGTGCGGCCCCGTTCGTATCCACTTCATGGGCACTGGCAAGCACAGGTATAAATAAACTCAGACACAGCATCAGGATAGCCAGCTTACTTTGCAGTTTTGTCAATTCAATCACTCCTTCATTCAAAGTTGAGCCGCTAATCAAAAGCGGTTATACTCAGTGGAACGTAGGAAACCTGGAGTTGGATCACTTTTTAGTAAATTAAATTTGAAATATATATTCATCCAACTTAGAGGCTCATGCGAAAAATCCATCTTAGAGGTTATGCAGGGGAAATGGGGGGCTTAAGATTGTACGATGTCGCTGACGACGGGCAGTTGATGGAGCTTATCAGGCAAAAAGACCCGGCTGCCCTCGAAATGCTCTACGACCGGTATGAAGGAATGATCTATAGCTTTGCGTACCGGATTGTGAAGGATTCGATGGCGGCCGAGGAAGTGATGCAGGAATTGTTTATGCGTATATGGAAGAACGCGGAGCAGTATGACTCCACTAAGGGCAAGCTTTCGACCTGGATGTTTACGGTTACACGAAATATTGCCATTGACCAGCTCCGTAAAAAGAATTCAGGAATTCCGCAGCAGCCAGCCGGTTCAGAGGAATTGCAGGAGATCCGCGATACCGGAACCATGACCGAGGATATGGTCGAGCTGCTGATGGTCGGGGAGCAGGTAAGAGAGGCGTTGCAGGAGCTGAGCAGGGACCAGCAGCAGGTCATGGATCTGATCTATTACCAAGGCTTGACGCAGCAGGAGGTAGCCATTCGTGTTGCCGTGCCGCTGGGAACGGTCAAAAGCAGGGTCAGGCTGGCTATGAAGCAGCTACAGAAGCGGTTAATCCACTGGGGAAGGAGGGATCATGCTCATGACTGAAGAGAGAAATGACTTATGCGAATGGGCCGAATTGTATGCGCTGGGCGCACTTCAGGATGACGAAATGGAGCGGTTCGAGGTTCATTTACAGGAATGTCCGGAATGTGAGAAACTGGTAAAGGAATACCGCCAGGTAATCGGCATGCTCCCTCTTGCCTCTGAGCCTGTTGCACCGCCGCTGGGGATGAAAAAGCGGATTATGTCTTCTGTATTCAAAGCAGATGCACCGGTTCAAGTAGAGCGTAAGCCTGTAACTGAGGCGCCTAATGCACCTGTGGTGGAGCGGGAAATCACAGTGGAAACGGCTGGGCCGGCGGCCAGAAGATTGCCCGTATGGCGCTATCTCAGCACTGGGCTCGCGGCAGCGGTTGTGGTGCTGCTCGTCTATAACGGCCAGCTGCGCGAGGATGTCGGCCGGCTGAAGCAGCAGGTAGCTGTCAGTACAGAGCCGCTGCAGGGTCTCAAGGTGAATGAGGCGGTTGCGCTGAGTCCGGCTGCCGCGGATATTGCGGCGAAAGGCCTGGCAACCATTATCGCGGACAAGAGCGGGACGCATCTCGTGGTCCAGGCCGAGCAGCTGCCGGAGCTTAAGGGTACAGAGGTCTATCAGGTCTGGCTGATCAAGGGCGACGTCCCGCAGAATGCGGGCACCTTCGTGTCACAGGGCGGCAACGGGGCGCTGTATTATACCTTTGAGCCGCAGGAATACGACACCGTGGCAATTACGCTGGAGCCGGATGGCGGCGGAGTAACCCCCAGAGGACAGATTGTGCTGGCGGCACCGATCAAGCAAGGATAAGTAGTTCAAGCTATGTAAGGGAAATCCGGGAGGAACATGGGATGAAAGAGAACGGGAAGCTAAAGGAAGCGGCCTTATCCGAAGTTGCACATGTGAAGGTTCACGGCAGAACCTCGGGGAGTCTTGCTCCTCTCACCCTGTTCTGGACAGGGAGCGCGGTTGAATTCAATGCCAAGGGTTCAGAGCTGTGGGTGGAGGTAGAGGCGGATTACGATGTCTATGAACCGTGGATCAGCATAGAGATTAATTCCTTTCCTGTCAGCAGACAGATGTTAACGGCAGGCAGGTATTGGGTCTGTGTATTCAGAGGCATGAATGAAGATGTGGTGAAGAATGTCCGGATTGTGAAAGAGCTGCAGGCCATGAGCGACGATCCGCGGTGCTGTCTGCAGATACACGCCGTTAAGTTAGACGGGGAGTTCCTGCCGGTTCCAGACCGGGCGCTCAAGCTTGAGTTCATCGGGGACAGCATCACTTCAGGAGAAGGTGTGATCGGCGCGAAGGCGGAGGAAGACTGGATTCCGATGTGGTTCAGCGCAACTAATTATACGGCCATGACCGCAGAAGCGCTAAAGGCGGATTACCGGGTGCTGTCCCAGAGCGGATGGGGCGTGCTGACAAGCTGGGATAATAATCCGGACCACAATCTGCCGGATTATTACGGGCAGGTCTGCGGGGTGCTCGGCGGGGAACGGAACGAAGCGCTCGGAGCCTCTCAGGGGAATGACTTTGAAGCATGGCAGCCGGATGCAGTGATCGTTAATCTGGGTACCAATGACGGCGGCGCTTTTTATTCCCCGGAATGGACCGATCCGGCCACCGGCCGAGTCTATAAACAGCGGGTGAACGATGACGGCACCGTCAACGCGGAGGATCTGCAGGCTTTTGAGGCCGCAGCTGAGTCGTTCCTTGTGAAGCTCAGACAATATAACCCGGAGGCGCATATTGTGTGGGTGTACGGTATGCTGGGACTTCCGATGATGCCGGCTATCTACCGCGCAGTAAATAGCTACACGGCGAAATCAGGAGACCGGAAGGTCTCAGTCTTCCAGCTGCCCAATATTACAGAGGAAAGCGTAGGCGCGAGGAGCCATCCGGGCAGATTAGCCCATGAGCAGGCGGCCAGGGTATTAAGCGCCTATCTGCAGGAAATTCTGCATAGTTGAATTTATAGAAGAAAAGAGCTGCCCGCGAGTGGGGCAGCTCTTTTTGCATATCATATGGCTTAGCGCTACAACTAAGCGTGTCTGCGGATGGCTGCGAGCAGCTGGTCGGCGATATAGCCGGTTCCCGCTGCCAGTTGATTGCGGTCAAAGTGAAGCTTCACAAAGCTCTCATCCGCATCAAGCGCTTCGGCGAACAGTCCGGATAATCCGCGTGCTCTCCGGTCGACTTGCAGCAGCAGCTCAACGCCATGCTCATCCGGGTAGAACATGATTTCCAGCTCATCCAATTGGCCGCGGAATTGGCTGGAAGGTGAGAATTCAAATTCCTGAACGAAAGGGAGCCCGTTGTTCTTGCCGTAATGAGGAGCATATTCACAGCTGACCTCGCGGAGCCGGAAGCCGAGCTGGGTTACTGCGTCAAGTACAACCGCCGAATGCGGATGAGGCAGTACCTGGAGATGATCCTCGTCCTTCGGATCCACGGCTTCCTTGATATCAAGACCCGTCTGAATCCATACGGGAGTTCTGCCCATCGTTACCGGAGTAACCCCCGGAAGCTGGAAGGATACAGGGAACTCGTAGACCTTCTCCGCTTCCACGGTGAATCCGGAAGCAAGCAGAAACTTGGCTATCGTCGCTTCGACATGGCTCTTGGTATCATTATGCTCCTTCACGTAACGGGTCTTGACGAAGGCGTACACATCATTAACCTTCTGATCTACGCGGCCGCCCTGGATACGGACGATTCCGCTGAGTGTATCTCCTGCTTTCACCACATCCTGATGGAGCATAAGGTTAACTTCGGCGGCACCGATTCCGGCGCTGGCGAGCATTCTTTTGAACATGGACATTGCTGAGAATCTCCTCCTTCCATAATAATTCTGATACGGAAGGTTCCTTCACTTGGTTTCACCGAAAGACGCTATTGGGACAGCTGTACATAGAACGTAGTCGATTCACCGGCAACACTTTTCGCGTAGATCTTGCCTTTATGCTGCTGCTCGACGATCGATTTGGCGATCGCGAGACCGAGTCCGTAGCCGCCTTGCTTACGCGCGCGGGAGGTATCGGTCCGGTAGAACCGGTCAAAAATCCGGGTGAGATGCTCTGGAGCGATACCCTCTCCGGTGTTGGTGACGGCCAGCACTACATCGTTATACTGTCTGCGCAGAGACAGGGTCACCTCGCCTTTGGGCCCCGTATATTTCACGGCATTGTCCAGCAGAATCATGACAACCTGCTTAATCTGCTCACTGTTGCCTTGAACGGTCAGATTAGGCTCAATCTCATACTCCAGCGCAACATTCTTCTCGAAGATGACGGCTTCCATGGTCAGGATGATATTCTCAACCGCTTCGCTGATGTTGAAGGGAGCGTGAATCATACCGGTGCGCGAATCATCCATTTCCGTCAGATAGAGCAGATCATTTGTCAGCTTCGCCATCCGCTCCGTCTCTGATTTGATATAATGCAGCCATTTGGACTGGTTAACAATCGTGTCTTCCTCATTGGCTAACAGCACATCGGTATTGGTATTGATGATGGCCAGCGGTGTTTTCAGCTCATGGGAGGCGTCGGCGATGAATTGCTTTTGCTTATCGAAGGCCTCCTTTACCGGCTTGATGGAACGGTTCGCAAAGTAGCGGCTGGTGAAATACAGGATAATCAGCATCACGACACCGACAAGGGAGAAGGTATAAATCAGGTTGGTGAGAATCTTCTGTCTGGCGGTAATGTCAAGGAATACGAGCTTATGCCCGTCAGTGGTCGGCCTGATCTCAAAGATCCAGAGACTGCCGTCAAGCTCGAATTGTCCCCGGGTGGTATCCATGTCCACGGCTTCCTGCAGCGCCTGTGCATAAAATTCGTCATCCATGGTTAGCTGTGATGCAGGTGTCCCTATCTGGTTCCACTCGGCGTCAGTTTCAATCATGAAGGAAATCAGACGCTCCGGCGGAGGATCGCCTATCTTGCCGAATGAACCGCCGTTCTGACGCTGTATTCCGTCGTCAATCCCGCCATCCGCGCCGCCATCAAACCCATTGGTAATCCCGCCGTGGTGCTCCCCGTTGCCAGGCTTCTGGTACAATTCCACGCTCCGCTGCAGATCCATGTTGATATCATTACGCACATCCAAGTAGTTGATAACATAGATGGTGGCAAAGGCGACCAGCATCATTACGGAGATCGTCACCAGATTCACAATCAAGAAGCGGTTTCTGAGCTTTGTGAACATCAGGCATTCACCTCTAATACATAGCCTACATTCCGTATCGTGCTGATCCGTGTCCCCGAGCCGAGGAACGTCAGCTTTTTACGCAGAAAAGAGATGTACACCTCCACATTGTTATGCTCCGCTTCCGAATCGAACCCCCACAGCTTCTCGATAATCTGCTCCTTGGAGGTTACAGATTGCTTACGCAGAATCAGCAGCTCCAGCAGCTCGCTCTCCTTCAGGTTCAGCTTCATTTCCTTACCGCTCACTGTAAGCCGCAAATTGGTTGTATTCAGCTCCAGATCCCCGAACTTCAGCGCATCATCCGGCAGAATCTCGCCTTTACGCCGCAGCACTGCTCGAATTCTCGCCAGCAGCTCCTCCGACGAAAAAGGCTTGGCGATATAGTCATCGGCCCCGTAGTCCAGCCCGGTCACCATATCGGTAATTTCTCCTTTTGCAGTCAGGAAGATGACGGGAGTGGCTACGCCCTTGGTACGGAGCGCCCGCAGCAGGCTGATTCCATCCAGCTCCGGCATCATGATGTCGAGCAGCAGGAGATCATAGATCCCGCTCAGCGCATAGTCCATGCCCGATCTGCCGTCATGCACCGCATCGACCGAATAATTATGTTTTTTCAAGATTTGGGTTACGGCCTCGGCCAGATGCACCTCATCTTCGACGATTAATATTCTCATAGGTTTGTCATCCTCTGCTTGCTTGATGTGTACTGCTTAACTTCCGCTATTATATCAAGATTACCTTTAATCAACCTTAACCGCGGCAACAAAAGATAAAGCTTCTACTAGATATCCCTGATAGCCGGCAATGTATTCGGGACCTCTGCAGCCGTCCATCTCCGTTTGTTAAGCGGGTGTAAATTAATCAACGCAGTGTAAAAAGCATTTAAGATTCATTAAAGGTTCAGCAGCTAAGATACATTCATAAGCAAGCGAGACACGCGAACTACTCAAATGAGAAAGGAACTGATCCCGATGGCTATCGAAGTATTCAACCGATATGAGAACAAATACTTGTTCGATACTACAGCCTACCACCAGCTCTATAATGAACTGCTCGAATACATGGAACCGGACGATTACAACAAACAGCATGAGTTTTATTCCATTACTAATCTGTACTATGACACACCGAGCAATACGCTGATCCGCAACAGCCTGTCCAAGCCGAAATACAAAGAGAAACTCCGCCTCAGAGCTTACGGTGTTCCGAACGGAGACTCCAAGGTCTACCTGGAAATTAAGAAGAAGGTCTTCGGTCTCGTCAACAAAAGAAGAACCCCGCTCAAGCTGAATGAAGCTTACGAGTTTGTCCGCACCGGTATCCCGCCGGAATATAAGGATTACATGAACAAGCAGGTCGTTGAGGAAATCAAGTACTTCCTGAGCTGTTATGACCTTAAGCCGATGGTGTATCTCTCGTACGACCGTAAAGCGCTGTTCTGCAAAAATAACCGTGATCTCAGAATCACCTTTGATACGAATATCAGAAGCCGGCGGTACGATCTCAAGATGGAGCACGGCACGCATGGTGAACTGCTGATGGAGCCGGGCCAATGGCTGATGGAAGTCAAAGCCGAGAAGACGATTCCGGTCTGGCTGTCCAAAATGCTCTCAGAGCATCAAATGTACCGCACCAGCTTCTCCAAATACGGCAATGAATATAAAAAAATGCTGAGAAACAGCAAAGTAGAAAGTGAGAGTGTACTCTATGCTTGATTCCATCTTCGCCGCCGTCTCTGATTCTACGGCGCTAACCTTTGGCAACGCAGTGCTGACTATTCTGATCTCCCTGGCTCTGGGGGCGCTAATCAGCCTGACTTATATGAAGACCAGTCCTTCCGGGTATTCGCAGAGCTTCACCCTCACCATGGTGCTGCTGCCGGTCATTGTAGCCATAATCATCCTCTTAATCGGCAGCAACGTAGCGAGAGCCTTCAGTTTGGCCGGGGCTTTCTCGATTATCCGCTTCCGAAGCGCACCTGGTGATCCTAAGGATATTACCTTTGTCCTGTTCACCATGGCATCGGGCCTTGCCTGCGGCGTTGGCGCTTACGGTTACGCGGTCCTGTTCACCATCATTCTCTGCATTATCATGGTGATCCTGAACCGTACAGGCTTTGGCGTTAGAAAATCGATGCAGAAAACACTAAAGGTTACGATTCCTGAGAATCTGGGCTACGAAGAGGCTTTTGCCGAAGTATTTAACAAATTCAATGTCGCTTATGAGCTGAAAAAGATCAGAACTACCGAGCTTGGCAGCCTGTATGAACTGGTCTACTCCGTTACGCTTAATGAAACTACCAGCCAGAAGGAATTCCTCGATGCCATCCGTACCCGGAACGGCAATCTGGATCTGTCGCTGACCATGAGTCCTACTACCACGGAATACTAAAACGAAGAATGAAGGGATTGATCACATATGAATAAATTTATTATGGCAAGTAAGGCGGGCCTGATTCTGCTGCTGGCAGCGGTCATCTCAGCCTGCAGTGCAACTAACAACGCCTCTACCTCTTCGTCAGCTAGTGCGGCAGCAGTGACTACTTCAGCTGCCACGAGCGGGGCTGCGGCAAATGTACAATTGGCAAGTGTGAAGACGGCGGACCTCGTAACCTTTGACGAAGAGGATACTACTGCAACCTGGAGCGCGGACAGTGCAACAACAATTGCGCTGAATGGAGCTAGTGCGACCGTAACCGGCGCTGGAGCCACAGCCTCCGGCAGCACGGTGACGATCTCAGCCGGCGGGACCTATGTACTGAGCGGAACGCTGAGCGACGGCCAGATTATCGTCGATGTTCAGGATGACAGCAGCGTTCATCTCGTGCTGAACGGGGTAGAGCTTGCGAACAACGACAGCGCACCGGTCTACATTAAAGAAGCAGGCAAAGTGATCATGACGCTGGAGGATGGCACAGAGAACACGGTAACAGACGGAGCGGCCTACGTATTTGCTGATGCCGCGGCCGAGGAGCCGGGCGCAGCAATCTTCAGTAAGGCAGATCTGACGATTAATGGAACGGGCACGCTGAAGGTTACCGGCAATTATAAAGACGGAGTTTCCAGCAAAGACGATCTGAAAATCGTCTCCGGCACCATTGAAGTACAGGCTGCGGATGACGGATTGGTCGGCAAGGATCTGGTAGCTGTACAAGACGGAAATATTACCATCAAGGCGGAAGGTGACGGCATCAAATCGACCAATGATGAAGATGCAGATAAAGGCTTCATTGCCATCGCCGGAGGAACCTTTGATATTACGGCTGTAAACGACGGGATTCAAGGTGAGACTTCCCTCGTGATCGACGGAGGTACGTACAATCTGGTTACAGGCGGCGGCAGTGCCAACGCTGAAGTGAAGACCAATGATGAAGGCGGCTTTGGCGGAATGGGCGGCGGCGGAATGCGCGGCCAGGCTCCGGCATCAGGTGGTGGGACGGATCAGGCTGCACCACCGGAAATGCCGGCAGCTGACGGAGTGGCAGGCGCTACAGCCGAAGCCGAGCCAGGAGCTGCACCTGCTGACAGCAGTGCGAAGGCTTCTACTGAAACAGCAACAGCAACAGACACAGCAACAGACACTGAATCAACAAGCGCAAAAGGTCTTAAAGCCGGAGGTGACATTACGGTTAACAGCGGCAGCTTCACCCTTGATTCAGCAGATGATGCGCTGCACAGCAACAGCAATGTATCTATTACGGATGGAGAATTCGAAATTAAGGCCGGCGATGATGGCGTGCATGCCGACAGCCTGACAGCCATTGCTGGCGGAACCGTCAACATTACGAAGAGTTATGAAGGGATTGAAGGCGGCGACATCACGATCTCCGGCGGCGATACGCATGTGGTAGCCTCCGATGACGGTATTAACGTATCAGGAGGTAATGATGAGAATGCCGCACAAACCACTGGTGAACAGGATCAGTTCAGCAGCTCCGGCAGCAGCCTGCTGACGATCAGCGGTGGTACATTAACAGTCGATTCTACAGGTGACGGACTGGATTCCAACGGTTCGATCACAATGAGCGGCGGAACAGCGATTGTCAATGGACCGACCGGTGACGGCAACGGTGCCTTGGATTACGATGGAACCTTCGAGAATACCGGCGGTTATCTGGTAGTAGCGGGAAGTGCGGGTATGCTTCAGGCTCCATCGGATGCCTCCAGCCAATACTCGATCGCCATGACGTTCACGGATTCGCAGGAGGCCGGACAATTGGTGAATCTGCAGGACAGTGACGGAAACACGATTGCGACCTTTGCTCCTTCGAAGACCTACCGGGCGGTTGTCATCAGCTCGCCGGATCTGAAAGAAGGCGGATCTTACACACTCTCCACCGGCGGAACCTCTACAGGCACAGCAGTGGACGGACTGTACGCAGACGGCGCTTATAGCGGCGGTACCGAAGTGGTATCCTTCGACATCTCTGATAGCGTAACCTGGTTGAATGAATCAGGCGTAACCACTGCCACACAAGGTATGGGTGGCGGCATGGGCGGAGGCCGGGGCGGCTTTGGCGGCGGGGCAAGACCTGACCGCGGAACAGCGGGAGGCACGCCTCCAACCGGCGATGACGTACAATAATTAAGAATAAGAACGAACAAGCTGGCGCGAAATGCGCCAGCTTGTTCGTTCTTGTTGAGCGGGAAACGGGCGAGATGAACGGTATAAATACCGTTGAATCCGCCGAAAGCGGGCAACGGGGCGAAATGAACGGTATAAATACCGTTGAATCCGCCGAAAGCAGGCAACGGTAACCCAAGAGACGCCCCGCTGTTCACCGTTCAGATTTACATGAAATCGAAAAAGTAGCGGATCACGTGGAAGAAGATCGGCGAGGTATATGCCAGGCTGTCGACCCGGCTCAGATAGCTTTTTTGGAGTGCAGCAAACTTGTCATCGTCACCGATCAGCAGGTCACGCTTCAGGACGGAGACGGTTAAGCTGCCGAAGTAGCCGCTCAGGCTGATCAGCATCCCTGACAGCAATCCGAACAGCGGAGTGAGCGGTGTCAGGTAAGGATAGATCAGATACGACACGGCGGTCGTTGCCACAAATCCGCAGATAAAGCCTTCCCAGGTGAGATTCGGATTGGCGGTCGGGACCACCTTGCGTTTGCCGAAATAGAGCGACGCCAGATAGTGAACCACATCATTCAGCTGGGTGAGCACCACCAGAAACAGGACCAGTCCTGCTCCATATTCCGGGGTGGCAAACTGGAAATAGGCCAGATGGCTAAGCCCGAACACCATCAGCATCATCCCCCACTGGGTGGAGCTGACGCTGCGCAGAAATCCGAGTGTTCCTTTGTTAAGGAGCCGGGGGAGCGGCAGGAGCAGGAAGACATAAACCGGAATAAAGACGATAAACATCCCGTACCACTCGATATAAATCCAGTAGAACTGCAACGGGATAGCCAGATAAGCCCACAGGAACAGCCTGCGGTCGGCTTTTCGCGTGCGGATCATAGAGAAGTATTCTTTAAGCGCGAAGAAGCAGAGCACCATCAGCGAGAGCAGGGAAACTACGGAATTGAAGAGGGTGGCCAGGCAGAAAATAAACAGCATGCCCCACCAGGTTTTGATGCGGAAGCCGATGCCTGTATAGTCCTTGTCCTTCTGAAGTCTGCTCACGGCCAGATAGATCAGATGGACGGCCGATAGGCCGGCAAAAATAAGGAGTAGCGTGAATAAGGAGCTGTTCACCAGCAATCACCAGCCTGTTGCAGGATAGGATTCCATTAAAGGAATCATATGTTATTATGGAGGAAAACTCCGAACATGATAAGGGGAAAATTTGTAAAATGACAGGTGATCAATCGGTCTTTATTTTGCTTACGAATACAGGAACACTGTTTACCAGGCTCATTCAGGGCTACACGAAGGCTCCATATAACCATGCCTCAATCTCATTTACCCGTGATCTGTCAGAGATGTACAGCTTCGGGAGAAAGCATCCCAGCAATCCCCTGAACGGGGGCTTTGTGAAGGAGGATATTCAGACAGGCACCTACAGCAAATATCCGAATACGACCTGCGTCATCTACAAGCTTCAAGTCACGGAGCGTGAAGTGGAGAAAATGAAGCGGGTCCTGCATATTTTTATCCGCAGCCAGCAGAAGTACCTGTACAACATTCTCGGTGTAATCGGCATCGCGCTGAAAGAGCCGGTTGAATTCAGCAACTCTTACTTTTGCTCGCAATTTGTTGCGGAAATACTGGACCGTTCCGGAATTAAGCTATGGAATAAGCTGCCTGCGCTAGTGACGCCGGATGATTTCCGCCAGAGCGGACGGCTGGAATTAATCTACCAGGGGAAATTAAGTGAATATAAGCCGGAGGAGTGAGAACCATGGTTCATGCCAAAGAAGTGCTGGTCAATCAATTGCTCGCGGGTGCCAATGATCCCAGCTGGCACCTGCCGTTCATGCAGGCGGTTCAGGGGATTACGGAAGAGGAGGCCTTTTGGAAGCCGGGAGATGACAGTAACAGTATTGCCGAGCTGACGCAGCATTTGCGGTATTGGAATGAAACCTGGCAGATCCGGTATACCGAAGGCCGTGTGGATGCGGTGCCGCCGATCGGGGACAACAACGCCAGCTTTATCCTGCCGGAGAACTCCTCTTACAGTGAGTTGAGCACGGCTCTGCTGGAGGTGCTGCTGCGATGGCAGACCATCCTTGCGGAAGACAGCCTGGAAGCACAGGTGACCGGCTTCCCTGAGCCGGCCCGGTGGTGGGAGATCATCAGCAATGCAGCAACGCATAATGCTTATCATATCGGTCAGATCGTCTATATCCGCAAACTGCTGAAACACTTAGCCTGAATACATGGCAAGCTGGAGGATCATGGCTCCGGTACGATGACCTCGATATAACGGGGAAGGAGGCTGAGCCGGATCGGCAGCGCCGGCCCTTCTTCACCATCAACATTGGTCCGCATAATGTCGGTCGATTCAACAGTTACGCTGCGGGCCGTAAAGTAAATCACATCCTTATGATTATTAAGATTGCCGAGCAGGAGAGAGAGGCTGACGGTCAAGGTACTCAGGATCGTGAGGTCTTTGAGGATAAAGCAGTGGATCAGGCCGTCGTCAACGGCGGCACCGGGTGCCAGCCGCTCAAAGCCGCCGACTGAATTCGTCAACGCGGCAATAAACAGCGGAGAGTCCCCTTCCCATACCTCACCGTCATGGGTAATGCTCAGGTGATGAGCGGTATTGCCTGTCAGCTCTTTAATCCCCTCCTTGAAATAAGCCAGTGCCCCCAGCTTCGACTTATCCTCTGAGGTTACGGAAGAGACCGATTCAGCAATGGCCCCTGCGGCTACGACATTGATGAATAAGCGGTCATTTAACCGGCCGGCATCTACTTCGCGGGTGCTGGAGGAGGCGAGCGCCTTAATGGCTTCCTCCGGAGCCAGGGGAAGTCCGATGGCCCGGGCGAAGTCATTAACCGTTCCAAGCGGGATAATCCCCAGCTTCGGGCGGTGCGGCTGGCCGCCCAGTCCGTTGATCACCTCGTGCAGTGTACCATCCCCGCCGATCGAAACTACCAGTTCATAGCCTTCCTCACACGCCGCGATGCAGAATGTGGTAGCATCGCCTGCCTTTTGCGTCTCATTAACGGTAATTTCGTACCCCTGCGCAGTCAGAATCTCTTCCACCATAGTGATATATGCGAGTCCCTCTTCTTTGCCGGAAGTAGGATTGATAATAATCATTGCTTGTTCCATCGGTAACCTCGTCCTCTCGTGCTCAGGTTAGTGTTCTTCGCGCCGCCTGCGGAAGGATTCCCCATAGGCGCTGTGTCGGAAATGAAGGATAGGATCATCAGACAAGGCTATACCTGCGGGAACCTCTGCCGGGTCCATCAGCAGCCCGTCGGGCTCGTCTATAATTTCTGTAAGGTGCAGGCTCCCGATATCGATTCGTCTCCGGTCATCGGGCCAGGCATGGGTCGGATCATTAGTGGGGTCATCCTCCTCACCGAAAATAACGGCGAGCTGAAACACAGGGGACTCATCCTGCAGGCGCAGCTCCAGCTCATCCTCCAGATAATGGTCCGGCTGCTGCGAGGCGTCTTCCAGGGACAAGGAACGAACGCCGGTAACCGGCGTCCATTCGAATTTCACCGGCTGCTTGTTTCCCTCAGCATCCACGAAGAAGTAAGTATGAATACAGTAATAATGAGATTCGGCATAGCTGGCCGGCGGCTGCAGCTTTTTGAGGGCAAGGAAGCTCGCCTTACTCTCGGTGAAGTGGGCCGAAATCTCCTTAATCAGCTCCAGCGGGCCCAGATTGCCTGCGCGTGCCCGGTGTACGGAACGCACGATGTCAACAAAGGATTCAGGGGTGCGGGCGAAAAAAACCGGCAGCGTCACCCCGATCAGATTCGTAATGCTGCCATCCGGCAAGCTGAACTGTACCGCTATCCCTTTGGCCGGGGAGAGGAGATCGGCCAGTGCCGGATCGGTAGAGCTGCCGGAGAAACGGACAACCGCCTCTACCTCCTGCTCCTGAAGATGTGCGGCAGTAGTGAAAGGGGCGGCGAGTCCATTCGGGCGGAAGACTGCGCGGCAGCAGATACCCTTGGCATGCGCACGGCGGTAGCCGGGATGGACGCCGGACAAATCTTCAATAGCATCTACTGCCTGCGCGGTGAGGCCGGAACCGCCCGCAGCAGGGGGAGTTCCGCCATTTGAACCGGAATCCTTCATCATAGAATGACCTCCTCAAAGTTTTGCTCTATCCACATTCATAACCACGCGGGTTTTTAATTAAACGCCTGATTGCCCGGGAATCTGTCACTATTCATTTTGCTTCCAGTATTTTTGCGATGATAATAGACTCTGTCTCTGGTATACTTTCGGCAAATTGATACCGGGGAGGCGTCTCAAATCCGTGAAGAGTAGACTAGGGAGATTGGCAGCCGGGGCAGCCGCTGTGTTGTGCGCAGCCGGACTGTTTATTCAGGATGCACAGCCAACGTCCGCTGAGGACACGCTGCCATTTGACGATATAGCAGCCAGCTATGCCAGGAATGAGATCATAGACTTGTATAACCGGAAGATATTAACCGGCATCTCGGAGACCAGCTTCTCGCCGGAGGGTAAGGTGACGAGAGCGGAGTTCATTACGATGCTGGGCCGACTGCTGAAGCTTGAGCCTGTGACAAGTCCTGTATCTCCGTATACAGACGTCGCGAAGGGCGCATGGCATTACGGCTGGATACAGGCAGCGGTTCAGCTGGGCCTGGCGGGCGGCACCTCGGCTTCTACCTTTGCACCCGCGAATCCGGTAACGCGCCAGGAAGCGGCCGTCTGGTTAACCAAAGCGTTCAAGCAAACGGGGAGCACAGCGGGCGGGGCAACGGTGTTTACCGACGCAAGCACCATCGCTGCCTGGGCAGACAGTTCCGTGGAAGCTGTAAACCGCTTAGGCTTGATGAAAGGCGACGGAACAGGCGCTTTCCGCCCGGCCGCCCCGATTACAAGGCAGGAAACGGCGGTGCTCCTGTACCGGGTGCTGCAGCAGGAGAAATGGACGGCAGAGCTAGCGGGTGCAAAGGACCCGCAAATTGTGCTTGGATGGCAGTATGGCCAGACAGTCGCGGAGTATGAGAGTAATATTCTGCGGTCGAATGTGAATACCTTATCTCCGCGCTGGTATTTTGTAGGGAGTACGGGTGTAGTCCCGGATTCCACGGCGGCTTCACTGGTAACCTGGGCGAAGAAGAACGGCAAGCAGGTGTGGCCGCTGGTCGGCAACCGGTTTGATCAGGCGGCGACACATCAGATGCTGTCCAATACAGCAGCGAGGAATACGGCGGTTAATCAACTGGCGGGATTAGTCAGTACATACGGCCTGGATGGGCTGAATATTGATTTTGAGAATGTGGCAGCGGCAGACAGGCCTTCGCTGACCGCCTTCATTACACAGCTGGCCGGGAGGCTGCATGCGCTCGGCGCAGTGCTGTCGATGGATGTGTCGCCCGATCTCGGGACAGACTGGACCGAGGCTTTTGATTATGCGGCACTTGGCAGGCAGGCTGATTATCTGGTGATGATGGGATATGACGAGCACTATAGCGGAAGTATGAGTCCCGGCTCTAACGCTTCGCTGCCCTATGTTCAGCACGCGGTAAGCACACTGCTGAAATCTGTATCCGCCGAAAAGGTGATTTTGGCAATGCCCCTATACACCCGTGACTGGACGCTCAAGCAGAACGGCATCACTCCGTCATCCGCTGAACTATCGCTTACTCAGCAGAACCAGCTTTTGGGCAGCTATTCACTGCACCCTATATGGAACAGCACGCTGGGGCAATATGTGGCCAGCTATACCAGGCAGTCGCTGAAGCATACCCTCTGGCTGGAGGACGGGCGGTCCCTTACGGCAAAATACAATCTGGCGGTGAAGCAGAAGTTAGCCGGAATTGCCTATTGGCATATAGGCGGGGAGAGTCCTGATATTTGGACCAGCATAAGCAATGCGGAGAAATTCGCCGGTTATTCCTTTTGAAGAGTATTGCATACTGCACTTATAAAGACATGGCCAAATAACCCCTCAAAGCGTGATGCCGGTTTCCCGGCCGCACCTTCTGAGGGGCTCTTTGTATGATCACTATAGAATTCTGCGGGCGGTCACAAAGCGGTCCTTCCACTGGCCGTCAAAGGCTTCCATATGAACATTAAGCTTAGAGGAATAGGTATGCAGAATCTGATTGTTCCCGGCATAGATGGCTACATGGCCAATGTCGAGGCCGCGTGCGCTGAAGAACAGTAGGTCTCCGGGACGCAGCTCATCGAGCCCAACCTCCTTGCCTTCCTTGGCCTGATCATAGGAGACACGGGGCAATTCGATGGACAAAATATCCCCGAATACACGTTTTACAAAAGAAGAACAGTCGAAAGTATCTGTCTGATCGGGAGAAGCCCCAAATTCATACGGGGTACCGTAAAAGGTCTTGCCATAGGCGATTAAGGCCTTCGCTTGCTTATCTGCAAGAGAGGTGCTGGTGTAGTCGGTAAATTTCGGCTTCGCCGAGATGTATCCGGTCTGATTGTCCTCGGTCGTTACTTTCAACCAGAGGGCATCGGCAACGCTGACCACATGCACCTTTGTACCTGCTGAGAGCATTTCTGTACTAACAGGCTCACTTCCGGCATCCGGCAAGCTGCGCAGATTTACGTCGCGGAGGATCGAGGTCTCATAAATGATCGCGGATGTGATCTGCACGGATTGGGTGCTTGGGACCCAATCTACGATATTTCCCAAGGCCTCACTGACGAAGCGCAGCGGGATCATTGCAGAACCGCCCGTGATCTGGCCGGGAACAGCCACATCGATGCTCTGCCCGTTCAAGGCGGCAGTCAAGGCCCCCATCTCATAAGTAAGCGTGGTGCCATCTTTGGTTGCAGTAACTGTCTTGTCCGTATTGTTCCAGCTCAGCTCGCCCCCCTGCGCTTCAAACAGCCCGCGCATCGGCACGAGTACGGTTCCGCCCTCGTTCAGCGGCGGGACCTCCATGTGAAGTTGCTTGCCGTCCAGATAGACGGATATGGCCCCGGATGCTGCCTGCTCCTGCGGCAGGGGATCTGCATAGGCAGCTCCACAGCCGCATAGGGATAGGATTAGCAGTGAGAGAATTACGGTATTGCGTTTCATCATGTGTTCATCACCTTGCTGATAGAATTAGTTCTATACAGTTGAACTCCGGCAAGGCGGATTGGTTTTGTGGTAAATGATGGCAGTCCATAGCCTGATTAAATAGCGGTCAATAAAATACTTTTTCCTGCAGCAGATCAAGCGCCCGGCTGATCTCTTGGCGTTCGGCTTCGCTCAGATGTCCGGTGCGCTCGGCGAACCGGATCCCGATGTGCCGGAACGCTTCGTTCATCATGTCTTGACCTGCAGCGGACAGCGTGATGCCCTGCTTGCGCCGGTCCCCGGGATCGGTCAGCCGCTCACACAGCTGCTTCTCCGTTAGTTTCTTCAGCTCGCGGCTCGTATTAGGCATAGACATATGCATGCAATCGCTGATTTCGCTCAGTGTCACCGGCTGGCTTACCGCAATATATTCGAGAATTTTATACTGCAAAGGCGTTAGCGCCTCGGATTTCACATCTTTAGATATTTCGCTGGTTATTTGATGGACGGCGGTGGTGAAGGTCACGAATTTCTGAAATAAAGTATTGTTGTCCATAGGATCACCTCTAGAGGAAACCATAGCAAAATAATTATCATAAAACAATTATCATTTGACAACTAAATTCATGGTGTGCTACCCTTTGGTTATCAAATGATAAGTAAAGGGGTGCCGATATGAACACACTGGTTATCTATACTCATCCGAATCATCAGAGCCTCAGCTATGCTTTTTTGCAAGAAGTGCTGCGGGGCAGCCGGGAAAATGCTGAAGTTACAGAAATTAAAGTGCTGGATTTATATGAGGAGGGCTTTGATCCGGTGCTGGTGTTTAATGAACAGAAACGCCGCAGGGATATGCACAGCGATCCGAGGCTGGCTGTGTACAGGGAGCAGCTGATCTGGGCTGACCGGATTGTACTGGTCTATCCGATCTGGTGGGGCAGGCCTCCTGCAATGCTCCTGGGGTACATTGATCAGATGTTTGCTTCAGGGTTCGCTTACAAGGATAAGGGCGGGATACTGCCGGAGGGGCTGCTGAAGGGGAAATCTGTAGTGTGTATCTCCGTCATGAAGGGACCGGCGCATTATCCGCTGCTGTGGCTGGGTAATGCGCACAAGATCCTGATGCGCAAAGCATTGTTCAACTATGTCGGAATCCGCAAGGTGAAGTTTTTTGAGTTCGGAAGCATGGAGAGTCCGCGTGGCAAGCATGAACGCAAGCTTCAGCAGGTATACCGCTATTTCAAGACGGTGAGCGGCTAAGCCGCTGCAGCAGAAGCGTTGCGGATAGGCCGGCGGTGTCCCCTGCGGAAGGTCAGGAATATTGCTCCACGTACCAGTCAATGATTTTGCGGGCTATACTGACGTGTGGCGGAATATTCGGCAGCTTGTCCGGCGTGAACCAGGCGGCATGGTCCAGCTCTACCCCGTCTACGGCAATTTCACCGCTCTCATATTCGGCCAGGAAGCCGACCATCAGCGAATGGGGGAAGGGCCACTGCTGGCTGCCGAAATAAGTGATATTCTTGACCTTGATGCCCACTTCTTCGCTGATTTCACGCTGCACGCAGTCTTCCAGCGTCTCGCCCGGCTCGACGAAGCCGGCAATCAGCCCGTACATATTATTCTGGAAATGCGGGGCATGGGCGAGCAGAATCTGGCCGTCCTTCAGGATCGCGGTTATCACTGCCGGTGCGATCCGCGGATAACTGACCTGTCCGCATGCCGGGCAGACCCGGGCATGCTCTGCTCCGGAGAGGACGGTTGCTGCGCCGCACTTGCCGCAGAACTGATGGGTCTCATCCCAGGCCAGCAGCTGCAGGGCCCTTCCCGCCAGATGGAATACATCCTCATCGAGCACATCATACAAGGTGCGCAGAGGATGGAAGGCCATACCGGCAGGTTCAGGCATATCTGACGGAACCTCTGCCGCGAAGCAGGGTGTGCCGGCGAACAGGCCAAGATAGAGTGTCCGGATGGGGGCTGCCGCAAGCTGATCCGGCGATTCCAGCTGCGGGATATCTGCTTGTTCGGAAGCTTCCGTTACCAGCAGCTTGCCGGAATGGGTGATGAACCAATAGGCAGATCCGCTGTATTCCGGGTCTGGATTAACGGATGGAAGATAACGCTGATAAACAGATGCTCTTGGTTTAGGCATAATAAAAGAACCTTTCTGAGTAACGGGAATGGTATTCGTATGCTGTTAAGAATAGCACTATGCGGGAAGGCTAACAAATAAATGGACTGACGGCGGGCTCCCCAGGCTGTGGGCGGGGCCGCTTTTTGCGTCACGAAAAACAAAGGATTTGACAACCGGCCAACTTGTAACTACAATAGTTACAGGAAGCGCGAATCCTTGAATACAACACGAAATGCACAGCAACACAAATAAATAGTTCTTAAATGGAGGAAATTGAGATGAAGATCGGATTAACAGGTGCAACCGGACAATTTGGCTCTATCGTGGCAGAAGCTTTGCTGAAATCTGTACCAGCCGGCAGTCTTGTGGCCAGTGTAAGAAACCCGGAGAAGGCGGATAGCCTGCGGGCCCGCGGTGTTGACGTCCGCCACGGCGATTTCGATCAGCCGGAGACTTTGGATGCGGCGTTTGCCGGTGTGGAGCGCCTGCTGATTGTCTCGGCAGACGGCGACAATGATACACGTATCCGCCAGCATAAGGCGGCTGTAGACGCTGCAGTTCGTGCAGGCGTAGGTTTTATCGTCTATACCAGCGTTGGGCATGCCGATTCCAGCTCGCTGTTCCTTGCTCCTGTACACCGTGCAACCGAACAGTTCATTCGTGAATCCGGCATTCCGTACTCCTTCCTGCGCAACAACTGGTATTTGGAGAATGAGGCCGGCTCGATTCAGGCTGCTGCAGCTGGAGCTCCTTGGCTGACATCCGCAGGAGAAGGCAAGGTTGGCTGGGCAACCCGCCGTGATTATGCAGAGGCTGCGGCCGCTGTTCTCGCCGCTGAAGGCCATCAGAATTCGGTCTACGAATTATCCGGTAAACCGGCTACCCAAGGGGAACTGGCGGCGGTTGTCGGCAGCGTGCTCGGTAAGGAAGTACCCGTGCAGCAGGTGGATGATGCTACATATTCCAGTGTGATGGCTGGGGCGGGTGTACCGGAAGCGGTACTGCCGATAGTAGTAGCTATCCAGGCAGCAATCCGTGAAGGGGCACTGGACATCGAGAGCAGCGATCTGGAGAAGCTGCTGCAGCGTCCGCTTACGCCGCTTAGCGAGGGTGTAAGTGCAATCCTGAACGGTGCCAAGGCTTAAGTCATCCTAAAGCATCTGGTACACCAGTGCAGGTTTTGCAGTAAAGTAAAAGAGAAGGCGGCTCTGTATACAGGGCCGCCTTCTCTTTTAGGCGATTTTGGAGAAAGGTAAGACAGCAATGATATCGAAGGTGGATTCATTTTTCAAGACGCTCATACTTCCTCCGTATTTATCGGTTACATTTCTAATGTTGTCTAAGCCATAACCGCGTGTTTTGCAGTCATACCTGCCGGAATCGGATTCAGCATGAGGGACTTCATATGGATTGATAACTTGTATAATCAGAAAGTTTTTCTTAGAGTGAATATTGATCTCGATCCACTTCGGCGTCTGTCCAATCCCCTCCACAGCTTCTATTGCGTTGTCCAGAATATTTCCCATGAGAATACATAGATCATACCGCTCAATGCTGATGTTATTCGGAACAGCATGAATTTGATGGGTAACCTCAATCCTCTTTTGTTTAGCAGTATTTAGGGTATAACCCACAAGTGCATCAATGATTATGTTTCCGGTATTTACAAGATGATATGAATTATGAACTCTTCGAAGAATTTGGTTTATATGTATAACAGCATCTTGCGACAAATCTTCAACAATACATTTTTCAATGTATATTAACTGCTTGTTGATATCGTGAATTACACTCTGGATGCTCTTAAATGTATTTGTCATGTGTTTTAAATTGTTATCTTGAGCTATAAATTGTTCATTTAGCTGGTTGTTTATTTTAGACAGTTTAGTGGCTTTGGCAGCCAACTCAAAATAATAAATGATAAATAGGCAAGTGCATGATATTGCCATCGCAGCAAGAAGATATAGCGTGTTGTGCTTGTTGTTAATGAACAGATAAGCTGTGATAAATATATTACTGACAAGAATTAGGATGAAGGCGAAGCATTGCAATTTAGACAAACCGGGTGTAGGTTCTTTTTTTATTGATGAGCTAAAAGTTATAAGGAGAAATAAAAATACCAATGACAGTAAGATAATTAAAAAATGGGATTCATCGTTTGATACATTCAGATGTGTGAATTTTAAAAGCAGAAAAAAAAGGCAGCTTGAACCAATGTGTGTTATGGCTACCAGTGATACGTATCTGAATGAATAGTACATGATCCGGGCAGCTCCATCTCTATAAACAACGGCAAATAGCAAGGTTCCGGAAACGGTCAGACAGGCGTGAACAATAATGGGCAGAATGAGTGAATTTGATAGGGTATACAGAATGCTTCCCATAGACAGGCAAAATAATCGAATGAATGTGTTATTCCTTAGCGTTTGAAAATATATTGAAAAGTAACGTTTGGCTATAAAAATAGAAAACAAAGAAGCCCCCATATACCATATTGAAAGTTCTTTAAACATTGCTTTTTAGACCCGTAACCAAATTTCGTGCCAATGCTTCTTTAACGAGCTTGGATTTAGAACGGCTGAGGGGGAACTGAGAATCATTGATCATGATAACCGATGATGCTGTCAATTTACGGAGATGATCCAGATTAATAAGTACTGAACGATGAACCTGCAGAAACGGAAATTCCAGCTTTGAATAAATCTCCGATAATATTCCTTTGGAAGTATAGTATTCCTCCGACGTAGTAATAATCTCCATATAGTCCCGCCCAACCACCTTCTTGCTTTTCTGTATGGCTACAATCTCCGAATATCTAAAGAAAAAGTCCTCTCCTTCAATTTTAATAGATAAATATTTTTTGGACTGAGAATACAGGTGATTTAACAATTTGATCATTTTGGATTCAAAAAACTCATAAGGGACCGGCTTTATTAAATACTGAAAGGGTTGGGTGTCCAGGCTATCCAGTATATAAGCAGGGTAATTTGTCAGGAAGACAATTTGCACATCAAAGTCCGGGAAATTTCGTATTTCTTGGGCTAAGTCAATTCCATTAATATCAGGCATTTCTATATCAAGCATTAAAATCTGAAATGTTGAGGGCGTTTGCTCTTTATATTTTCGGAGGAGTTGCTCTCCAGACGTGAAGTAATGAATTTGTATGTCAAATGAAGAGCAAACAGCTAGTCTTGCAAACATTTTTTGTAACCGGGCGATCTCATTAATATCATCATCACACACTGCAATGTTAATCAAATTTTAACCCTCCCTGCAAATGAATGCGCAAAAAACAGACAATAAACAGTATACAATAACATCCTATATTTTTACATAAATTATATTATAGAATTTAATAATTAACATCTATTCCATTAAACGTTAAAACCCAAAAAAATTAAAACAATATACCACTCGGACTCTAATTTTTGCAGTTCGGACGCCCATTGTTTTTTTGACAGGTATTGGAATTATAATGGAGCTGCTCATTAAAAAAGAGCTAAATCACAATAGGGAGAGGAGGGAAAAGGATGCGTGAGATTGGAACAGAAGAAAGTTTGGCTGGTTGCGTAGCTTGTTATGCTTGTGTCGCTTGTATAGCTTGCTTGGCTTGCTTGGCATGTATTATTCCAATTCTGGGACAAGCCGCCACAGCAGCAGCTACACTGGAAATTGCCGGTTCAACTACAAGTGCCGGGGCAGTCGGTATCAATGTAGCTAGCAGCTAGGACATACTTAAACGTAATCTTTATATCCATAATGAGCGGTAGCTAATGAGGGAAGTAATTTGGTTTACTTCCCTTAGTGCAATTATTCACAAGCACTTGATTTCAAATTTTTGTTTCATAGGGAGTGTATTAAATGAAAGGTTTATTTTTAGAGAGTAATGCAGGGAATAAGTACTTTTATGATGACACAACAGGCATTATTAATCCAATTACAGGTGACTCGTGGACTAAAGAAGAGCATTTCGATAAATACAGCTCAATAATACCTGTTCGGCAGAGTCTAAGATCATACCCTGTAGACGCCCAGCAGGTTCAAGATTATTTATTTCGGCATGCTAACGGTTTCAGACAATTAATACTGGAAAGCACCTCCAGTTGTAATCTGAGATGCAAATATTGCATATACTCAGACCACTATCAATACACGAAAGGATATGAAAACGCTCAGCTTACCTTTGAGGTAGGCAAAAAAGCGATAGATTTTTACTTTGAAAATTTCAAGATTATTCAGTATAGAAATCCAAATAGGAAGCCTGTTATAGGCTTTTACGGCGGGGAACCGTTAATTAATATCAAAACCATAATGGAAATTGTTGATTATACCAAGCGTACTTATACGCAATATGGAGAAGTATTATTTAATGTAACGACGAATGGCGTACTTTTCGATAAGGATGTACAGAAATTTCTGGTCGATAACGGATTTTCCATCATTGTCAGTTTAGACGGCAATAAAGAGAACCACGACAGAAACAGAGTGAAGCTGAACGGTAAAGGCAGTTTTGACGAAGTAATCGCCAATATCCGTGAATTTAAAAGAAATTATAAGGATTATTCGAAATTTGGAATAAGTGCCTGTTATGACTTGAAGAGCAATCTCTTTGACTATGAGCAGTTCCTGGATGAGGAAGATCTGTTCATGGTTAAGCTTGCGCGGGTAGAGGCGGTTAATTCTACGTATTATCAGCAGTTCTCTCACTGTGATCTGAATGAATTCGACGAGATGATGGCAGGCTTGCAGACCAAATTCTATAAGTTAGCTAGTGAAAATAAGATCAAGAAGGACTCATTTCTGTATGCTCTGATCGGAATAAATTATTCTGAACTGGCATTTCATTCGGTTATTAACGAAAGACGCACAGAGTGCCTTCCATTTACATCAACTTGTGTTCCCGGAGAAAAAATATACGTGACCGCAGACGGGAAAATACATATGTGCGAAAAAATTAATGAGAAGCATTGGATCGGCAATGTGGATGACGGCTTGGATTACGGGAAAATCACGTCCATCGTCAATGAATACAACAAGAACATCTGTGATCATTGCGAGGATTGCAACTTTACCCGATTCTGCAGCATGTGCTTTGTACAGTGTGCGACGGATAAAGGCTTTGTAAAGTCAGCTTCCTTGTGTTCAAACATTGAACGTTCTGTTAGGGAGAGGCTGACCAGTTTCTTGAACATTCTGGAAGAGAGACCGGATATTTTTGAAGATATAACGGTTGACTATTTCAATACAATCTATGAGAAGGGTGGAGAAAGAATTGAACTATAAATACTTTAATCTATACCCTGAATGTTATTTGGAAGTAGGAGAGAAGAACTCGGTCATACACAATCTATTGCAAGAAAGAATGGTAATGCTTGATGAAGAGAACACCCAGTTATTGTTGAGATGCGAACGCAATGAAAAGGTAAGCACCGATGAGAAGCTGGTTAAGGATTTAAGCAGTATGGGCTGGGGGTTTTTTTCGGATACCAAAATATTTATAGATAAGCTCAGAACGGTAAATGTTTTTAATCAGAAGAAGTTTTGGAAAGATACCCCCGTAATCAGCTCCGCGATATTACAACTGACTAATCAGTGTAATCTGGACTGCAGTTTTTGTAGTAGCGCTTTTTGCCCAATGTGTATAAAATTAGAAAATAATACCAACAGCTTGAGGGAAGATGATTGGTATAAACTCATTGACGAGCTTAGCTTTTTTGGCGTAACAAATTTGGTGTTAACGGGTGGGGAACCGGCTGTTTTCCCTCATCTGGTTGACATCGTTAACTATGGATTGAACCAACAGCTCAATGTCACAATAAGTACCAATGGCCTGATAAAAATTGATGCACTGCCGCTGGAGACCAATGTATATATTAATTTATTTAATCCAGGGGATCTTAAACAAGTCATGAACAATTATGATCCATATGACAATGTGACTATTGCATTAATAGACATCGATTTTTTGCCGCTTGCTATCAAGCAATCATGGCGGACTGTGAGAACCTCGGTTCAGAATCCGGTAATTAGAGAGAGCTCGATTATTAAAACAGGGATGAATAAATTTTTTATTAAGAAAATGAATGACTGGTGCTTAAGCGGCAGAATAACCATTTGTCATAATGGCGATGTCATAAGCTGTCTGGGCAAACGGGATGAGGTGATCGGGAATGTAAACAGAATGGGCATTTCAAGCATATTAAAGATACTTGTAGAAGAGTATTGGAATAAGCCTGTTTATACCAAGGACAAATCCGGCAAGTGTATCCGGTGTGAGTTTAAATACGCATGTAATGCATGTAATAAGGTCAATATCGAAAAAAGCTGTGAGTATAACTTGGAGGCTGGACTATGGAAGTCAAATTAATAGATGTTACAAAAAGGATAGGCGAACAAGAGATTATCAACAAAATTAATCTCCACATAACCAAGGGGTCTGTCTTTTCTATTGTGGGGCCAAATGGTGCCGGGAAAACAACAATTATCAGAATGATTTTGAATCTGTATAATACCACCGAAGGTAAAATTCTGGTAAATAATGTTGATGTGTCTTCTAAGGAATATACTCCAGTCAGAAATAAAATAGGCTTCCTATTGGACAATATCGGCCTTTTTAAAGACCTGAATTGTTGGGATAACCTCGAATTCTTTGATCGTATTTATTACCCTTCAGCCAAATATCCGGAAAGATCGGAAAGAATAGGACGGCTGCTAAAAAAGGTTGACTTGTTTGATAAAAGATCAGATAGAATCACCTTTTTTTCCAGGGGGATGAAACAAAGACTGGCTATTGCCCGTGCACTCATCAATGAACCGGAATTATTAATTTTGGACGAACCCAGCAGAGGATTAGATGTAGAAGGCAGAATGCTCCTAAAGGAGTTTATCCAAGAGCTTACAGGTAAGGGATGTACGATTATTTTCAATTCCCATGACCTTAACGAATTACAGGAGGTGTGCACACATGTGGCATTTCTCAAAAAGGGCAGTATTCTTCATATGAATACATACAACGAACTGGAGAAAGCTTATTCAGACAACACCTATGTTCTAAAGTCGGAAGACAACAATCAGCTGATAAACAAACTAAAGGACCAGCCCTTTGTGCTATCCTGCAAAATAATCGAGGAGGGAGTGTTTGTTCAACTAAAGGACGAGACAAATCATTTGTCCAGGTGGATTGTAAGCGATAATGTGGAGATTCTGGAGATGAAGAAAGTGAACAATGATTTGAAGCATTTGTACAATAAAATTATTAATGAGTAATTGGTATGGAGGCCTATGAGCATTTATAAAACTATATTTTGGCGTGAAATTAAAAAGGATAAATTAAGGACGAGATCCAATCTGGTTTCTTTATTGTTTATTATTCTTGGGAACTACGTTTTAATCAGGTATAAAAGTTCTTTTCAAAATTATGATGTTTATTTGCTGCTGGCCATATATTTTGTTTTTCAGATGGAAATGATCATTTCGGATATGAATCAGAGCATAGAGTCCTTACTGGCATTGCCTATAAATGTGGAAAATGTCTGGCTTGGCAAAACGGTATATTTAATGTGTAAGTGTATTGTAGTTTCAGGCATCAATATTATGACTCTTCATGTAGCTGACGTATCCTTTAATATGAATTTCTTAGAGATTGCCTGCTTATTGGCCTGGGTTTTTGCATATCACCTGATGTTATATAAACTGATATGGCGGATTGGTAAAAAATATAAATTTACTGTGTTATTGCTTGATTACCTTGTTTACTACCTGATCCTAAACCTGGACAAAAAAGAGTTCGTAATTGCAGTGCTCGTAAGTTTTCTATTGATAATCGTAATGAACTTTGTTCTTAGAAGAGATATAAGGAAAGAAAGAATCGTGAGAAGGAGCCTGTAATATGAGAGCGTTAATGTGGAAGAAATATAACGAATTCCAAAAAAGCAAAATCAGAATGCTCGTATTCATTATCCTGCCGGCGGCTTACTTTTTCTTATTGTTAATGTTGAATATAAAAACAGAAAATATAATCGCATTTTATTCCCTGAGCGTAATCCTCCTGCAGACATTCGTATTTTTCTCCATTGAAGAACTTGTATCCACTGAAGTCATACTGGCGACTAATACATCAATAAAAAAAATATGGTTGGTAAACCTTTTATACACTGCAGTAATTGGTTTTATATATTCAAACATTATCTTGTGGCTGGCTGTTCTTAGCGGACCCTTCCTATTCGGTATAGACTTCAATATAACCACTCAGGCAATGCTGCAAAATGTCCTAAATATAGTAATTGGTGCCTCAATCATTGGGTTTTCTACAATTCATTATTCAGATTACTCCAAATTCAAGCAGGTTTTGGCATCTGTGGCAGGCTTATTGATTTATGCCAATCCTTTTTTGTTTTTGTTTTATTACGGAAAAGAGATACATGTTTCTCTGCAGCTCACAGGCTTGTCGTTTGTCCTGGCCCTATTCGCTTTATGGTTTTCTTACTGGATCGTTAATAATCCGAACAAAGAGAATTTAATAATCAACACACAGAAGCTGCTTAAGACATTTGAGGAAAGTAACACAATAGAGGAATGAGGAATGCTCACACTCAGACCGCATCGCTATATTCCCAAACGGCTAGTCAAAATGCTTGTCGAGGTATATGAAGAAAAAGAATTAAACTTAGCAATGGAGGATGCTTATAAAGATAAAAAGCATACTCTGCTGAACAAACGAAAGGTTTCTCATCTGGATTTTCAGGAGTTTGTGAGCAGTACTACAGATTCAGTTTATACTCAATTTAATTATTTTTACCCGGGTAAATCATTTGTGAAGAGGAAAAAAATTGATTCAGTAAAGTCTGATATCAAGCTGCATGATATTTTGTACATTTCTTTTACTAACTTTAATGATGAGTCGGCTATTAATATTGAAGGTTTATTACATAAGTACCAGCATATGACTTATTTGATCCTGGATCTCAGAAATAACAGCGGCGGCAAATTAGAGGCTTGTCTGAAAATCGCCAGACAACTGCTTCCCATATGCGACATGCTGCTCTTGAATTATAAGGAGAAGCAAGTAATACACCGGAAAATTAATAGTGAGGGCTATAGCTTTAAAAAAATATTTATACTTGTAAATCATCGTACAGCAAGCTGTAGTGAAATATTGACGTTGATGCTTGTCCAGAAACTGCAAAATGTATATCTGATCGGAGAGGGAACGGTCAAAAAGACGGTGACCCTGCATTCCATAACCAATATCAAACATCACTATCAGTTCTCAATAACGGATGCAAGATGGTATGTGGATGACTATGATGTACACCTATTTCAGAACAAAATCATTCCTGTAGAAAGAGACGGATATATGAATCAGATCTTGAAAATTATAGAAGGAGATGATTGAAATGATACATATGT
This sequence comes from Paenibacillus pedocola, assembly GCF_031599675.1. NCBI lineage: Bacteria > Bacillati > Bacillota > Bacilli > Caryophanales > Paenibacillaceae > Paenibacillus > Paenibacillus pedocola. The sequence goes on along the minus strand of NZ_CP134223.1, from coordinate 6,302,199 downwards.
GCCGGAATTGCGGTGTCAAGCTGATAGAATGTACAGCGACAAATACGGTTGGGCAATTTTCTGCTATCAAAAAGCAGAACAGAGTATTTGCAGCCAAAAAAACCAGTGAACTTGCCCCCTACGTCTGTTCAACCTGTGGCTTGACGGAGTGGTACGTTAAGGAGCCGTCCATCTTTAAAGAGTAGATATAGAATTTTCCAGAAGCCTGTGAACAGCTTCCTCCAGTAAGGGCTCCGGCTTCCCGCCAAGCCATTCCTGCGGAACAATCAGATAGCTGCCGGAGCTGCTCTTCAGATAGCTGAAGATAATCTGGGCTTCATCAATGGTATGGCGGCTGATCTCTCCGGCCAGCTCAGAGGATGCAGCAGCGAAATGCCCGGTGACCGCCGCGAGTACCGTGCGGTGCAGCTGTTCCATATCCGGCTGGCTTATATCCAGCTTGGTGCGGAAGAGAATCCTTGCGCCTTTGATCAGGATCAGTTTAAGGGTATGCTCGTCCACCGGCTCCAGTAACGCAATATTTTTGTTCTCTCCGGTGAACCGGGAGACCTGCTCCTTCTGAAGCAGTGCCTGGACTGCTCCTGCATAATCGCGGTATTTGGCGGCCGCCTCGAAATCAAACCGCTCCGCCGCCTCGTCCATTCGCTGTTCCAGGTCGTTAAGTATCCCTCGGTCACTTCCGTCCAGAAGAGCGATAATCCGGTCTATGATTATATTATAGGTATCCAGTGCTTCGCCGCCGCCGCACATTCCGATACAGAGGCCAAGCGAGTGGTTGAGGCAGAGCGAATGCCCGGTGTTCGGGCTGCTGCAGAGAATCCGCTGGCTTTCTTTGATCCCCTGTACCGCCCGCTCGACGGTGCTCCTGCTCGTATAGGGCCCGAAATGCAGATGTTGTCCGGGAGGGCCGGGATCATAGCCCACTTCAATCTGGCGGCGCCCGGTCCTATCTGCGCGGATGGAGATGTAGCTGTAGGCCAGCGGATTTTTCATTTTTTTATTGTACATCGGCTTGATTTCTTTGATGAGCTGGCATTCCAGCATGAAGGCTTCAAATTCCGTATCGGTCAGCCTGTATTCAAGGTCTCTGATATTGCGGACAAGCTGAACCACTTTCGGGGAGTGGCCTTTGTTATTGTAAAAATAGGACTGCACCCGTTTCCGCAGCTGCTTCGCCTTGCCGACATAAATGATGTGGCCGAGGCTGTCCTTCATCAGATAGACACCCGGCGTTAAGGGGAGGCTTTGCACTTTTTCGGTTAGATTCATAGGGAGTCACCTCCGCGCATAGCGTTCATTGATATATTTAAGTATATACGAGAGCTGCACCTGCAGGCGACTGGAAAAGTACAAGGCTTCGTTCTACAATGGGAGTACTAATAGAGTGGCATCCTGACAGGGGGTAGACCGATGAAATTCCGGACAACTGTAATACTTGGCGGCAAGACGGCAACGGGGATACCGGTTCCGGCAGAGGTTGTGGCCAGCCTGGGCACAAGCAAGAAGCCGGCGGTCAAGGTAACGATTGGCGGCTATACATATCCCAGCACGGTGGCTGTTATGGGCGGACAGTTTCTCATTCCGCTTAGTGCGGAGCACCGCAAGGGCGCCGGCGTTAGCGCCGGAGAGGAAATTGAGGTAGAGCTTGTACTCGATAACGAGCCCAGGGAAGTGGCAGTACCGCCTGATTTTGCGGAGGCGCTGGACAGGGAACCTGCGGCCCGGAGCTTTTTCGACGGGTTGTCCTACAGCAATAAGCGGCGGTTCGTGCTGTCCATTGAAGAGGCTAAGACTGCCGAAACGCGGCAGCGGCGCATCAGCAAGGCAGTTCTGAATCTGAGCGAGGGACGCTCCCAATAGAATCGTTCTCCACAAAATCGTTTTCGATAATAACCTTTAGCAGAGCGGTCCTCCGGGGCCGCTTTTTGCGTTGGCCGGGTGCCGGATAGCGGCCGGGTTCAGGCCCCGGTGCTGCTGCCATGTGACAAAGACCACAAAAGCCCCGGCCGGAACCCCGTATCATTATGGATATGAAATCCATGAGTTTCGCCAGAGCTGGGGGGCTTTTATATGAAATATTCTATCGGGGAGTTCGCATCGATTCTTGGAATCACAGCGGATACACTGCGGCTGTATGAGAAACATGATATTGTCAGGCCGATGAAGGATCATCATAACAATTATCGTTACTTCGATGATTTGGATGCCCGGAATCTGCTGTCGAGCCGCTGGTACCGCAGTATGCAGATTCCGCTGCAGGATGTGGCGGAGCTGATCAACGAGGCGCCGGCGGAGCGGGTAGTGGAATCTATCGCCGCCGCACAGCTGCAATTAGAAGCAGAGATCCGGCGGAGCACGATGCTGCTGGACAAAATCAATGACATCCATAAGGAGCTTATGGCCATCGGCGAATCCTTCTACAAGTGCCGGGTTAAGCAGATGCCGGGTATGTACCGGATCCGGCAGACGAACAAAAATCATCTGCTGCAGAAGGATTGTCTCAAAAGAACCGTACAAGCCTGGATGGAGCTGCTGCCGTTCACCTTCTATTCCTTCCGCACCCGGAACACGGCCGGAATCAGCAGCGACGGGGAGTTTGATTACAGCTGGGGCCTGGCCCTGCTTGAAGAGGATCAGGAGCAGCTTGGGGTGTGCCTGAACGACAGCGTGGAGTATCTTCCGCCCTGCACCTGTATCTCCGCGGTTATCGTCGCTTCTGATGAAGAATATATCGAACAGAAGGTCTTCCAGTTTATGCTCGATTACGCCGAGGAACAGTGTTATACGGTTACTGGCGATATATTCGGCAAGATTCTTTTTACGGAACGCGTTAAAGGGGAGAACAAATCTTATCTGGAGATCAACATTCCTGTCTAAACAAACCCGGACTGTATCTTCCAGAAGGACTTTGAGAAAAAATTCACAACTATTTCATTGACCTTGGTGCTGCACCAAGGTTTACACTCGGTGGCATATAGGCGGCCCACAGCAGAGAAAACGGTCAGCCACTAACCACATGGGGGGAAATAGAAGTGCATAAGCAAACCATTTCTAGAATGTTCATTTTGTCGCTATGTCTCGTTATGATCCTGGCTGTCATCAGCGGCTGCAGCGGCAACTCCGCTGAACCGGCGGCTTCAGAGCAGCCATCGGCGTCACCTGAAGCCACGCAGGGGGCGGCGGACAGCAGCGAGATACCGGCTTCTTTTAAAGCGGGAACCTACCAGGCGGAGGCCGACGGCAAGGACGGCAAAATCCGGGTAGAGGTTACACTGGATGCCGCGCAGACCATTACGGATATCAAGGTCGTCAGCCAGAGTGAAACGGCAGGCATCGGCGTGGAGGCCATGAATAAGATTAAGGACGAAATTATTGCCGGCCAGACTCTTGCGGTCGATGCGGTCAGCGGTGCTTCCGAGTCCAGCAATGCCGTTCTGGCTGCGGTAGAAGATGCCCTTAAGCAGGCAGGCAGCAACGTAGAGGCGTTCAAATCACGTGAAGTCGCCAAGGCGGGCGAAGGTAAAACGGAACAGCTCTCGGCTGATGTTGTCGTCGTGGGCGCAGGAGCATCCGGCGTGTCGGCGGCTGTATCGGCTGCAGATAAAGGCGCAAAGGTTATCATTATTGAGAAAACCGCTACCATCGGCGGAGCAAGCAATCTGTCCTGGGCAGGTAAATTCTATAATTCCTCAGCTGCAGTCAGCAGCGGGCTTAAAATCAGCGTCGAGAAGGAAATCTCCGACTGGATCGCCAATAACCACTGGCGGGTGGATGCGGCGGCTATCCGCCAGTATGTGACGAAATCCGGAGATACCTATGACTGGCTGGCCAAAAAGGGTTATCCGACGACCTTCATTAATTTCGCCGGAGAACAGCTGCATATGCTGCCGGCTTATGATACGCGACAAGGATTGCTGCGGGCAATGCTGGCGGAATCGGTGGAAAAAGGCGGCGGACAGGTCATTACCGAAACCACGGCCAAGAAGCTGATTACAGGCGCAAACGGAGAGGTAACCGGAGTAGTGGCTGAGAAGGCGGACGGTACAACCCTCGAAATTACAGGTAAAAGCATTGTGATGGCAACCGGCGGTTATGCCGCCAACAAAGAAATGGTCAAAGAAGCCTTCGGCTTCGAAGGTGTAAACGGCGGACTCGGCCAGAATATCGGGGAAGGCCTGCAGATGTCCTGGGATGCCGGCGCGAAGGTTCCTGATAATTTCGGCGGACAGATGCTGCACCAGACCCTGGCCAGATCCACAGAGAAGCTGAAAGCCCAGTATGAGCCGTTTGAGGCCAGCTATCCGCTGATGACCACCTACCTGCCTAACTTCATGAACGTCGGCCCTTCCGGGGCGAGATTCAGAGATGAAGCGGCGACACTTACAGCTGTAGCAGCGGCCAATACCAGTGCTTTTAACGGAGCTTATCATCTGGTTATTGTCTCACAATCACAAATCGATGCGCTTAAGGCAAAAGGAATGAAAGGGGTAAAAGCACCTGCCCTGCCGGGAATGCCGCCGGAATTCTATGCTGCATTTGCCGATCAGTTTACGCTCGACAACCCTTGGAAGGATGCGGATAAAGTGTTCGAATCCATGGTAGCTAACGGGGACGGTTACAAAGGCAATACCATTGAAGAATTGGCGCAAAATGCCGGCATGGATGCGGCTGTATTCACTGAGGCTTTCACTAAATATCAGGAAGCGGCTAAGACCGGTGTGGATACCGAGTTCGGCAAAGCTAAGGAATATCTGCTTCCGATGGGTGAAAGCGGACCTTATTACGCGGTGATCGCAGAGATCAACAATCTCGGTTCGGTCGGCGGATTACTCGTCAACACTAAGTTCCAGGTGCTGAATGACAAGCGGGTGCCAATCAAGGGCCTGTACGCTGTCGGTCTGGAATCGGAAGGCGTATTGTTTAATGATACTTATGTCGGCAACGGTGTCGGCATCGGCTACTCCTTCACCTCCGGGCGTCTCGGCGGCGAGGATGCGGCGGCGGGTGCTTTGGCTAAATAACATTTACGCTGTGGTAATAAGGAGTATGGGAGGGGGGGCCGTCAGGCTTCCCCTTTGCTCTGCCGCTATGCTACTATAAAAAGGTAATTAAGATTCCCTAAAAGCGAGGGCTATAATCATGGTGATTTCACGAGGTAACTGCCCGGTGCGGCCAGACTAATCTGATAACAGGATAGTGCCGGGCGTTTCGAAATGAATAGGTTATCAGGTAAGATCTCAGCTGCACCTTATCCGCAGAGCGTTGGGCAATACACATGCGAGAGGGGTATAGTTATGGGAACAGGTGATTTGAGCAGCGAATGGAAGCACAGCTGGCTGCAGGAGGAACGGCGTTCCTTCAAGGGATGGGATTTCTCTGCATTATCCGGGCGGATGGAGGATGATGGTCTGCCGTGGGATTATGAAGCAGCAGTTAGAACATATATGAACAACAATGAGGGCGCCCTGCTCGATATGGGGACAGGCGGCGGTGAATTTCTCCTGTCGCTCTCGCCTCCGCCGGGAAGGACGTACGCTACAGAGGCGTATCCGCCCAATGTGGAACTTTGCAGGGAGCTGTTCCCGCCGCACGGAATCGAGCTGAGACAGGTGTTTAGCGATGATTCCCTACCGTTTGATGACAACAGCATTGATCTGATCATAAACCGGCATGAGGCATTCTCCATTCAGGAGGTAAAGCGGATATTGAAGCCTGGAGGGGTCTTTGTTACCCAGCAAGTGGGCGGACGGAACAACCGGGCCTTATCGGAGTTTCTGCTCGGGGGCGAAGCCGCACCGGTCGATGAAGCCTTCAACGCGGAGCAGGTCAGTGATGAGCTGCGGAGCAGCGGCTTTACGATTGTTCAGTCGGCCGAAGCCTTTCCCTTGCTGAAGTTCAAGGATGTAGGGGCACTGGTGTACTTTGCAAAGATTATTGAATGGGAGTTCCCCGGCTTCTCGGTGGAGAAGTGTTATGACCGGCTGTGCCTGCTGCAGGAGCAGCTTGCCAAGACAGGTTATATCGGGAGTACTGAGCACAGGTTTTTTATTATCGCTATAAAAGCTTAACAGAAACCGCCACTCCGGCTTGCCGGGGTGGTTTTTTGCTATCTGCTGCTCCAGCCATACCGCTTTTTATGAGGCTGACGAATACTGTCATTTCCCGCCGGACTCCGCGAACAAACGCCTAACCCGATGCATAGCATATAGCACCATCTTGCTATAAAGGAAAGGAGGCGCTATCTATAATGGACATCCATTTAGGTGCGATCCACTATGTATATCTGGTGTTTATTGTGTTCATCCTGGCGCTGCTGATCCGGCGGCGTGACACGACCATGATCTGTGTGGCCGGGATCTTCGCCCTGGGGCTGCTGGCTACAGAAACGCTTAGCGGTTCGGTGTCGGGGATCTTCAACTCCTTTGTCTACGCGACCAAAGAGCTGCTGGGCACCATTATGATTATCTCCATCATTGTGGCGATGAGCCGGATTCTGATTATCACAGGCATCAATGAGGCGATGGTCGCTCCGCTTACCCGCTTCCTGCGCACCCCGGCGATGGCCTACTGGGGCATCGGGCTGATTATGATGGTGACCTCATTCTTCTTCTGGCCTTCGCCTGCAGTTGCGCTGGTCGGTGCCGTGCTGCTGCCGGTGGCGCTGCGGGTCGGCCTGCCCGCGCTTGGCGCGGCGATGGCAATGAACCTGTTCGGCCACGGCATCGCATTATCCGGTGATTATATTATCCAGGGAGCTCCGAAGCTGACGGCGGATGCCGCCGGCCTTCCGGTATCCAGTGTGATGGAGGCGAGTATCCCGCTGGTTATTGTTATGGGCCTGGTGACTACAGTCGCCGCCTTCTGGATGATGCGCAGGGATCAGAAGAACGGGACCTGGAGAGACGGACTCGTGTCCTTCAAAGGCGGAGCAGGCCCGCTTACGGCAGCTGAGGCGGAGGATACAGCCCCGGTGTTCATGAGCGCAAATCTTAGAAAAGGGCTGGCGATTGCCATCCCGCTGCTGTTCTTGCTGGACTTAGTGGGGATGTTCGCCCTTGACCTGCAGGGCGGTGATGCCACGGCACTTATCGGCGGAACGGCCGTATTCATTCTGATTGTCATCACGCTGCTCGCACACCGCAACCAGGGGCTGGAGAAGGTCACTTCCTACCTGATCGAAGGATTCGTGTTTGGCTTCAAAGTATTCGGTCCGGTGATTCCGATTGCCGCCTTCTTTTATCTCGGCGATTCCGCCTTTACCGAACTGTACGGCAGCACGCTGCCGGCCGGCTCCCACGGCATCGTCAACGACCTGGGCGTCGCCCTGGCGGACCATGTGCCGCTTAACGGCGCGGTAGGAGCCGTAACGCTGACGGTGATCGGGGCGATCACTGGTCTCGACGGCTCCGGCTTCTCGGGCATCTCGCTGGCCGGCTCGATTGCCCAGATGTTTGCGGCGGCGATTCACTCCGGCGCCGCAACGCTGACTGCCCTTGGCCAGGTGACCGCCATCTGGGTTGGCGGCGGCACACTGATTCCGTGGGCACTCATTCCAGCTGCCGCCATTTGCGGCGTCAGCCCGTTCGAACTAGCCCGGCGCAATCTGAAGCCGGTCCTGCTGGGCCTCGCAGCGATGACAGTGGTCGCCATGTTCCTGGTATAGAATTCTCCTGCCGGAGCTGCGGTGCATAAGAAATGCTCTCCCTATCCATGCTAAAGGGGAACGAAAGCGTGAGAAGGGGGAGTGTTCTTAGTATGAAACATTATGAATCCAGTCTGCGCACGAATAGTACAGTGGATCAGGCGCAGGACTCGGTAACGAAGCTGCATAATGCTGTATCCCAGGCGCTGAGCCATCCGAACGAGCAGACCCTTACCCAGGCAGAGAATAGTCTGGAGCATGCTGAAGAAGCTGTACGGCATGCCCCGGAGGGTTCGGTCGGCAGACACGGTGTGGAGCTGACTGAAGAACGGCTGGCTGACGAAAAAGAAAGATTGGCCGGGCTGCAAGAGCAAGCATACCGGTTCGAAGACTAGGCAAGTCATAGACAGCAGGGTCTCGGCATTTCCGGCAATGGCCGGGAATGCCTTTTTCCTGTGGTTAAATCCTGAGCTAAACGCAGACAACCGCATTCAAACCGCCCGTATCGGGTTATAGAAGTAAGAGATATAAGGAGGCGATTATATGCTGGAACCGGCGGAACCATCCGCACATCTGGAAACACGGGAGGAGCTGCAGGCTGCGCTTGCCGGAATTGCCAAGTGGGAAAAGGAACAGAATAAGCTGATGATCTGGGACCGGATCACCCGCCTGCCGTTCAAACTGCTCGACAAGGTCACCCCGAAGGTGATTCACGAGAAGGTGGGCAAGCTGCTGGACGAGCTGGGCAGCTATATTCAGAATGGGGGCAACTATCTGGTGGCCGGCCGCAAGGTGGGGCTGCTGATGGAAGCTGCAAGCAAGGCTGCGGGAGCCCCGGAGAAAGGTCCGTTCCCGCTGGCTGTTATGGATGCCGCTGCACAGAAGCTTAGTCAGAGCAGCCGCAATGTTGCAACGGCGCAAGGAGCGACGACCGGCTTTGGCGGTGTGTTCACGCTCGCCGCCGATATTCCTGCTGTTCTGGGCCTGTCGCTGAAGGTCATTCAGGAGATCGGGTTATGCTACGGATATAATCCTACAGAGAAAGCCGAGCGGATCTTTACAGTGAAGGTGATGCAGTTTGCTTCTTCCGACATCGTGGGTAAGCAGACCATTCTCCGAGAGCTGAATTTGCAGGCCGGAGGCGACGGTGATATTACAGCCGGATCAAACACCGCCGTCTCCTCCATCCAGGGCTGGCGCGAGGTCATTACCGTCTACCGTGACAACTGGGGCTGGAAGAAGCTGCTGCAGACCGTTCCGGTGGCAGGGATGTTTTTCGGCGCATTCATCAACCGCCAGGCGCTGGAGGATGTGGCGGATGCCGCGCAGATGCTCTACCGCAAACGGAGAATCATTGCCCGGCTGGCCGAATTGGACAGCGAATAGCCAGGCCAGCCAGGGGTAATTCCGGCTTTAGCCGAATACCAGCCCTTTACCGCCTACCGGCTTGATCTTCGTCGACTCAACACCGGCAATCAGCGGCATGGCGCGCCGGATCGCAGCCTGGGTGTCTTCAAGGGTGAGTGAGGCTGCATGGGCCTCAGGGCTGCCCCAAACCTCTGTTACCCAGAGGATATCGGGCTCAGTATCAGAGATATTGATAATGTACAGCTCACATTCGTCTATAGCCTCGGCAGCAGCTGCACTTTCCAGCAGAATGGCCGCCAGGGCATCGCGCTGGCCCGGTTTGGCGGTGAATTTCGCATACATTCCGAATTTACTCATGGTTCACGCTCCTAAGTTTCCAGTTTCTATGTCAGGATGATAAAGGCGGATTCCAGGCAGGCTATCCAAGAGCGATGCCGCGGAACCCGCTTTTTTTTTGACTATATATGCGCCTTCATTATCTGCTCTCGATTTCCAGCCAGTTTTTGCGGATCAGCTTCTGGTACCAGTAATAGCTTTCCTTTGGCGTCCGTTTTTGTGTACGGAAATCGACATGCACCAGCCCGAAGCGGCAGGAGTAGCCGAATGCCCATTCGAAGTTGTCCATCAGCGACCAGGTCAGATACCCTTTAACGTTGACACCGGAGTCGATGGCCCGGCCCAGCTCGGTAATATGGCTCTGCAAAAAGCGGATTCTCCGCTCATCCGGCACCCGTCCGTCAATCACCTCGTCATTGTAACAGGCGCCATTTTCGGTAATATAGATCGGCAGCGGGCCGCACAGCTCTTTTAGCCAGTTTAAGGTCAAATACAGCCCTTCCGGGAAAATAAACCAGCCCTTGTCGGATTTGTCGTAGCCGATGTCCACATGCTCGAGGTCCAGATAGTTATTCCCCGCTTTGTGCCGCACGATGTTTCCGCCGTAGAAATTCAGGCCCAGGAAATCAAGCTTTTGCGAAATAACCTCCATATCCCCTGCTTCAATCACCGGTTCAGCGCCTTTGGTCTTGAACCATTCCGCCATGGCTTCGGGATATTTGCCGGTAAAGACCGGCGTCACGAACCAGGTATAGATGGAAAAAGCACGGTAGGCCGCATCCACATCCTCCTGTTTCTGCGAGAACGGCTCGTACCAGTAAATGTCCGGCGCATAGCCGATGACTCCTGCCGTCCCCAGTTCACGGAACTTGCGTACCGTCGCGCCGTGCGCTACCAGCACATGATGAGCGACCTGGATGGCTGACTGCCAGCTCTGAATGCCCGGTGCATGTCTGCCCAGCAGATGGCCGTTAATGGCGATGCACCATGGCTCGTTGAACGTGATCCAGTGCTTGATCAAGCCGTCAAATTCCCGGAACATGGTTTCGGCAAACTGCACAAAAGCATCGATGGTTTTCCGGTTCTCCCAGCCGCCCTGCTCCTGCAGCGCCTGCGGCAGCTCCCAGTGGTAGAGCGTGCAGAAGGGCTCAATGCCGTTATCGAGCAGCGCTGTGACGAGTTTTTTGTAATACGCTATCCCTTTCGGATTCACTTCACCGCTGCCAGTCGGATAAATGCGCGGCCAGGAGACGGAGAAGCGGTAGGCTTTGACACCCAGCTCCTTCATCAGCCGGATATCCTCCTCGTAGCGCTCATAGCTGTCGCAGGCCACGCTGGCATCATCGCCGTTATAAATACGGCCGGGGATGGCGGCGAGCTCGTCCCATATGCTTGGCCCGCGGCCATCCTTGTCCAGGGACCCTTCAATCTGATAGGCAGAGGTGGAGACCCCCCAGACAAAATCTTCAGGAAACTGAATAATCGTACTCACTGCAAATTCCTCCTATACTGGGCTTCTGAGCTGGTCTCTTCCCTATTTTGACAGGAAGACTCAAGGTTCTATATTCAACAGCTGCTCTGTCTTTTCCTTGATCGCGGTGGCATTTGTAGTGAATAAAAGATAAGGTCCGGGTGCCGCCCGTCCAGATTCTTGCGTAATCCGGCAGGAGTTACTATGATTGAGCTATTGACGAGCAGCATCTTGGTGACACGCATTTTACAGGGAGTGGGCCATATGGAGAGCAGAAATGACGGAGTGCTGAACGGAGAAGAATTAATAGAGCAGGCGGAAGCATTCCTCCGGTTATGTTACAGGGAGCTGGGGAAATCTGAGGCTGAGCTTATTGACCGCAGCGAGGCTGTGCGTGAGGAAATCAGGCGGTGTGGTACCTACAGCCATACAGCAGAAGAGCTGGCTCATGGCGCCAAAATGGCCTGGCGGCATAACAGCCGCTGCATCGGACGCTTGTTCTGGCACACACTGGAGGTTATTGATGCCCGCGGGGCTGAAACCGCGGAGCAGGTGGCCGAAGCGCTGTTCAGTCATCTGAAGCGGGCCGCTAACGGCGGGCGCATCCGCCCGGTGATGACCGTGTTCCAAAGTGGTGATGATCCGGCCAAGGTGATCCGCATCTGGAATCACCAGCTGATCCGCTATGCCGGTTATCCCGGAGATGGAGAGCACCCCCGCTGCGGCGATCCTGCCTCCGATGCCTTCACTGTAGTCTGCCGTAGGCTCGGCTGGCAGGGCAAGGGCGGTGACTTCGATGTACTGCCGCTGGTGATCAGCATCGGGGAAGCCCTGCCGCGCTGGTTCAGGATTCCGGAGGAACTGGTGCAGGAAGTTCCGCTCAGCCATCCGGACATTGAACGGTTCGGCGAGCTTCAGCTGCGCTGGTATTCCGTTCCGGTTGTTTCGGACATGCTTCTGGAGATCGGCGGCATCCGCTATCCGGCCGCTCCCTTTAATGGCTGGTATATGGAGACGGAGATCGGCTCCCGCAATCTGGGCGATGCCGGCCGCTATAACCGCCTGCCGATGGTGGCCGATTTGCTCGGACTGGACCGTTCGACCAACACTTCGCTGTGGAAGGACCGGGCGCTGCTGGAGCTGAACCGCGCCGTGCTGCATTCCTTCAAGCAGGCAGGGGTCAGCATTGTTGACCATCATACGGCGGCCGACCAATTCGTCCGGTTTCAGGAACAGGAGCAGCAGCAGGGCCGGGAGGTATCCGGCAAATGGCATTGGCTGATTCCGCCCATGTCGCCGTCCTCTACACCGATTTGGAATGACAATAAGCTCCGGGAGCTTAACCTCAGCCCGCGCCTGATTTATCAGAAGCCGGCTTTTGTTGGCTTGATGGAAGAGACGAAGGACGCTGTTCCGGAAGAGCTGACGTGTCCCTTCCATCATCAGAAGTGACAGGTGCGGAGCATGTTTTGCATACGTCTAAAGGTTAGAATGCAGGGGTGGCGGTGCCGCCCTTTTTTGCGGAATCTTAAATTGAGGGTTGATTATTGAAATGGCACGGGGTATACTTCAATCAAGAAAGTGATTGATCAATAACCAATCGAAATAACAGGAACAGGAGGCAGAGACATGACAGGCGGACAGTCAGGCACGCCCCGGCTCAAGACGGCAGAAGCAACCAGCGTGAACCGGCGGGAGCAGATTTTAGAGGCGGCGGTTGTAGTTTTTGCGGAACATGGATATTTCCGGGCGACGACGGCGCAGGTGGCAGAGAAGGTGGGGATTTCCCAGCCTTATATCTTCAAGCTGTTCAAGAACAAGGAGGAGCTGTTTGTGGCGGCGCTGGACCGGGCTTTTGAACGGATTATCCGCAGTTTTCAGAGTGTTACGGCTTCGCCAGGAGAACTGCTTAATGAAACCATCCGTGTGTATGAGCAGCTGATGGAGACACATCCGAGTGAGATTGTACTGCAGGTGCAGGCCTTCGGCATTCGCGATGAGGCAATCCGCCAGGCGGTGCAGAAAGGCATGCAGGAGGTAATCCGTCTGGTCGAAGGAAAGTTTATAGCAGCGGGAATAGCGAATCCCGAAGTGGAAGTAAGCACCTTTATGGCCAACGGCATGCTCTGCAATATCGCGATGGTGCTGGAAATGCCTTCGCTTAAGCCGAAGCATTTGAAGCTGGACTAGTAGGGCCCTGCGCAGCGGGGAGCAATCAGTTATTCTTGAATTTCAGGGTGTAAGGCCCTGAAGCATGATTTAAATAGTGATTAATCAATAACAAAAAACTGATGACACAAACGGCTTATACTAACAGCAGGCAGCAGAATAACAGGCAGCAGAATAGCGGGCGGCCAAAACAGGTTACATTTTCATTTATAGTTATTGATCAGTCACTAACAATTTCGATTCCATTAAGAAGCAAATAAAACAACTTTAAAATCAGGAGGTAATGAACATGTTAAACAAAGCGGTTGTACTGGGTGCTACGGGTGGAACAGGAACGGTTATTATAGCGGAGCTGCTGAAAAGAGGCGTCGAAACGGTTGCATTCGGGCGGTCTATGCCTAAGCTTACGCAGCTTGCAGCGGGGCTGGGGAATCCGGCGGGTCTAACGTTGAAGACCGGGGATGTATTTAATGCTGATGACGTGTTCAAGGCCGCACAGGGGGCGGATGTTATTTTCCACAGCGCTTCGGTACCTTATCATGAAATGAGCACTAAGCTGCTGCCGATGGGAATCGCTGTGATGGAGGCGGCGAACAGGCTGGGTACGCGGGTTGTGGCCGTGGACGGGATTTATCCTTATGGCAGAAGAGTGGATGAGCAGCCGGTTCATGAAGATCATCCGAAGAATCCGCACACGAAAAAGGGCAAGGTTAAGCTCGAATTCGAACGGATGTTTTTCAGCCCGCGCTGGAGCAAGGCCAAGGGACTTATAGTCCGGCTGCCTGATTATTATGGTCCGACCGCCAATGAGGCGTCCTACCTGGGTTCAACGCTGGAGGCGATTGCCGCCGGCAAGCCGGCGATGTTCATCGGCAATATGACGGTAGCCCGGGAATATGTGTATCTGCCGGATGCCGCGGTAATGATCGTGGAGCTGGCGGGACGGGAGGAAGCCTACGGACAGAACTGGAACATTCCCGGGGCAGGCGTCATTTCGGGCAAAGAGATCGTCCGTCTCGCCCGGGAGGCCAGCGGCAAGTCCAAGCCGGTTATTCCCGTAGGCGCAGCCGGATTATCCCTGCTGGGATTATTCCTCCCCGTGATGAAAGAGATCGTGGAGATGCTCTATCTGACGAAGGAGCCGCTTGTCCTAAGCGGGGATAAATATAAGCAGCTCGCCGGCAAAATCCCGGCCACGCCGTTTGAGCAGGGCATTCGGGATACCATCCGCTCGATTATGGACCGGCAGGCGAAATCTTTGTGAACCGAGGACTAAAAACAACCTTTCCGGCGGAAGATAGAAATAGTCAGGCCCTTTGATCTGTGATACTATTTATTTCTATATATAAGAGGGAAGTGAGCACGAATGATCAGCATTACAATTCCTGCACCGGATGTAACCATATTCAAACAGGAGAACCCTGTACTAAGCCATATTTACGGGTTTACGGACTTCCACCTGATCACACGGGAAGCCGGCGGCATCTTCATGTTCTACAATGATCAGGATGAGCTGCTGTTTGTGGGCAAAGCCAGAAAGCTTAGACCCCGGATCAAAAAGCATTTTGAAGATACTGTATCGGTAATGAAGGGGCACCGCGATGAGGTCACCAAGATTGAAGTCTGCATCGTCGAAGATCCGGTAGACCGGGAGATTTATGAAACATACATCGTGAACAAGCTCAAGGCGAAATACAATGTTGAGAAAGTACTGTATAAATAAGCTGTTGATGCATAAGCGTAGTCCTTTGGGGCTGCGCTTTTTGCTGTGTTTGGGTTCATAAGTCGTTCCAAAGACTTGGGTACTCCTTCCTTAACAGATAAAATGGGCCTTAGGATATATTTAGCAAAGTTAGACATTAAGGCTCACTTATACACCGGGCAAATCATCTATAATAATCTCGTATATGCTCGACATTTTTTGACATTATAATGAGGTGATTTATAGATGGCTGCTCCTTTTTTCAAGAAAAGAGATGCGGTGGATAAAACGCTGAGGCCGGGCATGGTTCCAAAGATGCAAGTGGAGGAAGCCCCTCCGGAAGACCTGGACAGCTACGAGAAGAGTGAGAGTCCGGCCAGCCTGATCTCTACAGGCAAGGCGCAGCTGGACAAGAAATCGCTCGATCTGATCTTTGCCGTGGAGCAGATGATTCAGGCCAGAGCGCATACCGAGACCAATAATCATGAGCTGCAGGACCGGCTGACCCATTCCAGCGGACATGTGGAGCGGCTGAATAAGGATCTGAAGAACCTGAATAAGGTGATTGAAGACCGGGAAAAGAACATTATGGAGCTTGAGCACAAGCTGGTGGAGAGGAATCTTAAGGTCGACCAGGTGCTTGAGGACTACCGCGAGCTTCATGCGTCCTTGTCAGGCGAAATGGATGAACTAAAGAGCACGATTGATCTGGAGCAGCAAAAGTACGCCAATCTGGTGCAAAAGCATGACGAGGCCCACGCGGAAAAGCTGAAAAAGATGAACGAGCTGGAAGAAAAGATCGGAAGGCTGGAAACGGAAAACAGCCATTTAAGACAGAAGTACGAAACGGTCCGGCAGGAGAAAGCCTACCTCTCCAGCATGATCAGTGATTTCACGAACCGGATGACGGTTCCTTTTGGCGGCAGCATGCCCGCTGCAGAGCGCAATGAAGGAAACGGGGACACCTAGAGCCTATGCCGGTTCATGACATAAGCGCCACTCTGATGGTTGAGCTGCTGTCGCTTGAGCACAGGCAGGATGGC
Source organism: Paenibacillus pedocola (assembly GCF_031599675.1). Lineage (NCBI taxonomy): Bacteria > Bacillati > Bacillota > Bacilli > Caryophanales > Paenibacillaceae > Paenibacillus > Paenibacillus pedocola. The sequence goes on along the minus strand of NZ_CP134223.1, from coordinate 6,286,468 downwards.
TGTCAGATGGAGGTAGGTCTAACCCGCGGCGGCGGATTACATAAGAGACAGATTATTAGCATCGATGAATATACATACCTGCAACTCCTTGCTTTAGGCCCTTTTGAAGGGCAGAGAGTACGGCTGTCGCTTTACACGAAGTGGGACCCGTTTCGCCGGACCCATTTCAGCACTCTGGTCAAAATGAACCGGACATTCAGCGAAACGCTGTATTTTGCCTGTTCGGAGAGCTATAAATCGCTGCTGTCCCAGCTTAAGCTGCCAGAAGAAGCGCCTTCCGCCGAAACAGCCCCGCAAGCGGCTGAAGTGACTGTTCCGGCAGCACCTCCACGGCACAAGCGCGAACGGACAGCGCTGTGGAGCCGGCCCATCCTCCTGCGGGGCCTCGTGTTCAGCCTTCTGCTGGCGGTGTTCCTCCTGCGTATGGATGGCGAAGTGGAGCTGTTTACGAACAGTGTGGAAGCGAAGCAGGATGTCTCCGTGGAAGCGGCTGGACCGGGGGCGGAGGAGCGTGCACCAGCTGCTTATATCCCGGATGTCCGGCTGGCTGCTCTCCAGAGCGGACAAACGGAGGCGGCGCCGATACCTGTGGAGCCGCCTGAACAGCCGGAGCTGTCCTATGAGGCGATTGAGCTTACCGGAGACAGCTATGAGTACAGCCTGCCGGAAGGCTATGTCGCTTTATCCTTCGATGACGGCCCGTCGCGCTACACCGAACAGCTCGTAGATATTCTTGTGAAGGAAGGCGTAGCGGCGAATTTTCTGTTCATCGGGCAGAATGTCAGCCGTTACCCCGGAGCGGTCCGTTATGCGGATCAGCATGGGATGCCGGTCGGCAACCATTCCTGGGACCACAGCGATCTGACGGTGAACAGTGCAGAAGAGAACCGGGATAATCTGGCCCGGGCGAACCGGTCACTGGAGCAGCTGATTACCGGCCCGGTCACGATCTTCCGTCCTCCATATGGAGCGGTGAACCGGCAGCTGGCGGAAGAGGCCGGCAGACAGCATCTAAAGGTGCTGCTCTGGAACCGTGACCCGGAGGACTGGAAGGCGGACAGCCCGGAGAAGATCGTGGAATATTTCCATGACACCGATCCTTCCGGCGGCATTTATCTGCTGCATGAGAAGAGCATTACGGTTCAAGTGCTACCCGAAATTATTGCTTACCTAAAGGAAAAAGGGCTGAAATTCGCCATTTTCAAATAACATCAACAGGAAGAGCGCACTCTTGGCCGGGGTGCGCTTTTTGTGTGTTGGCAATGAAATTGTCATATACCGGGGCCGCAGGCGGTAATTCCCCTTGTTTTAATAAAATAAATTTGAGAGAATGAGTACTATAGACCGAACTTTAATGTTTTGAAAAGAGGATAAATAATGAATAAACAATCCATTTATGGATTAACCCTGGAGCAACTGGCGTCATGGCTGCTGGAGCACGGGCATAAGAAGTCACGCGCCTCACAGGTATGGGAGTTTCTGTACCGCAAGCGGGTCAACGGCTTTGAAGATATGTCGGAGATGAATCAGGACTGCGTCCGGCTGCTGTCGGAGCATTTTGTGTTTCATACGATGGAAGAGCATGTGAAGCAGGAATCGGCCGACGGCACGATTAAGTTCCTGTTCCGCCTGAATGACGGCAACCTGATTGAAACCGTACTGATGCGCCAGAAGTATGGCCTGTCCGTCTGCGTGACTACTCAGGTCGGCTGTAATATTGGCTGCAGCTTCTGTGCCAGCGGGCTTTTGGCTAAGAGCCGTGACCTGTCGAGCGGAGAAATTGTGGAGCAGATTATGAAGGTCCAGCAGCATCTGGATCAGGCCGGGCTTGGACAGCGGGTCAGCCATGTCGTGGTAATGGGTATCGGCGAGCCGTTCGATAATTTTACGCACCTGCTGAACTTCCTGACCACGATCAAGGATCATAAGGGGCTGGCGATTGCCGGCAAAGGCATCACCGTCTCCACGAGCGGTCTGGCCGACAAAATCAGAGAATTCGCCGATGCCAATATGCAGGTGAACCTGGCGATTTCATTACATGCGCCGAATAATGAGCTGCGGACCCGGATCATGAAGATCAACCGCGCGATTCCTATAGAGAAATTAATGCCGGCTATTGATTACTATCTGGAGAAGACGAACCGGCGGATTACGCTGGAGTATATTCTGCTGAAGGATATCAATGACCGCCAGGAGCATGCCCTGGAGCTGGCCGAACTGATCGGCAGCCGCCGGCAGCTTGTGAATGTGAATCTGATTCCTTACAACCCGGTGGATGAGCACAGCCAATACCAGCGGACGGAGCGGGAGACGGTACGGGCCTTTTTTGACACCTTGAAGAAGCAGGGCGTCAGCGTAAGTACCCGGCTGGAGCATGGTGTGGATATCGACGCCGCCTGCGGCCAGCTGCGCAGCAAGCAGATCAGAAAGACCAAAGCGGATACAGCGGTGGTGGGGTAAGCTAAGGTCGCCCTGCCCGGGCATCATTGCCGGTTCCTGATTTTGTGATACAATAGCTTGGCAGAGATTCAGGAAAAGAGGAATGCGCAGTGCTGACATTTACGAGTTACACCGTTGAGAATATTAAAGACCCTTTTGGTATTCTGAGCGGCAAGCGATATGAGTTCGTCGTCAATCTGGATGTGCCGGAAGAGGACGAGCTATACGAAGAGAACGGCGTATCTGCCCGGGCAGTGATCAAAGTCGAAGAGGGAGACGTTAAGGTAGTCTCCTGCGATCTGCTGGAAACGACGACCGGCAAGCTGCTGGAGTTCGATCTGGAAGAGGACGAGGAAGCTGAGCTGGCTCAGTTCTGCAAAGAGCATTTGCCGGAATAACGGAACACAAGAAAGCCCCGGGCATATAGCCCGGGGCTTTTTGGAAATATAAGAATTTATATGTTTTACGCTATAATTTATCCTTCTATTTTTCGCAGAAACGGATACCGTCCCTAATAGGACGGCGAAGCCGTTTCTTCTTGCTGCAGCGATAGCGAATATCAGAGGCAGCTGCTGACATAATAATGAATCTGCTTATTCCACCAGGGCCAGTCATGGTTCACATCATGGCCCCAATAGTCGATCCTTGCAGGGATGCCTTTGCGCTGCAGCAGGTCCTGGAGCAGACGGGTCTCATGAAGCATCTCGTCTTCGTAAGCTCCTTGTCCGACACAGAGGATGATATTGCTGCTGCGGTATTGACCCAGGTAATGCTCATCACTCAGACCGGGCAGGTAATGGAGCGGAGAATTGAAGTAGACGTTCTCGCTCATATAGTCGCCGAAGAAATAATAGGTGGAGTAGACGCCACTCAGGGCAATTAAGGTATCGAAAAAGTGCGGATAACGGAAAAAGAAGCTGGCGCTGTAATACGCGCCCATGGAGCAGCCGGAAATGATGATTTTCTGGTCGTCCCCGCCATTGTTCCATTTGCTCTCGCCCAGAATGCCTGGAATCAGCTCTTGCGTAATATACTTGTCGTACTGCTCATGCCGGATGGCCTTGTCCTCATGGTTCCAGTGGGAGGAGAAAAAGGTCTCCTCATCGATGCTGTCACAGGCCCAGATCTGCAGCTTCCCGGCTTCGATAAATCCGGAGAGCGTTTCGATCATCCCGGAATCCTCGTACTGATAGAATCTGCCGAGCGAGGTGGGGAAGACAAGCATCGGTTTGCCGGCGTGGCCGTATACTTTATACTCCATGTCCCTCTGCAGGTGACGGCTGTATTCCTTGCGGTAGCTTGTCTTCATCCGTTAACACATCCTATCCCTCTTCTTGTTGTATATACCTTACCATTTCCCTGACATCCTCTAAGGATGGAGAACGGAACTGATAGGCGCTGTTGCCCATCGCTCTGCTGAATACCTCTTCTATCTCGGCGTAATTCACAATCTTCGCGCCGTAGGTGCGGTAAATGTCTTCATGGCTGTGCGTGTAATGCTTGTGCTGCTTGCGGCTGGCATAGCCGGTATAATATTTGCCTTCATACGGGCCGCCGACTTCATTATGTGCGATCATGCCCGCCCATTCTTTATACACATCGATATCATATGAGAAGTTAATGGCATCGGTCATCCACGCACCGGGCGGACGCATATTCACCTCAAGTGCGATGATCCGGCCATCCTTATTGGACTTGAACAGCTCGATATGGAAGAACCGCTCCCGGATGTCAAAAGCCTTCAGGATACTCCGTCCGGCCTCCTCGACCTCAGGACTGATCTCCTTCAGACAGAAATAGTAAAGATGGTTATCGGTGTTGACCACTTCCATGACGCTGTTCTCGAACAGATGGCTGACGGCAAACCGCACTTCCCCGTTAATATCCACCAGCCCGTCATATGTGAGAATCACCCCGTCAATGAATTCCTCAATAATGAAGGAGACCTCCGCAGGCTTCGTATCAAAAAAGTGCTGCAGCTCATCCTCATTGCTGATTTTGTAAGTATTGCTGGCTCCGGAACCGAGGTCCGGCTTCACCACCAGCGGGAATCCGGCACTGCGGATGAATTCATCTACACTGTCGCGGGTAGTTCCGGTAGAGAACTGAACGGTGCTTACACCGCTTTTGCGGAAAAACTCTTTCATCTTGGACTTCTGCTTCAGGTTAGCGACGAAATCGTTCTTCGTGCCGTAAATGTTGAAGTCGGTCCGGATATTCGCGTCCTGCTCCAGCCAGTATTCGTTCAGCGACTCGAAGCGGTCAATTTTGCCGTATTTATGTGTGAAATAGCCGACGGCCCGCAGAATCTCCTCATAATTCTCCAGATCAGACACTTTGTAATATTCCGTAAGCGCGAGCTGCAGCTTGTCCTCTAAATGGGCGTATTCGGCGTCACCAATCCCGAGCACGATGACCCCCTGGCGCTGCAGCTGGGTACAGAAATCAGCACTGTTCTTAGGGAAATGAGGGGAAAAGAAAACAAAGTTAATAGGGATCAGCCCCTTTGGCTAAAATGTAATTCCGAGTTGAACCGTATGATTAATTTAATCTAATCTACCAGCTGTATCTGCTTTCGTCAATCCTTTTAAGGGGAGTAATGCTACTCCGTCAGCTTACGGTTAAGTTTGGCCAGCAACGTGCGGAACGTTTGGCATTCCTCAGGTGACCACTCTTCGAAAATCTCCTCATACCGCTGCAGGCGGAGCCGCCGGGCATTAGCCAAGGTCTGCGCCCCAAACTCCGTAATCTGAAAATAGCTTGATCTCCCGTCCTGCGGATCAGGAATCCGCACGACATAGTCCTTGCTCTCCAGCACAGCGGTCTGTCTGCTGATGGTTGAGGTGTCCAGTCCGAGCTCTTCGGCCAGCGCCTTAACGCCGCTCTTATCGTGCCTGGAGAGATAATGGAGCAGGGTATAGGACGAGCGGTCCAGCCCGCCATGCTTCTTGTCCAGCGTGGAACGGCGTATCAGGGTCATCATCTCATTGTTAAGGGCATCAAGATTTTTTTCATCCATTGGATTATTCAGTCCTTTGTTCAATACTCTTCTCCATAGTATAAGTGAAAATACAGGCGCACGGTTAAAAATGGCCAGCTGTTTTGAAAGTGCCATGAAACAAGTCACATTGACTTTCAAATTGATAGTTGTATAATACACATATATTATTAATTGTATTATACACCTATTTGATATAGAAAGTTGAAGTGAACCCATTGAATCAGCAAAAGGCAAATGCTTCATCGTTCTGGCTTATTATACTGGCGATATTTTTCGGCAATTTTATGGCGATCCTGAGCACTACGACCATTAATGTAGCCTTTCCGGTATTCCTGAAGGACTTTCATGCGGAAATCAGCACCGTCCAGTGGATGATTACCGGTTATCTGCTGGCAACCGGAGTGGTTGCTCCGGTTGTCGGCTATTTTGGCGACAAGTGGAGCTACAAATATTTGTACGTGTTTGCGTTGTCGGGCTTTACCCTGTTCTCCGGACTGTGTACCGTATCCTGGAGCATTCATTCACTCATTACCTTCCGGATTCTCCAAGGGGTATTCGGGGGGCTGATTATTCCTACGACCATGACTATGATCTATCAGTTCATCGCCAAGGAGAAGCAGGCCTTTGCCATGAGCCTGTGGAGTCTTTCCTCCATGCTGGCCCCGGCATTCGGACCCACGCTGGGCGGCTGGCTGACCGGTTATTTCGGCTGGGAGTCCCTGTTCCTCATTAACCTGCCTATAGGGATTATAGCCATTGTAGTAGCCCTTAAATGCCTGCCCTTCCAGCGGAGCGCAGGAGAGTCCAGGAGCTTCGATCTGCCGGGCTTTGTAACGGTTATTCTCAGCAGTGCCTTCATTATTCTGGCCTTTAATAAAGGCAATGCCTGGGGCTGGGCCTCCTGGAAGACGCTCTCGCTGCTGGTTACCGGGTGCATCACCCTGGCTTATTTCATCCGCAGAGAGCTGTCCCTGAAGGAGCCGCTGCTGAACCTGACCGTCTTCCGGCAGAACCGCTTCACGTACAGCCTGATCATTAACTGCATCATCACCGTCGCCCTCTATTCAGGGACATTCCTGATTCCGGTATTCCTGCAGGATATCCAGCAGTCTACTCCGCTGAAGACCGCACTGGTGCTGCTGCCCGGTTCCATCGTCATGGCGGTATTGTCGCCCGTGGTCGGCAAGCTGTATTCCAAGGTCGGCCCGTTCTGGCTGATTCTCAGCGGTATTCTGCTGCTTAGCATTTCGACCTGGGAGCTCAGCCACATTACACTGGCTGCTACCCATACGTATATTGCTCTGCTGATGACGCTGCGCAATATAGGGATTGCCCTGGCCTTTATGCCGGTGACTAATGCGGGGATGTCTGCCGTGCCGAAACAGATCACCGGCCATGCCTCTTCCGTTACGAACTGGGTCCGCCAGGCGACGGGGGCACTATCCATCGCCGTGTTCAGCTCACTGCTGTCTTCGCGGTCCCTTGTGCATCTGAAGGAGCTGACGGGTGGATCGGCTTCTGCTGCCGGCTCCTTGCTGAAAGCACAAGGAATGACTATGAGTGTGCAGGACATTTTCCTCATTGCCACTGTGGTTGGCCTACTCGCCATTCCGCTGACCTTCCTGCTAAGAACTGGCGGAGGGCAGGGCGGAGCCTCCACAGCCGCAGTGAAATCTGCTTCCGCCAACCAGGAAGTGAATGTGTAAGGGATTGGTCGCCTCTGCAGTGTATTCTCCACTTATTGTTTCGCATGTTTAGGAAATATGGGGTAGAATACAATAAAGCAGGCAAAAATAGGAGTTGTGAAACATGTCCAATGAAGAAGTATTCTTGACCAAAGAAGGCTTGGCCAAGCTCGAGGAAGAGCTTAGGGAACTCAAGGAAGTAGGGCGCAAAGAGCTTGCGGCCCGGCTTAAGCTGGCGATCAGCTATGGGGACTTGAAGGAGAACAGTGAATATCACTCGGCCAAGGAAGACCAGTCATTCATGGAGACCCGCATCATGATTCTGGAGAAAATGCTGACCAAAGCCCAGATCGTCGATGCCAGCAGCATGGACCTGAGCGCAGTCAGCGTGGGCTCCATCGTGATTCTGAATGATGTGGAATACTCGGAAAGAATCGAATATAGAGTGGTGGGACCTGCTGAGGCCGATGTGCTGGATAACAAGATCTCATACGAAAGTCCGCTGGGCAAAGAGCTTATCGGTAAAAAAGTAGGCGACATTATCAGCGTTAATGCTCCAATGGGCGTCATTAAATATGAGCTGCTGGAGATCAAAGCCTTGTAATGAAAAATCCCTGTTCCCTGACTACATGCCGGGGGACGGGGATTTTTTCTAAATATATGGTCTTAAATCAGGCGGTGCCCGCCATCCGCATGCAGTACCGTGCCTGTTACAAAGCCGTTATGAATCAGATAAAGGACCGCTTCCGCCACATCCTCTGCTGTACCAATGCGCTGCACCGGCAGCTTGGCAGCCGTACTGCTGTAGAATGCGCTGCGGGCTGCTTCCGCCATTCCTGCGCGGGAAGGGGTATCGATAATGCCCGGGGAGACCACATTCACCCGCAGCGGAGCCAGCTCCAGAGCCAAGGTCTGTCCCAGATTGGCAACAGCGGCGTTCACCGCACCGAGCACTGATGAGCCTGACATGGACTTAAAGGCCACAATGCCTGAGAACAGGGTAATGGACCCCTGCGGGTTCAGCTTCGGCGCACCATACTTGGCGGCATAATACTGGCCCCAGAATTTATTCTCGAACAGCCCGCGCGCAGCACCCGTAGGCGTAGTCAGAAAAGCCCCGCCGCCCGTTTCCGCTGCGCTGACAACCAGATGATCGAAGACTCCGGTTTCCGCAAAAAAAGCCTGCACCTGCTCCTCATCCGTCACATCCAGCGTATAAGCGCTAACCTTAGCGTTGTCGCCGATGGCAGCCTTGGCCTGCTCCAGCTTCTGCCGGGAGCGGCTGGCAATGATAAGCTCCGCGCCTTGGGATGCAGCGCGTTTTGCCGTCTCCAGTCCAATCCCCGAGCTTCCGCCGATAATGACTATCTTTTGTCCTGTTAACATAATAATTCCTCCCCTAAAGATAAGTTTGTGCTGCTCTTTGAGGAGAGTATATTCTCATTACTTCCATTAGGGAAGTAGTTACCTTTTCGACATACAGTTTCCTAAAAGTTAGTTTTGTGCTGCCGCTGACGCGCGGACCAAAACTTTTTTTGGATAGAAGAATTTAGATATCTGAGTGGACGAAGAAGCTGTTTTCTTAAAGTGCCAGGCCGTATCTTTTGAGCTCGATAAAAATTCCTTCCAGCTGTATACCTTTGGGGGTCAGCGTATATTCCACGCGCGGCGGAACCTCGGGATACACCGTCCGTTCAACGATGCCATGGTTCTCCAGCTCACGGAGCCGCAGCGACAGTGTCTTCGGGCTGATCCCCTCCAGCGATTTCAGCAGATCACTGAACCGCAGGGTGCCTTCAATCAGCAGGTCGCGGATAATCAGAAAGGTCCACTTGGTGCCGATGACATCAAGTGTCTTGGCGATGGGGCAGGGCTCGCCCGGTACACCTTTGGTCAAAACGACAGGCTCTTGTCCGTTCATATTCATTCAGCCTCCTTCTGGAAACGATGTTTTTGTCTATCATAGCACAATACTATCTTACGGGAAGTAATGTGCTGCCATAGGCATTGTCTATCAAGCATATTGTTTCCATATCTTAGACGGCTCCTGTTTACGGAGGTATAGTAGGGATTAACTATAGAACAGAGGAGTCCTGGCCGTGATTCAGACTGTGTTGTCGACTTTAGTAGAGGTCATTGTGCCGCTGTCCATTCCCGTCACTGCCGGTGCGCTGCTGGGCCGTTACAAGAATTTAGATACTAAGCCGTTGCTGACGCTTTATTTGTATTTTTTGAGCCCGGCGATCATTCTGGATACGCTGGCTAAGGCTGAGATTTCCCTTGATGATGTTTATAAGACGCTTGCCTTTGCACTGCTGAACCTGCTGTTCTTATGGATCGTGGCGGTACTTCTCGGCCGGATCCTGAGACTGGCTCCGCCGGAAGCAGCCGGACTGACCCTGATTTCCACCTTTACCAACAGCGTGAATTACGGGCTGCCGCTTGTACTGCTGGCCTTCGGCCAGCTGGGGCTCGACAAGGCATCCGTTTATGTCATCGCCCAGATGGTCATCGTCAATACGATCGGCGTATATTTCGCCGCCAGATCGCAGTTTAATGTCCGCAGCGCCGTGAAATCGGTGTTCGCCCTGCCGGCCATCTACGCGGCGATTGCGGCTTTTCTGCTGCGGGCGCTCGGCCTGCAGCTGCCGCATGAGCTGGCCACAGGAGTGTCCATGGTGGCCGGGGCGTATTCGCCGGTGGTCCTGGCAATCCTCGGTGCCCAGATGGTCAAGGTCAAGGCCGCCCACACGGAGCGCAATGTGCAGCTCGCCTTCTGGACGGGTCTGACCGTCCGCCTGCTGCTGGCTCCGCTGATCGCCTTGCTCGTTCTGCTCCTGCTGAATATAACCGGCACGCTGTTCTCGGTGCTGCTTATCCTGGCTTCCATGCCGGTCGCTGTTAATTCCGTCGTGCTGGCTGAACGCTTCGGCAGCTCGCCTTCGCTGGTCTCGCGCTGTATAGTCTGGACCACGCTGGCTTCCTTCCTTGTATTGCCGGTGCTGATTGCCGCGGTAGGTAGCGTCTGACCGGCTTACAGGCAGTACGACAAACAAAGCCCCTCCTTCTCACTGAGAAAGAGGGGCTTTCTGCGCATCAGAAATTGAAATTGTCCGGGTCCGGACCGACCCGCTGATCGCGGTTCAGCCCGTCAATCCGGGCCATATCCTCAGCGCTCAGGACAAAATCAAAGATGGCGGCATTTTCGGTAATCCGCTGTTCCCTGGTCGACTTCGGAATCGTCACAATGCCATGCTGCAAATCCCAGCGCAGGATGACCTGGGCAACCGATTTGCCGTATCCGGCAGCAATCTCCTGCAGGTCAGGCTGATCCAGCAGCCCGCCCTGCATCAGCGGCGACCAGGCTTCGATCTGAATGCCCTGCTCCCTGCAGAAGGTTCGCAGTGCCTGCTGGGGCAGGTAGGGATGAAGCTCGACCTGGTTGACCATCGGCCGTATTTCGGCATCCCTCAGCAGATCCTCCAAATGATGAATCTGAAAATTGCTGACTCCGATCGCTTTTACGCGGCCTGCTTTATAGAGTGTTTCGAGTGCTCTCCAGGCTTCCTTATATTTGCCCTCCACCGGCCAATGAATGAGGTATAGATCGAGATAGTCCAGGCCAAGCTTCTCCAGGCTGGCTTCATAGGCGGCAATGGTCGCTTCATAGCCGAGGTCGGCATTCCAGACCTTTGAGGTGATAAAGAGATCTTCCCGGGAGAGCTTGTTCTCGGCAATTGCTTCCGCCAATGCTTGCCCCACTCCCCGCTCATTCTCGTAGATAGCTGCAGTATCAATGCTGCGGTAGCCGTGGGCAATGGCTGATTTCACTGCCGCCACCAGCTCTGCGCCGTCAGCGACCTGGAATACCCCAAGGCCGAACCACGGCATATTCACTCCGTTCTGTAATGCTGTCCAATCTTGCAGATGCTGTGCTGTATGCTGTGTCATTATCCATAACCTCCGAAATGTAATTAGTGCTCTGAATTAGGCCGGATTGAATGTTTGATTGATTATGCGGCCTTATGCTCCAGTGTCCGTTCGTCCTTCCGCTCCAGCGCACGGCTCCAGGCAGTAAGAAACACTGCCCCAAGCACCATAACCGCTCCGGCCCAGGCGGTATGAATCAGACCCATGTGATCCGTAACCAGTCCTCCGAGATAAGCGCCGATGGCAATGCCTGCATTAAAGGCAGCGATATTAACAGCAGAGGCGATATCTCTGGCACTGGGCGCATACCGGTCCGCCAGGATTACCACATAAGCCTGAAGCCCAGGCACATTCATAAAGGCGAGCAGCCCCATGAAGAAGATCGTAATCAAGGCTGCGGCTTTGAACGGGGCCGTAAAGGTTAGGACCAGCAGAACAACCGCCTGCAGGGCAAACATATAGAACAAGGCGTTCATCGGTTTATGGTTGGCTGCCCTGCCGCCGATCATGTTGCCGATGGCAATGGCAACGCCGTAGACGAGCAGAATAACCGCGACAGTCTGTTCCTTGAAGCCGCTGATCTCATGCAGCAGCGGGGATAAATAAGTGAAGACGACAAAGGTTCCGCCGTACCCTAAAGCGGTGATGGCAAAAGCCAGCAGCAGCCGGCCGTTCGTCACGAGCTTCACCTGCTCGCTGAGCGGCGTGCGGGTGCCTTTGCGCAGTCCTGAAGGGATGAGAATGAGGTTGGCAGCCAGCGCGACAACGCCGGTGGCGACAATGGCGATAAAAGCGGCCCGCCAGCCCAGCTGCTGGCCGAGAAACGTACCGAGCGGTACACCCGTGACGGTAGCGACCGTGAGGCCGGTGAACATAATAGAGATCGCGCTGGCCCTGCGGTTCTCAGGAACAAGATCGGCAGCGATCGTTGAGGCGATTGACATGAACAGGCCGTGCGACAGGGCGGAGATCACCCGGGCAATCAGCAGCAGGGTAATCCCGCCAGCAGCGGCGGCAAGGCTGTTGCCGAGAATGAACAGCACCATCAGCGCAATCAGCAGCGTTTTGCGGGATACCGCTGTAGTCAGCGATGTCAGCACGGGGGCACCGAAGGTGACGCCCAGGGCATACAATGTGACGGTCAGACCCGCCGCAGTTACGGATATATGCAGGTCATCAGCAATGAGCGGCAGCAGGCCGACACTGATAAACTCGGTTGTTCCGATAGCAAAAGCGCTGACTGCCAGAGCCAGCAGCGCTAGGGTGCTTCTTCTTTGTTCTAAGGACATGTTTTCCACTCCTATAGTATGGTAATCACCGGCCGGTAAATGCTATTATGAATTATGCAGGCAATAATGGATAGTACGTACTTTCAAGTAATATAGGTACTAAAAAGTACCCATAACATAATTTTCAGGAGGACCTCATGTCCAAAAAATATAATATCTCTGTGGAAGCGACGCTGGAGGTTATCGGAGGCAAATGGAAATGCGTCATCCTCTGCCACCTGACGCATGGCAAGATGCGGACCAGTGATTTGAAGCGCCATATGCCGAACATTACGCAGAAAATGCTTACCCAGCAGCTCCGTGAACTGGAGCAGGACGGCATTGTCAACCGGATCAGCTATAATCAGGTACCGCCCAAAGTAGAATATGAGCTAAGTGATTACGGAAAATCACTGCGCTCCATTCTGGATTCCTTATGCGCCTGGGGGGAGCAGCATATCATCAGAGAATACGGCGACAAGTTCGCCGTACTGGAGGATAATGTACTCAACCATAAGAAGCTTGAGGTCCAGACAACCGGGGCGGAGCAGCTGTAACGCATCAAGTCCGGTTCAGCGCTGGAGTGCAGACGGACCGGGCAAGACAGCATAGCTCACCCAATCCGATCATCAATATAGTCGTGCCGGCCAGCCCGGCTTCCTGCGGACAAACGCAGGGAGCCGGGCTTTTTGGCGCTTCGCAAGATAGCGTTAGGGGAGCTGCAACCTTTCTGCATCCCACCCGTCTGGAAGAAAGAAGCACAGATCCCGCAAACTAAACTATTATGAGGTGATCCATCATGAAGACTACTACATTTAAACGGCTGACCCTGTCGGCAGCAGCGGTACTGACCCTGACGTTTGCCGGACAGAGCTTGGCGGCCGCCGCATCCTTTGATGACTTGAATGCCACACCGGCTAAAGATAAAATTGTACAGCTACAGCAGCAGGGCGTGCTCCACGGGGTAAGCGATACTAAATTCCTCCCGGATGCTCCGGTTACAGCTGCGCAGGGGATTCAAATGTTCGTAAACGCTTTTGACCTGAACATTGATCTGCTGCGGTTCTTCAAAGCGCCGCTGGCGACCGACTACTACGCAAATGCCAATAATGATGCCTGGTATGCGGACGCGCTGATCATCGCGGCCAATAACGATATCGGCCTGCCATCAGACCTTGATCCCGGCAAGAAATGGACGCGCGAGGAGTTCACCCATCAGCTGATCCTGACCATCGAGAAGCACAGCAATCTTCCGATGATCAAAATCATGCCGGTGGTCATCGCCGACAACGCGGAGTTCACCTCCGGGTATGACGGCTCCATCCAGCGGGCGCTGGTGCTGGGCATCGCCAGTCTGGACAGCAGCGGCAAGTTCCATCCGGCTAGGGGGATTACGCGTGCTGAAGCCGCGGAAATGATCTATAACGCCCTGGAGTACATTACTGCGCATCCTGCTCCGGCGGGACTGACCGGCGAATAAGCTCCGGGCACTGCCCCCGGCAGACGCCGTAGCCGGATAAACACACAAAAACCGCAAGCGCTCCATATCCCGGAGACTTGCGGTTTTTGTGTGTTTTGAGCAGCGGATCTTAATCCGGGCTGCCTTCGGTGACCTGAATCGTAAAGACAAACGCCGCACCCTGCTCCATATCCGGCCGGGCGTAGATGGTACCGCCCATCAGCTCCACCAGCATTTTGCAGATGGAGAGGCCAAGGCCCGTCCCCTTGAACTTGTGATCAATGGTCGCGCCGATCTGGGTGAAGGGCTGGAACAGATATTTCATTTTGTCAGCAGGGATCCCGATGCCTGTATCCTCAATGACGAATTCCAGCTGCAGCACACCATCCAGCACCTGTCTGAGGCCCGCATGGACCTTCACACTTCCGCTGGAGGTGAATTTAATCGCGTTACCGATCAGATTGTTCAGTACCTGTCTAAGCCGGTTGGGGTCACCGACCAGCAGGTCCGGAATATTCGGGTCAATGAACATTTCCAGCTGCAGGTCGCGTTTCAAGGCCAGCGCTCTGAACATGTCGATCGTTTCCTTGAGGCAGGAGCGGAAGTTGAACAGCTCGTAGTCCAGCTCCATTTTGCCGGATTCAATCTTCGTGAAATCGAGAATGTGGTTGATGACAGACAGCAGCGCATGACCGCTGGTATGAATGATTTCAGCCATCTCCAGATCATCCGGCGTCAGCTCCGAGGTTCTCAGCACATCCGACATTGCGATAATGCCATTGAGCGGGGTGCGGATTTCATGGCTCATCATGGCGAGAAAGCCGCTTTTGATCCTTAGGGCAAGCTCCGCCGTATCCTTCAGTTCCGTGAGCACGATATTAGCCGATTCCAGCTCCTGCGATTTAATCTGCAGCTCCTTGCGGGTCTGGTACAGGCGGACGAAGCCGTCGATCTTGCTTTTCAGGACTAGGGGATGGAAGGGCTTCGTCAGAAAATCAATTGCTCCGGCTGAATAGGCCATCATATAGTTCTCCAGCTCGGAGGTAAGTGCGGTTAGAAAAATAATCGGGATATCCCGCGATTTCTTGCGCATTTTTATCCGTTTGGCCGTTTCGAAGCCATCCATGTCCGGCATCAGCACATCCATAATGATTAGCGCAAATTCCTGCTCCAGCAGGCATTTCAGGGCATCCATCCCGGAGGTTGCGCCAATCAGCTGATAGGGTGTGTCAGCGAGCAGGGCCTGAATGGAGAGAAGTTCATCCGGCCGGTCGTCTACAAGTAAAATATTTACAGGATATTCCATAGTTCCTCCCACCGAGTCAAAATGTTCTGTAGGTCCGTTGCTGAGCTCCGGCAGTTATTGAATTAACCATACCTTGAGCACAGTAACCAGCTGTGTAGTGTTAATCGGCTTGGAGATGTAGTCGGAGGCACCGGCCTGCAGGCATTTGATCCGGTCCTCCTCCAAAGCACGCGCGGTCAGGGCTATAATTACCATCTGGTCATACTCGGGTCTGGATCGGATATGCTTCATCGTCTCATACCCGTCCATTTCCGGCATCATAATATCCATGAATACAAGCTGGGTTTCCGGATGCTGTTCCAGATGCTCCAGCGCTTCCCGGCCGTTTTGGGCAAAGCTGATATCCATATTATAGCCTTCAAGTACACTCGACAACGCAAAAATATTACGCATATCATCATCTACGAGCAGAATGCTTTTCCCGGCAAAGGCGGCCTCCGGATTATGCAGCTTCTCGATCAGCAGCTGTTTGTCCGGCGGCAGGTCAGCATGCTTGCGGTGCAGGTACAGTGCGGTTTCATCGTAGAGCCGCTCCATCGACCGCACATTCTTGATCACGATGCTCTCGGCATAATGCTTCAACCGCTGCTCGTCGGACTTGCTGAGATCTTTTCCGGTATAGATAATGACCGGCAGGGTTTGCAGCTTGCGGTTGGTTTTGACCTGCTCGAGCAGATCAAAGCCGCTGATGTCGGATAAGCCCAGATCCAGCACCATGCAGTCAAAATGGTGACTGCTCAGCTGCTCCATGGCTTCCCGCCCGGTACCGACGGCGACAATGCGCACATCGGGATGAGCGATGAACTCCACAAGGCTGCTGCGCAGCAGCTGGTTGTCCTCTACGATCAGCAGGCTTTTGACCGGACGCCGGATATACGTTTCAATCTGCAGGAAGGAAGCCTCCAGCTCGGTCTGGTCGCTCGGCTTCTTCCAGAAGGAGAGGGCGCCCATCGCCAGGCTCTGCTGGTTCTCTTCGGTGGTTGAAATGACGTGTACCGGAATGTGGCGCAGCTCCGGCCGGCTCTTTAGCCGGCTGATGATCGACCAGCCGTCAAGAACGGGGAGGTGCAGGTCGAGCAGAATCGCATCCGGCTTGTAGGCATGGGCCAAAGCGAGACCCTGGTCACCCTGGAAGGCCACAATCGCCTTGAAGCCTCTGCTGCGGGCCAGCTGCAGCAGAATCGCCGCGAACTCGGCATCTTCTTC
The DNA here is from genome assembly GCF_031599675.1 of Paenibacillus pedocola. Lineage (NCBI taxonomy): Bacteria > Bacillati > Bacillota > Bacilli > Caryophanales > Paenibacillaceae > Paenibacillus > Paenibacillus pedocola. The sequence continues at coordinate 6,270,174 of NZ_CP134223.1, read as the reverse complement.
GATAATCAGAAGCAGAGTGTCACTGCTAAGGAGATTATTCCGGTCATCGTCCATTTCAGCGAACTGCAGCAGCTTCGGATTGGAAATCGAAATGTCGGGTACGAAGGACTCCCGGAATGCGGATTGTTCCTTGACCGCAGGTTCCGGGTCAATGATCTCCATAGTGGCCGCAGCTGCGAAGGAGGCGGCTACCTGGGCAAGTGTATCCTCATCAGGCAGCGCAGCGGGGATAGTCAGCGAGAAGGTGCTGCCCTTGCCTTCCAGGGAATCGACCTCGATTCTTCCGCCGAGCAGGGTGGCCAGCTCACGGCAGATGGTGAGGCCCAGGCCCGTGCCGCCGTACTTGCGGCTGGTTGTGCCGTCGGCCTGCTGGAAGGCTTCGAAGATGCTGTCCAGCTTGGACGGAGCAATGCCGATCCCGGTGTCGCTGACCGAGAAGATCACTTCATCACTGCTTGGGCGGATGGATAGTGAGACAGAACCCTGCTCGGGAGTGAACTTCACGGCGTTCGACAGCAGATTGTTAATGATCTGCTGGAGCCGGTGGCCGTCGGTCATCAGATGCTCCGGCAGTCTGCTGTCACAATGGACGTCAAAGCGGATATTCTTTTTCTTCGCCTGCTGCTCGAACCGGCGGAACAGATGAGTGCTGACATCATGCAGCGCAACGGGCTCCAGCACAGGCGTCATTTTGCCGACCTCGAGCTTCGCCAGATCGAGAATCTCATCGATCAGCTGAAGCAGATCCTTGCCGGCCGAGAAGATGGTATGCACGTATTCAAGCTGTTTTACACCGAGATTACCTTCCTTGTTCTCAGCCAGAATCTGTGACAGGATCAGCAGGCTGTTCAGCGGTGTACGCAGTTCATGCGAGACGTTGGCAAGAAACTCCGACTTGTATTGTGCGGCCATGAAGATCTCTTCCGCCTGGGCTTTGATCTCGGCTTTCTGCTGTTCGGTCAGCTCCATCTGCTGCAGCAGATTATTGTTGGAGGTAGCCAATTCTTCGGCCTGTGCTTGCAGCTCCTCGGTCTGTACCTGCAGCTCCTCGGTTTGCGCCAGCAGCTCTTCCTTTTGGTCCTGGAGCTCATTCGTCTGGGCCAATAGCTCGTCGGCCTGCTCCTGGATCTCCTCTTTCTGCCGTGCGGTCAGCTCCATCTGCTGCAGCAGATTATTGTTAGAGGTAGCCAATTCTTCGGCCTGTGCCTGCAGCTCCTCGGTTTGCGCCAGCAGCTCTTCCTTTTGGTCCTGGAGCTCATTCGTCTGGGCCAATAGCTCGTCGGCCTGCTCCTGGATCTCCTCTTTCTGCCGTGCGGTCAGCTCCATCTGCTGCTGCAGATTATTGTTGGAGGTAGCCAATTCCTCGGTCTGTGCTTGCAGCTCCTCCGTTTGCGCCAGTAGTTCTTCTGTCTGCGCCTCCAGCTCCTGGGTCTGGGCCTGCAGCTCCTCGGTCTGCGCCTCAAGTTCATCCTTCTGCAGTTGAGTTTCACTGAGCAGTTCCTCAATACGGGCAACATCGGCCAGTGTGTTGATCAGAACCCCCATGTTCTGGCCGGTCCGCTCGATGAATTGCAGCTCCTTGTCGGCCAGTTCTTTCATCAGGGCCAGCTCAACCACGGCGACTACCTCGGTCTCATAAAGCACCGGCAGCAGAATCAGTGTGGAGGGAGCTGCTTCGCCCAGTCCGGAGTGAACCCTGACGTAATTCTCCGGCAGATGGTGCATCACGATCATTTGCCCGTCAACTGCGCATTGACCAACCAGTCCGCTGCCCAGCCTGAACGGTTCACGGTTCACGGAGGCTTCATCAAAAGCATAGCCGGCCGTGAATTGCAGCTGGTTATGCTGTACCAAGTACACCGCCCCGTAGCTTCCGCCGACAGCAGACGCCAGACGGCCGATGAAGATTCGCGCCGCCGTCTGCAAATGCACGGAGCCCTGAAGCATCAGGACCATTTCCGACACCTCGGTATTGATCCAGGCCTGTTCTTCGGCCTTCAGCCGCAGGCTGCGTTCTTCTTCCGTCTTGTGGTGCAGATCCATTCCAAGGGTATAAAAGGACTGTGCCAGCTGTCCCAATTCATCACTATCGGCAGTAGCCTTTCCCGAGGAATCAAGTGTACCTTGGGCAATATCCTGCGATATTGTAAGGATGCTGCCGATACCGCGGGTTAAGCTCCGGTGAATGCCAGCCAGGAAGAAAGTGCTAAGCAGAATGCCTGCTGTACCCGCCCCTAAAGACAGATAAAGCGGAACTCCTTCCAGATAGATAATAGATATAGTAATCATACTGCCAATCAGCAGTATAGAAGCGAGTGCCGCGAACCAAATCTGTTGTTTTATTTTCATGCTATTCCGCCTTTATGTCGCTAGTTTTACTAATTATACTTTTAATAGAGATGCGGTGATAGGGCAAACAAGGGCAAAAGGCCAGTTTAACCATAAATTAGTATGATTTTCAGGCATTCACTGCGATATTCTGCTGTTTTATTATTGTCCCACTACCGGTTCTGAAAGAAATATATGTATCTCATGAAAAATTGTCATTAAATGCTGAAATTTTTCACGAATTAAAGCTTGTAAGGAGCGTACAGAGCGTGTAAGATATACAAAGGTTTTAATCGGATTATTCATATAACAACTCATATAATCTTGGGAATATGGCCCATAAGTTTCTACCGGATAACCATCGTAATTGTCCGACTATGAGTGAAATAGCGCATCTAGGGTTCCGTTTTCTATGCCGTGCGGAGGTATAGGAAAGGCTGGTCCGAGCGATGCGGACACTGCGATGTGTTACACCACTTAGGGACAAAAGCCCAGAAGGACAGATTCACTTGAGAGAAACGCTCAAGTGAATCTGTCCTTTTTTGTTTCGCTAAAGGATTGGGCGGGAAGAACCTTGAAGGAGAGAAGCTGCTGTTATGAGAGTATTAGAGGAACGTATTAGAGAAGAAGGCCTGATCCTGTCGGAGACCGTACTGAAGGTGGACTCGTTTCTGAACCATCAAGTGGATACGGAGCTTGCCCTGCAAATCGGGCAGGAGTTCAAGACAGTCTTTGGACATCTGCCGGTTACAAAGATCTTAACCGTGGAGGCCAGCGGGATCCAGTTCGCCATGGCAGCGGGAATTGCGCTGGGAGTTCCCTTTATTTATGCCAAGAAAAAGAAGGCTGTTACCTTGTCAGAAGGGGTCTATTCGGCACCGGTTCATTCGTTTACCCGTCAGGAAGACTACCTGATCAGCATTTCACAGAAATATCTGGGGCCGGAGGACAAAGTGCTGATCGTTGATGATTTCCTCGCTACCGGGGCTGCGTTGGTCGGACTGGTTGATATCGTTATGGAATCAGGGGCACAGCTACTGGGCGTGGGCTGTGTGATTGAGAAGAGCTTTCAGGAAGGGCGGAGCCTGCTGGAGAAGAGAGGCATTCCGGTGCATGCACTGGCACGCATCTCTTCCATGGCTCCGGGAGAAGTTCATTTTATCGCTAATGAAGAGCAGATTAAGGAGAGTGCAGGATGTTAAGTAAGCAAAAGGTATTCGCTCTGGGATTGCAGCATGTGCTGGCGATGTACGCGGGGGCGGTCATTGTACCGCTGGTTGTAGGGGGCGCACTGAATTTGAGCGCAGCGCAGATGGCTTATCTGATCGCCGCCGATTTATTCACCTGCGGATTGGCCACTTTGCTGCAGGTAATCGGCAGCAAGCACTTCGGCAGCGGCCTTCCGGTCGTGCTGGGCTGCACATTTACCGCGGTCAGCCCGATCATTGCCATTGCCTCGGGCTCTAACCTGGCAACCGCTTATGGTGCGATTATTATATCCGGCCTGTTTGTAGTGCTGGCAGCCCCGGTTTACGGGAAGCTGCTGAAGTTCTTCCCTACGGTAGTCACCGGATCTGTGGTGACGATCATTGGACTGTCGCTTATTCCGGTAGCGATGAACAATGTGGCTGGCGGTCAGGGCAGCGCCGATTTTGGACAGCCCCGCAATCTGCTGCTGGCCTTGATCACGCTGCTGGTTATCCTTGTGGTGAACCGGCTGGCTACAGGCTTCCTGCGTTCTGTTTCGGTGCTGGTAGGCCTCGCTGCCGGTACGGCAATTGGCTACTTCTTCGGTCTGGTTGATTTCTCTGCCGTTGGTACGGCCTCTTACGTCAGTATCGCCCAGCCTTTCTATTTCGGCTGGCCGCAGTTCAGTGTGACGGCAATTTTCACAATGATTATCGTCAATATCGTTTCAATGGTCGAATCGACAGGTGTGTATTTCGCGGTTGGCAAGGCTACGGATCAGAAGGTGGAGGAGAAGCAGATCGTAAACGGCCTGCGCTCTGAAGGGCTGGCGATTATGCTGGGCGGGCTGTTCAACGCTTTTCCGTATACGGCGTTCTCCCAGAATGTCGGTCTGTTGTCCCTGACCCGTGTTAAGACACGCAATGTGATCTTCGCGGCAGGCGGAATTATGGTTGTGCTGGGTCTGCTGCCTAAGCTGGCGGCGCTGACAACCGTTGTGCCGAATGCGGTGCTGGGAGGCGCAATGATCGTGATGTTCGGGTCTGTCGCCGCTTCCGGGATGTCTATTCTGTCCGAGGTGGATCTGCGCAAGGACGGCAATCTGCTGATTGCCGCCTGCAGCATTGCCGTTGGCTTAGGCTCCGCAGTACTGCCTTCCATGTTTGACCAGCTGCCGGAATTCGCCAGAATGCTGCTGCAAAACGGTATCGTTTCGGGATCGCTGACAGCGATTGTTCTGAACATCTTTTTATCCAAGACCCAGGATCATACCGTTGCTGCTGCTTCTCCGGCGCCTGCCCAAGAGATGAAATAAAAATCTTCCAATTCAATCTATTAAAAGTTTGACTGCCGATTCCGAAATAAGTGGAATCGGTTTTTTTCTTTATTTACGAAAGTATTCCAATGTATAATTTTCACACGCGGCCAGAAAGGGGCAGAGAATATGAAGAAATATTGGCTAAGCATACTGTGCAGCGTGCTGCTGGTATGCATAGTGCCGTTGTTCTCCATCCTTCAGAACCTTGTGGTGAAACAGGATATGCCGGTTTCCAGGCAAGGCATGATCGATTTGCGGAATTGGGATTTCCAGCAGGACGGGGTCGTGAAGCTGAACGGGGAATGGGAGTTTTACCGTGACAGGCTGCTGACGCCGGAGGATTTTCATTCACGGGAGTCCGGCCGGGCGGCTCCGGCAGTGTCTACGATGATCAACGTGCCGGAGAAATGGAATACCTACATATCGGCTACGGGAAAAACGCAGGCCAAAGGCTTTGCCACCTACCGTCTGCAGGCGAAGGTCTCCGGCGGACAGGCAGTCGTATATGGCCTGCGTACGCTTAATATCCGGTCTGCAAGCCGGATATTCATGAACGGCCAGGAGATCGGGAGCAGCGGTTTCCCCGCGGCCACTCCATCCGGGGGCAAATCTAACAATATTCCATACATGGGATTCGCTGCAGTGAACGGCGATAAGCTGGAGATTATAGTACAAGTGTCAAATTACATTTATTCCTCCGGCGGTATTGTACAGCCGATCATCATCGGGGGGCAGTCGGCTATTCTGAAGCACCGGGAATTTGCCCTGTTTGTGGACGGGGCAACGCTGTTCGGATTTTTCACGCTTGCCTTGTTTCTGCTGATGTTCTCCAGGATAAGGGCGAGCCGGGGAATTACGCTGTATCTGGGATTGTTCAGCCTCGCGGCTCTTGTGTATATACTGACCCATGGGGAGAAGCTGATTTCAGCTGTCATGCCCGGTCTGCCCTACGAAATTGTGCTGAAGCTGCAGCTCGCCTCCTCCACACTTGTCTACTATTATCTGCTAAGATACGTAGCTAACTCGATCAACTATCCGATGCCCGAAGCGGTTATGAAAGCCTCCAAAGCGATTACTTCCGTGCTTCTGCTGATCGCAGTGTTCGTTCCGGCGCAGTATTTCAGCTATCTGGAAGGAATGCTGTTGACCTGGGGCGTTGTGGCTATAAGCTTTGTGCTCTACTCTATGGTCACCGGGACCAGGCAAAATCCGAAGAACATGTTCCTGATGATGGTCAGCATCGAAAGCCTGAGTGTAGTCATCATTTACTATCTGGCCAGCGTCTGGAATCTGGCCTTTCATTATTACGTGCTGTCCTATGAAATTATTCTGTTCGGATTCTTCCAGGCCATTGTGATGGCCCGCCAATATGCCGCTTCTTTCCTTGAAGTGGAGCAGCTCTCCCGCAGACTGATCACGCTGGACGGGCTGAAGGATGACTTCATGGCCGCTACCTCCCGTGAATTGCGCAGCCCCTTGCAGGGGATTGTGAACATTGCGCAGACGCTGGCGGAGGGGGCGGCAGGCCCTTTAAATGCTCAGCAGAACGGACAGCTGTCGATGGTTGTCTCCACCGGTAAACGACTGTCCGCCCTGATCAATGATATGTCCGATTTCGCCAAGCTGAACCATGGGGATCTGTTTCTGCAGCGGCAGGCTGTAGATCTCCGTAGCGTAGCTTCTTCTGTTATGGAGGTTACCCGTCATGTAACTGGTAATCCCGGCCTGAGTTTCAGATTGAATCTGCCGGAGGAGCTGCCGCTGATTGAAACGGATGAGCAGCGGTTGGCCCAGATTTTGTTCAATTTATTGGAAAATGCCGTAAATTATACCCAAGCGGGTGTGATAACCGTGTCGGCGGAGGTTAAAGAAGATTATGTGGCTGTTCAAGTGGCTGATACCGGAGCGGGACTTGCACCAGAGCGTTTACGGACGCTTTTTGATGCTTATGACCCGCAAGTCACAGGAGCCCAGAAACTGTACCGCGAAAACAGCCTGGGCCTCAGTATTACCCAGAAGCTGGTGGAGCTGAACGGCGGAAAGATAGAGGTACACTCTACGCTGGGACAAGGGTCGGTATTCCGCTTTACCTTGCCGGTGCTGAAAGAACGGACGGCACTTCTGGGCCAGGAGCTATTGGAAGTCACAGTTTGGGAAACTGCGGCCATGGCGGAGCTGGAAGAAGATTCGCCGGTGCGGACCCGGGAAGGGGAATGCTGCACAATCCTTGTTGTTGATAATGATCCTGTTAATCTGCAGGTGCTGTCCAATGCGCTCCGGCTGGAGAAGCATCAGGTGATTACGGCTGTCAGCGGTCCTGAGGCGCTAATGATTATGCAGAAGCAGCCTGAACTTGACCTGGTCGTCATGGATTGGGCTATACCGGGAATGCCTGGATTGGTTTTATGCCAAGCCATTCGTGAGCGGTTCATCTTATCGGAGCTGCCGATACTCGTTCTGACAACCGGGAACCGCCCGGAGGATATTCAGGCCGTTTTTGAGGCAGGTGCCAATGATTATTTGAGCCAGCCTGTGGAGCTGAGGGAATTCAGGGCGCGTGCGCAGACCCTGCTTGATATGCGCAAGTCAATCCGCATGTCTGTTGAGACGGAAATCGCTTTTCTGCAGGCGCAGATCAAGCCCCATTTTCTATATAATGCGCTTAATGCTATTATCTCGGTTTGTCCGGATGATCCGGAGAAGGCAACCGATCTGCTGCTGGATCTCAGCCAATATCTGCGCAGCAGCTTTGACTTTCAGAACCGCGGACAAACCGTACCGATCGGGAAGGAGCTGGAGCTGGTGCGCTCTTATCTGGCTCTGGAGAAGGCAAGGTTTGACGAACGGCTGAACATTGAAATCGATGTGCCCGAGGGAATCAGGGAGCTGATCCCGCCGCTCAGCATTCAGCCGATAGTCGAAAATGCCGTAAACCATGGACTGATGCAAAAGGAATCCGGAGGAACGGTCACGTTGACCATCAGGCTTCTGCCGCGCCAGCTGGTAATTGCTGTCTCTGATGACGGAATCGGTATGTCCCATGAGCGGATTGGTGAGGTGCTGTCGGAAGAACGTACCGGAGGCGGCATTGGTCTGAGAAATATTCAGCGGCGGCTGCTCAAAATATATGGAACCGGCCTAATGATTGAGAGTGTTCCCGGCACGGGAACCCGGATTTCCTTCGCTATTCCTCGAACGGACGCAGCTTTAGAATGACAAATAAGAGGTGAACCCGGCCTATGAAGGCAATATTGATAGATGATGAAAAACCTGCGCTGCAGCACCTTGAACGCCTGCTGGCCAGAGACGGGCGGCTGCAAATTACCGGCAAATACACTTCGGGAAAAATGGGGCTCCAGCATCTGCAGCAGGAGAAGGCCGACATCGTCTTCCTGGATATCGGAATGCCGGAGATGAATGGCCTGGAAGCAGCCGAGCATATTATGGGAGTGGACCGCAGTATCCGGATTGTCTACATTACGGCGTACACTGATTATGCCATTGATGCGTTTGAACTGAATGCGGTTGATTATCTGCTAAAGCCGGTTACTGCCCAGCGGCTGAACAAAACGCTGGAGCGGCTGGTGGGCCGTGAAGAACCGGCAGAGGAAGCTTCCGTATCCCCGGCAGCCGGAGACAATCCCTATATCCGCTGCTTCAAACGGCTTGAGTTCATGGACCAGAAAGACCCGGGGCGGAAAACACAGTGGAGAACAAGCAAGGCGCAGGAGGTTTTCGCGTTAATGCTTCATTACCACGGGCAATGGATCCTGAAGGATATAATCGTGGATCTCGTCTGGCCGGATTTCCAGCCGGAGAAGGCGGTTACCAATCTGCATACAACGGTGTATCATATCCGCAAGCTCCTGAAGACCTGGGGGATGGACGTGGTTGTGGAATTTTCGCAGGAACGCTACCGCCTGGTTCTAGGGAATGTGGCGCTGGATGTGGAGCAATTCGTACGCGGCTGGCTGGGCGGCCCTGTGGAGAACGAACAGGAATGGGAGCGCCGGGAGGCTGTGCTGGCCTTATACCGCGGGGATTATTTAGGCGAGCATCATTATGACTGGGCCGAGACGAAGCGCAAGGAGCTGCGGGCCAAGTATCTCCAGATGGCACTCCGTTCGGCAGAGTATGAACTGGGCTCCCAGCGTCCGCAGCAGGCACTTACACGGCTGACTGCCTTGCAGGAGGTAGATCCCTATTCGGAGGATATTTGCAGGCTGGCACTGCGCAGTTATGCGGATATGGGTGATTTTCTGGGATTCAGAAACCACTACGAGAACTACAAAGCGCTGTTGCAAAGCGAACTGGGAATTCATCCCGGCAGCATTATGGATAACTGGGTGCAAAAGGTCTTTTAGTACCCTTTCCCTTCCTTCTGTTCCTGTTCAGGATGAAACGAAAAGAGGATAATTGCGTATCAGAAGCGTAATAGTTAACAGGAAGGAAGTGTAATAAAGTGGATAATGGAATGGGTGTCATTCTGCTGGAAAAAATGCCGGAGGGCGACCTTCGCGTCATTGAGGAGCGCACGTGGAGTATGAATATGATTACCGCGCTGGAGCATGTCAATTACATTGTGGTCGGCAACCGGGAGTTTGAAGCGGTTGAAGGGCGGCTGAATGTGGACCAGGGGAAGCTGGAGCTTCTGCTCGTCCCGATGCGGACCGAAGACTAAATGTAGGTGTCAGGAAAGGAGGCAAAAAGGTTGGAGAACGATGAGCAAAAACCGAAGGGACCGGACAGAGAATCAGCCGGGTCCAAATTGTTTAATGCGGAAGGCAAACCGCTGCGTGTATTGTCCACCTCGCTGGGCATTGCGCTGCTGGCCAATGCGATGTTCATTCCGGGAGGCGTTCATGCCACCGGGAGCGGCAGCGGAGAAGAACCGCAGCTGGTCTCCTGGTCGACCGAAGAGGTCAAAGCTTATTTTGACAAAAATGTAGACTGGAACATTCCTTATCCGGAAGAGAACGCTGGAGAGACGGTGCAGGAGGGGACGGGAGTTGTTACCTCAGGCGGAACGACAGTCATCAATAACTACGGCGGCTACAGCTCCGGATTTGGCTGGGACGATCTGCTGCTCTACCACATGCTGTTCAACAGCGGTTCCTTCTATTCGTCCAGAGGCTGGTACAATGACCGGCCAACCTATTACGGCGGTACACGGACTACCTATAGACCACCGTCTTACAACAGCGGCAGCTTTCAGAATAAGCCGGTCGCCGGGTCAGTGGTTAAGCCGAGGACATCCACCTCTTCCACAGGTTCCATCACCCGAAGAGGCTCTTCCAAGGCCGGCGGGGTCGGAGGCACATCAAGTGGCCTGGGCTCTTCCAAGAGTTCAAGCTCCAGCAAGTCCGGTTCGTCATCCCGGTCCGGCTCCAGCAAGAGCGGTTTCGGCGGATGACCAAGGTAGAGAGTGTCTTTCAATTACTGGATCAGTCAGCGCTGGAACGGGCGCCCCGGGTAGAACAGCTGCGTGAGCTGGGCTTTACCTGGGCTGATCTTGGGGAGGAAGAGTACTGGCTGGATGCTATTGCAGTCATGCCGGGAGAGCTTTACAGGGAGCTGGAGGAGGCTTCCGGGAAGTTATGGATGATCCTCGATAAAGCGGTACGGTACGTCCACCGCAGGCATGATCTGTATGATCTGCTCGGCATCCCTCCTGTACTGTGGCAGATGCTGGATGACATGCCGCTGCCGGAACCGGGCCTGATCAGCCGTTATGCCCGGTTTGATTTTGCCGTGGCGGATGACGGCAGTATTAAGCTGCTGGAGCTGAATGCGGATACACCCACAGGTTATGTGGAAGCTTCCATCGCGACACCATGGATCTGCGGGCAGGCCGGAATATCCAGCCCGAATGCTGGGATGAAGGAGCAGCTGGCCGGAGCCTGGGGTGAGGAACGCCCGGACACGGCAGCTTGTGTGGCCTATGGCTCTCATCAGGAGGATTCCGGCACGATTGAGGCGCTGGTCCGCCACAGCGGCCTGGACATTAAATGTGTGGATTGTCTGGATTTATGGATTGATAACGGAACGGTGTATGACGGGGAGAACCGGAGAATTGAGCGGATGTTCGCCCTGTATCCGAAGGAATGGATGGCGGTTGACGAAGGCGGAGATGCCCTTGCTTATGCCATAGAGACCGGGCGCCTGCAGCTGTTCAACGGACCGCACAGCATTCTGCTGCAGTCCAAGGGACTGATTGCCGCGGTATGGGGCATGTATGAACTGGGGCTGCTGTTTACCGAAGAAGAACGCGGGGCCATTTCCAGCTACATCCTGCCGACCTACAATAAGCCGGTATTCTCCGGAAGCTTTGTGTCCAAATCGGTGTTCGGACGTGAAGGCGGTTCAGTACGTCTGTATGGCGACACCGGGGAACTTGAGCTTCAGGATGAGGAAGGCTTTGACAGCAGTGTATTATTCCCGACCGTGTACCAGAAGCGGGCACAACTGGCCCGGATTCAAACGGCGGAGGGTGAGCTTCATCTGCTGACCGGCATGTTCGTGATCAACGGGAAGCCCTGCGGGCTGCTCGGGCGGGCAGGCGGGCCGATTACAGGCAATGCCAGTCATTTTATCGCGCTAGGAGTGAGGGAGCTTGAATAGGAACCAACTGAGAGAGAAGCGGATCAACGGAAAAGCGAGGATCCGGCTGAGTGCAGTTTTGGGTATGCTGCTGCTTGCGGTGCTGCTGAGTGCATGCTCCAGCAACGAAGACAGTGTATTTCATACCGGGACTTCAGCAGAAACAACGGCCAGCGTATCGCGTGTACCCTGGGATTACCGGGTAGTGGAGAGTACAGTGGGCGATTTGATCGGCAGCGACATGACTGTATTGCCTGATAATGAGCTTCTGCCCAATGACGGCAATTATGCTACAGGCGACAAGATTTGGACACTGCAGTTTATGGATGCCGAGTTGACTACAGATGCCGATCAAAAGAATGAGGTCCGCCTGTCCGCCTGGACTACGATCAAATCGTACGGGACGCAAGAGACGGCAGCGGAAGATCTGAAGAATCTGAAGGTATCAATTACCACCGATGTTGACCTTGTCGGGGTATACAAGACCAAGTACCAGGAGAAGACGAGAAACTTCGCCGTGCTTGAGCTGCCCTCCGGCAACCGGATCAAGCAGCCGATAGACGATAAGCGCTACACGGCACTGGAGAAAGCAAAAAAAGCCTCTGTAGTGCTGGAGGAAGTGCATGATTTCGCCGATTATGATTCGGCTTATGCGAAATTTCGGGGGTGGGCAAATTGACGATAGTTATTAATCTGGTAGTAAGTGTTTTAACGATCATTCTGCTGCAAGTGCTCGGCATGGTCGTCTTTACCCTGATGACTCCATTTAAGGATATGGATGAGATTAAGAAGGGCAATGTCGCTGTGGCTCTGGCGCTCGGCGGCAAATTCCTGGCTACGGCGATTATCCTTGGGGTAGCGGCCTATACGAATACGTCGATCTGGCACATGATGCTGTGGTTCGCTGTAGGGTATGTCTGCCTGATCGCGGCGTACTGGATATTTGAGCTGTTTACCCCTGGCTTCAGAATATCCGAACAGCTGCAAAAGGGAAATGTAGCCGTGGGCACCATGCTTTGTCTGGTTTTCATCGGAACCTCCTTTGCCGTCAGCAGTCTGATCATTTAAGCTTCTGGGGCTGCCCCGCACGGTGTCATCTGTGCGGGGCACCACATTAATCAGGGAAGAGGGGCGGGCGGATGCATTTTCTCCTCAGGATATCAGGAAAGCTGATGGCTCTTAAGAAGAAGACCATTGCACTTATGATTCTTTGTTTTGTTGTTCTGAGCGCCACCATTGCCTACACACTGGAGCCTGGTACCTTTAACAACTGGTTCAACGCGTTCTACTGGGTAATGACAACGATGTCTACCGTCGGGTATGGCGATTTTTTTGCCAAGACGTTTTCCGGTAAGCTGTTTACTATTTTTCTATACATTTTTGGCATCGGTCTGTTAAGCCTGGTCATCGGTAAAGTGGTTGAGGCCATGGGGGAGATACAGAGGAGGAGAGGGGCTGGAACCTTGAGCTTTCACGGGAAAAATCATGTGCTGCTGATTAATTGGAGCCGGAAAACGCAGGCGGCCGTGGATGAGATTCTATGTTATGACCCGAAGTGCCGGATTGTGATCATTGATGAGACAGGCCAGCATCCGCTGGAGCAGATGGAGCAGGTGCATTTCATCAGCGGCGATGCCTCGAGCGACGATATTCTGCTGAAGGCCGGCATCGGGGAAGCGAGAGCGGCTATAGTATTTGGCGACAACCGCATAGACGAAACCTCGCTGATTGACGGCAAATCGCTGCTGATCGTCTCCAGTATTGAGCGGATCGCCCCGCAGGTACATACTACAGTCGAGATTATGCAGGAGAAGAATATTAAGAATTTCCGGCATGTTCATGTGAATGAGTTCGTACTTTCGCATGATGCCATATCCAGGCTGGCCGTGAGGTCGGCACTGCAGGAAGGGAATTCTGAGGTGATCAGCCAGCTGCTCAGCCGCCAGCATGGCGATGACATCTATGAAGTGCCGCGGAATCCAGCCTGGCGAACCTACGGGGAAGCCTTTCAGGATCTGCTCCTTCAGGGGGCTACCCTAATTTCCGACCATAGCGATATGGGGATTAACCGTAAGCTGGACCAGCCGGTCCCGGCCGATGCACGATTATATATTGTCACCGATGAAGAAACTTACCGTAGAATCAAAGGATAGGAACGGAATGATCTAATTTATTCTTCATACCAATAGAGCTGCCCAGGGTTGTTTTCGACCTGAAGGCAGCTCTTTTTGTGTTATAAGTCCGTTTTTTTACAGAAAATAGTAGTAAAAACGAATCATTTTGTTATTTTGACACAAAATAATTGGTAAAACAGTCAACTTTGTGACTAATATTACCGTAATATAATTATCGACAAAAAACGCCTTTCATAGAGGAGTGATGGTTTGGGTAGAGGACGCAGCACAGTTCTTGCTTGTCTGATGTCTCTTGCCTTCTTGGCCGCCTGCAGTAATGGGGCGCAGCCGGTACCTTCAGCAAGTGCAGTAGTCTCGCCCAGCTCATCAGCCGGACCGGGACAGCCGTCAGAAGAGCATGTAAAAGAAAAGCAGGAACTATATACTTTCATAAATACGAAACTTACCGGCCCCTTTGGGGTGTATACCAATTTACTGGATACGGATCAGTCGGCAGAAGCCGCCACCGGTCATGAGGTATTAAGCGAATCGGCTTCCCTGATGATGTTAAGTGCTGTCCGGAACGGTGATGCACAGCTTTTTGCCCGGCAATGGGCGCTCGGCAAACAGACCTTCGGCATGGAAGGCGGATTCAGCTACCGGTACAGCCCGAAGCAGCAGAAGCAGTACGCGGTTAATGCGGCGGTGGACGACCTGCGAATGATCGGTGCTTTATTTGCTGCGGGAGAGGTTTTCGGGAATCAGCAGTATACAGAGGAAGCTGAGCAATATTCCAGGAGATTCTATTCTAGTAATGTTAAAGACGGAAACATGTATGACCTATATGACAATTTATACCAACAAAATAACGGGTTTATTACTTTATGTTATATTAATCTGAGTGTGTTGCGAAAATTGTCGATTGATAGCGAATCTTTAGATATTTTGTTGGATAATATGAGCAGAATTCTTGAGCAAGGCTATCTGTCAGACTCATTTCCTTTCTATGAAACGAGATTTGATTATAAGTCCGGAGCGTACGGATCAGAACATATCAATACAGTGGAATCGCTGCTGAGCATTCTGAATTTGGCAGAGGTGGGCCGCCAGCGTCCGGAGAGCATCCGCTTCATCAAGCAGCAGGTCGAGGCAGGTACGCTGTACGGACAATATACCCGTGAAGGAAAACCGGCGAATGATATACGCTCCACGGCAATCTATGCGTTAGCAGCGATGATTGGTGCGGAGGCCGGTGATGATGCCCTCTATGAAGCAGGTATCGAGCGGATGAATGAGTTCAGAATTACAGATCCTGCAAGCCCGCTGTACGGCGGGTTTGGTGATCCGAATACTGGACAGGCGTACTCTTTTGACAATCTGATGGCTTTATTAGCCTATTCCTATCAGCCCAAAAACGAACAATAACGAAGGTGAATCCGCATGCTCTACAACACTGTGAAAACAACCCTGCGGCAGGGCGTCATGCTTGCCGGCTTCCGTGCATCCCCAGCCTTTATAGCAGCCTTCGGAGTACTGCTGATTACGGTGGCCGCCCTGTTTACGGCTCCTTATATCGGGATGGCTGATAACGGCGATTTTTTCCGCAATATTTACAGCAACGGACTCTATTTCAGCCAGCCGGATTATGACAGCCAGTATTTTGGCTATTTCGTGAAGCATTTTGGAATCTATCAATACTATAACGAGAATGGGGCGACCCTTGATTCTTCCCAGTCTCTGTTCATCAAGCTGGCTATAGCCCTGAATAAACTGCTGTTCAGCAGCACGGTGTTCGATATCCGGTTCCAGGCGGCATTCTATACGATTCTTTATGTAGCCGCTATTTATTTGCTGGTGGAAGCGATCACGTGCCGGATGACCCGGAAGCAGGGGATGATCGTGGCGGTGCTGGCGGTTTTCATTTTTGGCGATACGGGATACACCGCTTATTTCAATTCTTTTTACAGTGAGAGCCTTGTACTGATCATGATGCTGTTTATCTTTGCCGCATGGCTGCTGTTATACCGCAAACGGTACAATGATTATTTTTTGCTGGTACTGTTTGTAATCAGCGGGCTGATTCTGACGACCTCCAAACAACAGAATGCTCCTGTAGGCATTATTTTATCGGTGCTGGGGTTCTCGCTTTTGTGGGTAAGAAGAGACCGGATTTTCCGCAGCCTTACGGTGGTCTCGCTGATTCTGCTGCTGGCAGCCGGGATTGGTACTTATCTCAACATCTCCAAGGAATTCGTAAACATCAACCAGTATCATGCGATGACCCGCGGCGTACTGCAGGATTCGGCCAATCCGGAGACTTCGCTGGAATCCTTCGGGATCAATAGGCAGTATGCGATTCTAAAAAGCAATATTTACTATGAGCAATACGGGACGGTCGATGTGAATTCGCCGCTTCTGGAGAAGGACTTCTACAGCAAATACGGTTTTGTCTCCATCCTGAAATATTATGTCAAGAATCCCGACCAGCTCAGCTCAATGCTCAATGTGGCTGCCCAGAGCGCCTTTTCGATTAAGCCGGCGGCCATGGGCAATTATGAGGAAGCGGCGGGTAAGGAATTTCGGGCCCAGAGCCACTTTTTTACACTCTATAGTCTGTTGAAGGGGATTCTGGCCCCCAAAACCTTCGGGTTCATCCTGCTCTGGATGGTGCTGGTCATCGGTTTGTATATGCCTTCTTTTGTAAAAGCGTTGAAGGCACGGGATCTCAGGGGCTTGCAGCGGATGATGCTGATTGTGGCCAGCATGGCGATAGGTTTGTCCGGGATTCTGGTTTCCATCATCGGAGCGGGGGATGCGGACATTTCGAAGCATGAATTTTTGTTCACCCTGGCGTTTGATCTGGTCTCGCTTCTGGCTGTATCCGGTGTGATCGGGCGCAGAGTCTCAAGCAGCCGCGAACCGGCAGCGGACAGAGCCGGCAAAATGCCGAATGTGCAGGAGGGCGTCAGCGTATGAGCCGGCATAAGGATGCCGGGCTCACGCTGCTGGTGGCGCTGCTGCTGATTATAGCTGCATTAGTCCAGCCGGCTGTCCCGGCTCACGCTGCCGCCGAAGCGCAGTCCGCCATGCAGCAGCCCAAGGTTCTGCTGCTGTATGACAGCCTGGCAGCGGGAACCCCGCGGGAAGGCAATGTGCGGGAAGTGCAGCGCCAGCTGGCCGCGTATCATCTGCAGGTCACAGTGGCCGCGCTGGACCGCTATGAGCAGGGGATGATGACGGCGTTCCCAAACGTCATAACCGTCATCAATGCGTCTGATCTGAAGCTGTCTCAGAATAAGCCGTATATAGAAGACTTAGACCGGTATAACGGACAATATTTGCATATTGGCTATCAACCTCCGGTCAGGCTGGAGCAGGCCTTGCAGCTGTCCACCGGACTGGCGGAGGAGGAGAGCGCAACGCTTACGGCAGGGGCGTTCCGCTCTGAGGATCTTAAGCTGCTGCAGGTGCCTTATATTACTTCCAGTAAGGCAGAGCGGGAATACGGCAGCCTGTTCTTGAAGAACAGCGGCCGCAAGGTGCCGTATGCTGTTAGTTCCGGGAACTTCACATATATCCCCTACCTGGAGAAAGGCAATGCTAGTGTGCTAGCAGCAGCTGCTGTGCTGAAGGATTGGCTGGAGGCTGCTCCCGCAGCCGGACCTTATCTCGTGATTAAGGAGATTTATCCGTTCTCAGATCTGGCGCTGCTGGAAGAACTGGCCGGCCGGCTGTATGAGGCGGGCATCCCGTTCACCGCCAGTGTGCGTCCGGTATTCAGCAACACGGATTTTCCGGCCATGCAGCGGTACTTGAAGGCGCTCAAGGTGGTTCAGGCGAAGAACGGAAGCATTCTGGTGAATGCTCCGACCCTGATGCCCTCCATTAACAGCAGTGATCATACGCTCGGCGGCAAGATGAGCGGGTTCATTAATCTGCTGGCCGGGAACGGCGTAGCGCCGCTCGGCATGGGTGCGGAAGCCTTCTGGACCTACGACAAGGAATATGCTGCAGCAGGCATGGTTTTTTTTGACTCCGTGGTGCTGTTTCCGGACGAGAACGTGATCCATATGGAAGAGACCAACGTCTCCGCAAGCTTTGCCTCCTCGCTGTACAGCATAACGCCGGAGTTCCTGCAGAGCCTGAAGCATGAGGGGAAGGCCATGCCGCAGCTGCCGATGGATGCCGCTGTTACAGTGAATCTTCCGGAGGATGAGGCCGGACTTGCGTTGCTGCTGCAGACTGTGGACGACTTATGGATTACCTTTGCCGATTATAAGCAGGCTGACCATACGGTAGCTACGGATACGAACACTGTAAGCTCCGCGGACGGCGTTGTTATAGTGAACGGCAGTACGATCAATATTGACTATGTCCCGGAAATTGTAAGCAGTGATTATCAATACAAAGAAGAGCAGTTCAAAAGCTTCAAGACATTGTTCAGTGTACAAAGCAAATTTTTCATCGTAGTGATTACCGTCGCTCTTCTGCTCTTCGGGGGACTGCTCACGGTCGGCTACAGGCTGTACCGGAAGAAATATCTGAAATGAACAATTTTTAACGTTAGGAGAACAACATGACGATCTCAGACGTGCTGATGGTGATTGCGGTGATCTGTATCTGGTCGCTGCTGCTGGTGAATGTGGCCCTGATTATAGCCGGATATTTGTATTACATTCAGACGGAGAGTGAGGGTGTCCCTGAGATTAAGGGCGAGTATCCGTTCGTGACCATCATGGTTCCCGCGCACAATGAGGGTGTGGTCATCAGCAAAACCGTAGAATCCCTGCTGGCGCTTGATTACCCGCATGACCGTTATGAGATCATCGTCATTAATGATAACTCTTCGGATAACAGTGCCCAGCTGCTGGGAAATATACAGGAGCGGAATCCGCAGCGCAATCTGCTGGTCATCAACACCGATTCTGTCACTGGCGGCAAAGGAAAGTCTAATGCGCTCAACATCGGATTTGCCCGCAGCAGAGGCGAGCTGATTGCAATTTATGATGCCGATAATACGCCGGAGCGGACGGCACTGAAATATCTGGTTGCTGAGATTGTGTCAGATTCAAGCCTCGGCGCCGTTATCGGCAAGTTCAGAACCCGCAATCGTGATGCCAGTCTGCTCACACGGTTTATTAATATAGAGACACTCTCGTTTCAATGGATGGCGCAGGCGGGGCGGTGGAAGCTGTTCAAGCTGTGTACGATTCCCGGCACGAACTTTATTATGCGCAGGTCGATTGTCGAAGCCATCGGCGGCTGGGACGTCAAAGCGATTGCCGAGGATACCGAAATCAGCTTCCGGATCTATATGATGGGCTACCGGATCAAGTTCCAGCCGAAGTCGGTCACCTGGGAGCAGGAGCCGCAGACCGTGAAGGTCTGGTTCAAGCAGCGGACCCGCTGGGCGAAGGGGAATGTCTATGTCATTGTAAAAAACCTGCCGCTGCTGTTCGACCGGACGGCGTCCAAAATCCGGTTTGATATTCTTTATTATGTGTCGATCTACTTCCTGCTGCTGATCTCGCTGATCACCTCCGACCTGCTGCTTGTGCTGCATGCGATGGGGTATGTTCATACGACGATTGCCGGACTAAGCAGTTTTCTATGGCTGCTGGCCATTGTGCTGTTCGTGGTGGGAATCTTCGTCACGCTTACCACAGAGAAGGGCGAGATGAGCCTATCGAACTTTTGGATTATTCTGCTTATGTATGTCTCGTACTGCCAGCTGTGGATGGTTGTCGCCGCCTATGGAATGTATCACTATCTCAAGGATGTCATTTTCAAACGGGAAGCAAAATGGTATAAAACCGAGCGCTATTAAAGGCCGGAGGAAGAGAAATAAGACATACAGGAGATACAGAAGATGATAAAAAAACAGTTGATGATATGGGCGCTCTGCCTCTCCCTTGTCCTGATTCAGCTTCCGGCAGCCTCTGCCGCCCCTGCACTTCCCGGAGCTGACAAACTGACGTATGAGACCTCCTTTACAGGCGGCGATACTTCGCTCTCGGGCGGAGAGGCGCAGCAGCAGTATTTTACGGTGATGAATTACTGGAATGTAGATACTGTGAAGATCAATCTGCACTTCCAAATTTCGCAGATTACGAAGGACCAGCAGTCAAGTGTAACCCTGTCGCTGAACGGCATTCCCTTCTACTCGTTCCGTCCTACTCTGGACAAAAACGGGGAGCAGATGTTGAGCATTCCTGCGCCTAAGGGTTTTCTGAAAAAAGACAGCAACACGCTCACCCTGCAGGGTGATCTCAAGACGGCCGGGGACGATAATCAGGTGTGTTATGTGGACAACTCGCCCGATAACTGGCTGCACTTTTTCAATACTTCGGGCATTGCTGTGACCTATACTTCCAAAGCACTGACCGGGGCATCCGTGATTTCAGCGAACGGTTCTCCGGAATAGATACCGTAAAGAGCAATAAGAGTCTGATGACGGTGCCGGAGAATGCGAGCAGTGCTGAGCTGGAATCAGCCACCTATGCCCTGTCGGGATTCGCCAAAGGGAATGCCCTGACGGATCAGACGATCGGAATGCTGCCTTACCGGGAGGATTCCGTGAAAGACAAGAATGCGGTGGTGCTGGTCGCCATGTACGACCATGTACCGGGTGAACTGAAGCAGCTGCTCAGCGGGACGGAGGATCTGGCGACACATGCGCTGATCCAGCTGGTGAACAAGGATACCCGGCCTACGCTGGTAGTAACCTCGAAGGACGAGAGTCTGCTCATCAAGGCTGGGAGAATGGCTGCAAGCACCGGACTGATGAGTCAGATGAATAGTGATTTGAAGGTGATTGATGATGCCACAGAGGTGAACGAACCGGCCTATGTCATCAGTTCGGATGTGACGCTCACGGAGACCGGAGATAAGTTATCCGGGCCGAACCACCGGGAGCAGACGTATTTTGTCTCTTTGCCGTCCAACCGTTCGATTGCCGATTCCGGGAAAATCAGTCTCGATTTCCGCTATGCGGAGAATCTGGATTTTGCCCGCTCACTTGTTACGGTAAGCATCAATGATACGCCGATCGGCAGCAAGAAGCTGACGAAGGAGCTGGCGAATGGCGACACGCTGACCTTGACGGTGCCGCAGAACCTGGGGATTTCGGGGAACTTCTCGGTGAAGGTAGCCTTTGATCTGGAAATGCAGAGCGCAGTCTGCACGCCGAATACAGAGCAGATGCCCTGGGCGTATATCGGCAAGGAATCGCTGCTGCATCTGAATACTAAGGACCGTACGGATCTGCTGTTTAACAATTACCCGTACCCGTTCCTGCGTGACGGAATTTATAACCATATAGCCGTAGTTCTGCCGCAGGAGATGGATGACTATACTTATCAGAGCCTGGCGAATGTCTTTAATCTGCTGGGGCAATATACGAGCGGGAATACCGGAGATATTCATTATTACACGGATGAGGTCAGTGCGGACAATCTGAAGAACAACAATATTCTGGCCATCGGCTCCTATAAGAACAACAAGGTCATCCGGGACAACAACGACAAGCTGTATTTCAGGTACAGCAAGGATGGAGCAACGCTGGTTTCCAATGAGAAAATGAGTATTGAAGAGCAGTACGGTGCAGAGATTGGAACTTTGCAGCTGGTGGATTCCCCCTACGAAAGCGGCCGCGGGCTTATGGCGGTCACAGCGGTGAACTCGGGGGATTATTACCTGGCTTCCAAACTGATCGCCAGCGAAAAGGACAAGTGGAAGGTCTATGGTGACGGTGTGGTGGCGGACAAGGACGGAAACGTCAGCGCGTACCGGTTCAAGACGGTTACGGGGGCAGAGCCTGACTCTGCAATATCGCAAATCGTGGAACGCAGTGATGTGCTTGGTTTCGTCATTGCCGTGGTGCTTGTGGTTGCCCTGGTTATTGTAGCGCTGCTTCTGCTGCTCCGCAAACATATGAAGAAACGTGGTGATAGACATGAGACGTAACCGCAGCAGTCTGGTCTCCGATCTGGGGTTCCTTGGCTTTCTTGTGCTGGTGTTCATCTGTATTGTGTTTATCGCCGGCTCGGGCAATGACTATATCCAGAATATTATCATTCTGAATATCGCGTTTATTCTGGCGCTCGTAACCTATTTCACCACGGTGACTGCCGGCCTGGCGCTGAATCTCGCCTTTATCTTCGGTTATGGCTTCTTCATCGTGTACCAGACCGTGTCGCGGGGAGAGACGATCGGGATCAGCACGTATTTCTGGCTGATCATGGTTCCGCTGATTACGGTGGTGCTGTGGATCTTCACCTCCAGCTCCAGGGAGCTGGAGGCCGAGAATGAACGGCTGAAGAAGACGACGGCCAATCTCGCTACCGTTGATGAGAACACCGACCTGCGGAACAGCATTGCTTTTCAGAAGGATGCCAGCCTGTTTACGGGGATTTCCAGCCGCTACGGGATTCCGCTCACGCTGCTTGTCGTCAAGGTGAAGTATTGGAGCGAAATCCGCCGGCTGATTCCAGAGGATCAGCTGTCGGAGGCGATCTATGACGTCTCCCAGCTCAGCCAGTCCAGCATCCGCACCAATGATGCGCTATACTTGCTGGATAAGGAAGAGGCTACCTGGGGGCTGCTGCTCTTTACCGACCGTGATGGAGCCAAAATCGTGATTGAACGTATTAAATTCAAGCTTCAGGAATTGAATGAGAATGAATTTTCCGGCAAATACAAGGTGAACCTGGGGCTTAAGATCGGAGCTGTGCAGTATGAGGCCGAGACAATCGAGAATCCGCTGGATTTCATTGTGCAGGCTAAAAAACAGCTGGAGTACGATGTGTAAGCTGTTAGATATCCATGAAATTACTGTCTGTATCCGTATATATGGCGATGAGCACGCTGGCCGGCTCGTCGCCTATATTTTTGACCTTATGCAGGACATAGGCATTCCAGTTAAACGAATCTCCCTCATGAAAAATCCCCGAATCCTTGCCTTGCTCTGCGTAGCCTTAATTAAGCCTTCCTTAGTTTTTAGAAACGGGTGGGAATTAAGCCATCATATTTTGATAATTCACTTTTTGTTATGTTTGTTATAGCCTTAACCTGATTTGCTCCTATTGTGTAACGATATAACCTATATTGATCTGATGGATACTCACTAATAAAGTCTATCCCATCATTGTCCTTATCCCATAAAATGAAGGGGGTTTCGATATAATGTTCTTTCTGGGGTAATTTAATCAGCTTTTTGTTGTCAAAATCGTAAACAGCTAAAGAGGATGAACCTAAATAACCGTATGAAAGTGCGAGTTTATTGTCTTTGGGAGACCAATTAAAAGTATAAATCGATTCATAATTTTCCCCTTTATCAATGTTATTGTTCATATAACTGGATTGTCCGTTGGTTAGATCGAGTACCACTAACTGGTGCCCTATATTAGTTGCTAATACATTAATGGCTAAATATTTATGATTTGCAGATAAAGCTACAGAAACGACATTGCTAATATTATGCAGTACATATTCCGGAATGTTTACATCATATGAATTGCCAGCGTTTTTTACTTGTAGTGATGTAATTGAATCTGAAGTTTTTGTCGCAATAAGAGTGACATCGGCCCCTTTCCAAACAACCTCTCTTTGGTTTATCTCTTCTGTCTTCCCCTGCTCTGGAACATAATAACGTGACAACTCATAATTTTCATTCGTATAACTGTCATCTGCCGGTGTCACATTCACACTACTTTCAGGGGTACTGCCCGGTTCAACACTCTGTTCGCTTTGTGTAGCATTTTCGCTTTTGGGCTTGTCATCTGATTTATTCCCGCATCCAATAAGTAAGGATATAGCCATGGCAATTATAATAACTCCTGATACCATTCTCATCAGAAAGGCCTCCTTATTATGGATTCATTATTGTGCATTCCGAATCATCAATATTTTTTACGGTTTTCAAAATCCAGGGAATATCCGCAGACATTTTAAGATAATCATCTTCTGTTTCATCTGAATATTCAACGCCTGTTGGAGTGGCTAAAACATAAGAATATTTATCTGTAGTGAATACAAGACTTCTCATGCCACCACCCCCCAGAAGCACTTGCTCATTTGTCATGTTACCAGGATAACGAATGATCACAAATAATTCCCCTTGTGCTCTAGTTTTCAAATTAGAATCTGTATGCAAGAACGCTACATAATTATCTATTTCTTCAATAGAATATTTATTTTCCCAACTCGATGGTAATTCTAAAGAAAATCCTAAATTTTTATTTGTATAAGTCAAATAAGCAGCAGACGAATCAACTTGAGTTTGATCTGGTGAAGTTGTCACTGGGGTTGCGTCTGGGGAACTTTTTAATGATGTTGGGGCTATTGAAACGGTAGGGGAAGCTTTGCTGGTAACTACGGGCGAATTCGATTCCTTCGTGGAAGCCGGAGTAGAATTTGTACATCCAGAAAACACAATAATAGTAAAAGCAAAAAGGTAAATTTTAAGCTGAGATTTTTGCATATAATCCTCCTTGGCGCTTTAGCAAATGAAATGGCAGATGCTTTTATGGTAATGACACTCCAGGCCGGTAGTTCTAATTCTAATAATTTATTTGGAAAGTGTGCGCTTTGTCAGAATAACCCCCTTACCTTGAGCAATCAATCCTACAGCATACCCATTATCAAAAGATGAAGAAGATTGTACTGTGAATTCAAATTTGGTAAGCATTTTTCCTTGGCGATCCATGTAACCATATTTACCTTGAATATCCGTTTTATCTTTAATCCCTACTAAAGCAATCCCTTCTTTAAAGGGAAATGCTCTAACATACTTCCGATAACCAATAACTAATTTTCCCTTTTTGTTGATATATCCAATTTCTCCTTGATCATTATAAACAATGGCTAAGCCCTCACTAAAATTACTAACGGTATCATATTTAAAAGCAAGAATAGTCTTCCCTTTTTTATCAATGAATCCCCATTTCCCTTTACTGTTTTGCACACCCGCCAATCCTTCGGAAAAGTCCGTCCCTGATTTGTAATTAAAAGGAATAACTGATTTACCTTTTGAATCGATATACCCATACATCCCTTTCTTATTTCGAACTAACGCCAGTTCTTCGGAAAAGCTTCGGGCATATGTGTATTCATAAGGGATAGCCAATTCACCTGATGTATTAATAAACCCCATTTCCCCTGTTTTTGGAGCATACGCCACTGCTAGGCCATTAACGAATGAATATTCAGATCCATACGGTGTTGTAAACCTGCTGACTACTTTCCCTGTCCTGTCAATTAGCATATTTTCCTTTAAATTAGATACGTAGGCCACCCCCTCAGAAAAATATCCGCCGCCCGTATATACACAGGGGATAGCTAACACACCCTTTGTATTAATGAAGCCAATGAGCTTCGTTTTTGTGTTAACTACCATTGCGCGTTGATCGTGAAAATCGCTTACGGGTTTAATCTCAGAGGGAAGAGTAAATGCCTCCTTTCCTTGGGTGTTATAATACGTAATCGTCCCATCCGATTTATAGGCTAATAACAAGCCATTGTGGAAGTTGCCATCACTTTGAGGAACATAAACAGCATAGTCTATAGCTGTTTCAGAGATATCGATTTGAGTTATAATTGAAGATGCAAAACTTATTCCCGAATTTGTTGCTATAGTGCATAGAAGTAATAAAGCGAATCCTAATTTTTTCAGCATGTTCATACTCCTTTATAAAACTTATTTTTTGGTATTCCCATTTTTCACATATGTAACACCATAGCTAATACCTCCAATCTCACTATATCTATAAGGAATTACTAGTTGCCCTATCGTAATAATTTCCGAATTTTCATCCCACCATCTCGAATTTAAATTATTTTTCCATATATATAGACGAAGGTGTTCCGAATTAGTTTCTAAATAATACCAAATACACTATTTACTTTAATTGGTTTGATCCTTAAGATGCGGAACAGGATATCATGATTATTGGCAGCAGGCGGGGCACCTTGAACAAGGAGGCGTAAAGAGGATGGATTTAGGTCTTGCTGGCAAATCGGTATTTGTGGCGGCAGCGAGCAAGGGGCTGGGCCTGGCTACAGCAATGGAATTTGCGCGTGAAGGAGCGAAGGTGACGATTGCCAGCCGCAGTCTGCCGCAGCTTGAAGCAGCTGCACAGCAGATTGAGGCAGCAACCGGCGGGCAGGTTGCCCTGGTGGAGATGGATGTGACAGACCCGGAAGCCGTCCGGGAGTCCATTCAGGCGGCAGCGGAATGGGCAGGCGGCATTGACGTGCTGGTAACCAATGCTGGCGGCCCTTCCGGCGGCGGCTTTGCCGATATGGCCGACAGCGACTGGAGCGGCGGCTTTGAACTGACGCTGATGAGCACCGTACGTCTGATTCGAGAGGCGTTGCCCTATTTGCGTGCAGCCGGGAGCGCCCGGATCGTAAGCATCAGCTCCGCTTCTATTAAACAGCCGATCCCGGGGCTGATTCTCTCCAATGTATTCCGTGCCGGTGTCCAGGCACTGAACAAGAGCCTGGCTGCAGAGCTGGCTCCTGACGGGATTCTGATTAATACGCTGGCCCCCGGACGGATCAGCACAGACCGGATCCAACAGCTGGACAGCAAGCGGGCGGAGACTCAGGGCCTTACGCTTGAAGATATCCAGCAGGCGGCGCTGAGCCAGATCCCGCTGGGGCGGACAGGTACACCTGAAGAATTCGGGAAGGCAGCGGTATTCCTTGGCTCCTTCGCCAATACTTACATTACAGGCCAATCGCTGCTGATAGACGGAGGTACGGTGAAGTCGTTGTAATGGAGCACCGGTATAGGAGCAGATCTATTGGTAAAGAATATACACATTCCCTGAAACCGGGCTTAGGTTGACTCCCGGGAGGAGAGCGCGTATGATGAAGAGGTGTGGAAAATCGTAAGATTTACGCATTTCCCTTCGTCTAAAGCTTAGTTATCAATAGACCTAGAGATGGCTTCATATGAATATAGACAATGTTTTCGGGAAGGAGGTTATCACTATGAAAGAAGGAATACACCCAAGAGTTAACCAGGTCATTTTCCTGGATGCCAGCGTGGGCTTCAAGTTCTTGAGCTCATCTACTAAGTCATCCGGCGAAACAATGGAATGGGAAGACGGCAACACGTATCCGGTGATCCGTGTGGACGCAAGCTCCGCATCGCACCCTTTCTATACAGGCAAACAGAGAGATGCAGAAACTGGCGGCCGTGTGGACAAGTTCAAACAACGGTTGGCCCAGAAGAAATAAGGGATCCAGTCAGCAGAAAAGGGATACTTGCGCAGTCATGTGATGACGGTGCAGTATCCTTTTTTTGTTTAAGCGATAGATTTTGCGGGTAATAATAAGCAGGTGGGAAGTGGAAATTATCAATTAACGGATGGAACGGCATGTAATGTGTATTCCGAAAGGTAGTTGATTCACCCATGTACTATCTGAAATGGAAACGGAACCGAGGGTGGCGACGGTTGTTTTCAGGAAAAGCCCCCTAGCAATTGGAAACTGGCATAACTAAATAAACACTTCTCACCTTTTTGAAGACTCTACAGGCTGCCTGTAGGGTCTTCGTGTGTATCTGGCATAGGATAGACAATTTCTGCTTCCAAAATAGGACACATTTGTTCTGGATGGTTCAATTGTGCAAAATAGTAGGATATAATAAGGCAGAGCTATTACAAAAATAGGAGAAATATGACATGCCGTGGATGCAGGGTTATCCCTATTATTTAATTATGGGCAGTGTTCTAAGTCTCTACATGGGCGTCAACTCTTATAAGCATCATAACACACCAGGAAGACGCTATTTATGGATCTTAATGCTGCTGGTCAGCGTAATATTTGCGGCTACGGCCGGAGAGATCCTCTCTGCTTCCTTTCAGGCCAAGCTGTGGTTTAGAAACATTCAGCAGGTCCCGCTGCTGCTCAGCACTATATTTACTTATGCTGTTATCAAAGATTACATATCGCGTTCTTCGGCGGGGCTGAACAGGCGGCTTGCAGTGATTAGCATTCCGGTAGTTTTGGATATACTGCTGATCTTTACAGACTCTTACCATCATCTGATGCGTAGCAGCGTGGGCATGAATACAGTGGCGGGCGTGAGCGGAATCGTAGTGCACCCGACCGTGCTGAACATGGCCTTGATTGCCTATGACCAGCTTTTTGGCGTGTACGCTGTTTTTCTGCTTGCGGTTTCCCTGCAGAGCTCATCGAAATATTATTTCAAATGGAACGTGCTGCTGCTGGCCAGCCTCTTCATTCCAGTCGCCTCTATCTTTTTACTTCCGCTGCTCAAAATTACCATTGTCGGATTTACCGCATTTACCTATTTGCCGCCTGTACTCATAGCCTATTTCTCTTTGTTCAGGGATCCCGAGCTCTCCTTATACCCCCGGGCGAAGAAGCAAATTGTCGAGAAAATGAAGGATGGCATCGTGCTGACAGACCGCTACAATAATATTATTGATGTGAACGAAGCGGGGGAGCTTATGCTCTCGGCCTTGGCAGAGCGGCAGGTCAGCTCATGGGTGGGTAAAAATATCTTCATGCTGCTGGAGCAGTACGGGGAAGTGGCGGTGTATTACTACCAGCAGATTGAAGGGCAGTTCGAAATTGAGGTTCCCGGCACGCCCGACGTCTGTTACGGGCTGTCTCTGATTGCCACCGAGAACAATTACGGGCAGGCTGTAGGCATGCTCATCGTGATCCGTGATCTCAGTGAGAAAAAGCGGTATGAGCGCGAGCTGCTGTACCAGGCGACTGTAGATGATCTCACGGGCCTCTACAACCGGAGGCACTTCATGCGTCTGGTGCAGAACTATGCCATGCAGGACGGGTCAGGAAAGGCGCTGCTGCTGTTTGACATTGATGATTTCAAGTTAATAAATGATACATACGGTCATATGGCCGGAGACCAGGCACTGGTGGATTTCTCCAAAAAGGTACTTAAGCTATACGGAAATAACGGAATCGCCGGCAGGATTGGAGGCGAGGAGTTCGCTGTATGCTTCTTTGCAGACAGCGAAGAGGCCGCGCTCAGGGAAGCGGAGACCTTTCGTGCCGAGGTGCAGAAACATATCGTCAGTCTGGACGGCGGACTTCATATCAGGCTTACGGTCAGCATCGGCATTGCGTTCACGGAGCGCTGTGATGCAACCTTTGAGGATTTTTACCGTGAGGCCGACGAGGCCCTGTATATATCCAAGACCGCCGGCAAAAACAGGGTTACGCTGGGACGGCGGCCGGTTCTGATGCAGGTCCGCAAATAAAAAACGAACCCGGCTGTCCACATCCCTGCGGTGTGGAAAGAGGTTCGTTTTTTTGTATATTAGGGCTGCGGGGTTACAACAACCACTTTCCAGGCTGTTCCGATTGCCGGCAGGCTCTTGGTCAGCATCGGGCCATAGAAGCCGATCACCTTAGCACCCTGTACGATAGCTGCGGCGTCCACTGCCTCTCCGGTTTCCTTAACCAGCGCAGTATCGGCGGATAAGCGGAGTACAATCTCGCTTTGTGACGTTTCGCTAAGACCGGTACCCTTAATGCGGATCATGCGGGTGCCGTCTTCGGAGGTGGTTACACTCTCGATAGTCCCTTCCGTACCGAGCAGCATGGCTGGTTTCTCAGTGTCCTTCACCGTTATCTGATAAACTGGTGTCTGCGGCGGAAGGCTTCTAGTTGAGAACATGGCATGTTCTGCTTCAACGGTCATGCCGATTTGCAGGTCAGCCAGTGTCAGCTTGGTACCGTCAGCCATCTGGAAGAGGGTATCTTCGCCTACATTTAGTACAATGCCGGAGGTGCCGGTACCTTTAATCTGCACGGATGGATATTTCCCGTCAGTGTTGATGGCGGTGATTACGCCGCTCTCCTTCATATGTTCTGCGGCCGGGGCAATCACGATTTGCTGTCCCTCCACGGAAATGGTCTGGCGCAGCACCTTGCTTACAAAGGAAGCCGGCACATACAGCTTGTTCTCCTTTGTCAGCGGGGCTGTGCTGAGTGTAGTGTTCATTTTGTTGACGGTATAACGGTTCTCACCGCTCTTAACCGTTGTAAAGATATTCCCTTTGTTCAAATCAACGGCTTTGGTAGCTGTATTCCAGGTGACGGTGAAGCCCAGGGCCTCTGAGACGATGCGCAGCGGAATCAGAGGCTCTTTGGCACCAGAAGGCTGGAAGCCCTTCCCGGAAATGGCCGAGCCGTTCAGCTCAATAGTGAATGTCTTAGCGGCAGTACTGCTGGCTGCCTGCGGCGCTGTGCCCGCATTCAATGAAGTGACCATAGGAGCGGCGGAAACAGCTCCGGTAGAAAGGGCCAGGGATAAGGTTAGGAGGACTGCGCTTGTTTTCAGGGATGGTCTCATGTGTGTAAGCTCCTTTAGGTGAGTTTGTCTGGTGTGTGTCGTTTACTAAACGCTGGTGGACTCAATTTTGTTGCATACTTTTTATATCAGGTAAGGAGGGATTGGCAAAAATGTATGATACGTATATCTTCGATTTGTACGGTACGCTGATCGATATTGAGACGGATGAAGAGCAGGCTGAGGTGTGGGAACGTCTGTCGCTGCATTTCAGTTATCATGGTCTGAATATTACAGGGGTGGAGCTGCAGAAGCGGTTCCTCGCCGAACGGGACCGGCAGCTGGAGGCTGCTGCTCGCCACTGTCAGTTTCCTGATTTCGTAATGGAAGAGGTGTTCCGGGAAGTGGCCCGTGATCTGGGCGGTGAACCCGGACAGGCCTGGCTCCATGAAACCGTTAGGTGGCTGCGGACCTTATCCATGATTCATATTTCCCTGTATGACGGTGTGGCCGAGATACTCGGCCGGTTAAGAAGCGGCGGCAAAAAGGTCTTCCTGCTCTCCAACGGCCAGAAGACCTTCATTGAGGCAGAGCTGACCATGCTGGGCATCCTGCATTTATTTGACGGGATCGCCATTTCCTCGGAGGCCGGTGTGAGCAAGCCCGATCCGTTGTTCTACCGCTATTTGACGGAGACTTACGGCGCTGATCTGAGTTCGGCGATTATGATCGGCAACGATCCGCGCACAGACATCGCCGGGGCAAATGCAGTCGGAATTGCTTCCTGCTATATTCAGACAGCCTCGTCGCCCCGGGGTGTTCCGGTCAACAGCACGGTACAGATCTGGGATGGGGACTTGCGGCAAATCCCCGGCTGGAACCTTTAGTCGTAGGGGACAGGCAGAAAGTTTGCCCGGCCCTGTACAGCGCCTTATAATATGTCCATGATCTTAATTTGGCAGGAGAGAAGGACGACTGTATGACCTTTATTCTTATCGCGGCGGCGATCCTGGCGCTGATTGCCGCTGTTTACTTCGTAATGACCTTATACCCCGCATTTGGCGCACGGGCCTCCAAGGCAGAGCGGGCGGCGATCAGCCGCTCACCTCAATACCGGCAGGGCAAATTCGTTTATCCCTTTCCGGTGGCTGGAATAGAGAACCCCCGGGGAGGCGGCCTTTCGATCCTGAAGGATTTTGTCAAAGGCAATCCGAACTCCAGGCCTAAGACACCGCTGCTGCCCCAGCCGGTGCTTACCGGCTCTATTCAGCAGAACAGGGAAACTAAGGCGACCTGGTTCGGACATTCGGCGGTATTGCTGGAAATCGAAGGAGTCACCCTGTTTCTGGATCCGATGCTGGGGCGTACGCCTTCCCCCTTTCCAGCCATTGGAGGCAAGCGCTATAGCAGGCAGCTGCCGATAGAGCTGGCTGATCTTCCGCCTATTGATGCCGTGCTGCTCTCTCATGATCATTATGACCATCTCGATTATGGAACGATCAGACAGCTGCAGCAAAAAGCCTCCATGTTCATCGTGCCGCTCGGTGTCGGCGCCCACTTGAAGCGGTGGGGCATCAGCGGGGAGCGTATCCGTGAGTTTGACTGGTGGGATGAAATCACCTTTGCCGGTCTGACGCTCACAAGCGCACCCGCGCGGCATTTCTCGGGACGCAGCCTGCTGGACCGCAACACCACGCTGTGGTGCTCCTGGATCATCCAGGGAGAGAATGCCAAGATCTTCTTCAGCGGGGATAGCGGCTACGGGCCGCATTTTGCAGAAATCGGGCGGAAATATGGGCCGTTTGATCTGACGCTGATGGAATGCGGGCAGTATGATCTGCGCTGGTCCGATATTCATATGATGCCGGAACAGACGGTACAGGCCCAGATTGATCTGCAGGGCAAGCTGATGATTCCGATTCATTGGGGGGCCTTTACATTAGCCATGCATGACTGGACTGATCCTGTGGAGCGGGTGCTGCGGGCGGCGAAAGAGCATGGCCTGCGGCTGGCTACGCCAAGAATCGGCGAGCCGGTCCATGTGGGTGCCGAGACGTATCCATCGTCTCCGTGGTGGAGATGATGAAGGAAGAGTGGTGCAGGCCGGACCTATGCTACAATAGTTGTGCAATAACGGGAGAGGAGTGAATAACAATTATGAGCGATAAAGTAAACGAGCAGGAGCTGCTGGCCGTATTGGCTGCAAAGACTAAGGTAGATCCCGAGCTGATTAAGCGGGTCCTGAAGCATGAGCAGACCTTCATCAACAATGCCAAAGCGGACAGCAAAGGCGAAGTTGATATTGATAATGATGATCTGGTTGATTATGTGACAGGCCAGCGTGATGTGAAGCTGGACGAGCTGACAGTGGAAACCATTCTCGATGCGGAAATGGATTATCTGATGGATAAGGGACTGGCCGGATATATTGATTAAGGCTTGCTGCTAAGCGGTTTATGATCTATAAGGGAGCATAAACCGCTCCAGTCTATCTGAGTTCCCTGAAATTAATTTCTTAAATTCTTTGCTTTCGGTCATTTAGTGTGCTACAATGAAATTAATCATAAATTTAACCCTTAATTCACATATTGTAAAAGGTTATCATTTGTGCGTATGAATCCTTTTCCAATGTGTGAATTTTTATTTGTTCGTACAATACGTAGGAATAAAAGGACATGTGTTAAATAATCTATTGGAGGTAATACAAATGCAAACAGGTACAGTTAAATGGTTTAATGCAGACAAAGGTTTCGGTTTTATCGAGGTTGAAGGTGGAAGCGACGTATTCGTACACTTCTCCGCAATCACTGGCGAAGGCTTCAAGTCTTTGGACGAAGGCCAACGCGTTGAGTTCAACGTAACTCAAGGCGCTCGTGGACCACAAGCCGAAAACGTTGTAAAACTGTAGTATGAAAACTAAGCTGCCCTTAACATCAGTTGAGGGCAGCTTTTTTTATGTAGAGAGAGCCGCCTGTCCTAAGTTCCTGTAGAGGTTATACCAATCGTCAGATTTGAACTAGAGGGAGGGGTACTTATGTATTTTCGTAAAAAAGCACTGGAGGATCTTCCGCAAGAGGATACTGCCATTTGGTCCTGCACCAAAGAGGGCTGCACCGGATGGATGCGTGACAATTTCGCGTTTCAATATGTACCTACCTGCTGGCAGTGCAATTCGCCGATGACCCGAAGCATGAAGATCCTGCCCATGCTCGTGAACACGAATCATGAGATGAAGGAAATGAAAAAAGGGATTTCGATCCGATAAGCAGCTTGAAGCAGACCCGCCGGTTCCCTCTGAGGAACGGGCTTTTTGCTGTGCTGGCAGACAAATTTCCTTGACAATCAGGCGGACTTCTGGAAAATAGAGTTGGAAACGCTGTCAGTGAGGGGGAGGCTATGGTGTTCAGTAGATTTAGAGAAATGAATACACTGCGCAATCAAATATTCCTGGGATTTCTGGGGGTTATGCTGGTTATTATCGCAGTTTCAGGTGCGTTCGTGTATGACAGGGTTTCTTCGCTCCTTAAAGATAATGCTGAACGGCACATCCAGCAGACTGCAGTTCAGGCCAACGGCAGGCTGGATGCGCTGATCGGCCAGATAGACAGCCTGATGGAGCAGGTGGCCAACCACCCGACGGTCCAGCAGCTGCTGCTGGAAGAGCTTAACGGTAAAGAGGTATCCTTCAACCAGCGCCAATCGCTGCTGCAGATCGTATCCAGCTATCAGGCCTACATGCCGAGTGTCGGCTCGCTGGAGCTGTATACTGCTGATTACCGGCTGTTGTTCCCGATTAAAGACGGCAGCCTTAGCACCCGGATTGACAGCCGATATATCGCTGAAGCCAATAAGCAGAAAGGCCGGCTGGTCTGGATCGGCGTCGATCCGAATGATGACCAGAGTCTGCTGGCCATCCGGCAGGTCAGTCTGATGGACCGCTGGTTCTCGCGGGGCGGCTACCTGATAGCCAAAATCCAGCGCAGCTACTTTCAGCTCAATGATCCGCTCTCCGGCAGTGACAGCGGAGAATCGATCCTGCTGGTCAGTGATGAGGGGCATCTGCTTGGCAGCAGCGAAACGCCGGAGCCCAATCTCCTGCCGCTCCTTTGGACCGACGACCAGACCGTGACCTTCCGGGGCAAGGAGTATGTGCAGGTCAAGCAGCGTTCGGACAAGGCAAACTGGACGCTATTGGTGCTTACGCCTGTCAGCTATGTAACTAAAGGCATCTCAGTACTCCGGACAGTGCTGCTGTTCTCAGGCGGAATTGGAACGCTGTTGTTTCTGTCGCTCTCGTTCCTGCTCTCCACGATGATTACCAGGCCGATAATTCATCTGATCCGGGCGATGCGCAAGACGAGGCTTGGGGTACTGACCCCAAATCCGGAGCCGGTCTCCACGATGGAGCTCCGGGAGCTGAATAACACGTACAATGGAATGATTGCAAATATGAATGATCTGATCCGGGTAGTCTATGAAAAAGAAATGCTGCAAAGCCGTACGGAGCTGAAGGCACTACAGGCGCAAATCAATCCCCATTTTTTGTTCAATACCCTGGAAGCGTTCAATTGGTCGCTGGAGGAGAAGGGGGAAGAAGAGCTGGCAGGGCTGGTAGTTGTCATGTCGCGGTTGTTCCGCTATATTATCGGAAGTCCGAATATGGATGAATGGGTTACCCTCGGAGAAGAGCTGGAGCAGGTGCGGCGGTATCTGCAGATCATGGAGATGCGTATGGGCGAGCGGCTGACCTGGACGATTGAACTGGAACAGCCGGAAGCTGCTGTACCGGTACCGAAGCTGCTGATTCAGCCGATTGTCGAGAATGCCATTCTGCATGGGGTGGAGAGCCGTGTCGGCAGCGGCACTGTAAGTATCTTGATCGCGCCTTCCGGGCGGTCAGGATGGACCCGGGTTACAGTGTCCGACAATGGGCCCGGGATGGATGCAGAGAGGTTAAGTGCACTTCGCAGTGCACTGGAGGGCGGTCCGTCTATTTCCTCCAAGGGGACAGGCGTAGGTCTTGTGAATGTTCAGCGGCGGCTTAAGCTTTATTATGGCGGGAAAGACGCAGAGCATGAGGGGCTGGTTATCGGCAGTGAACCGTCTGCAGGGACGGTTATTACTTTTGAAATTCCGAATCATGGGGGGGATATGTATGAGTCTGGGCAGCAAAAAAATTCTGATCGTGGATGATGAGCCGCGGACGCGGCAGGGCATTAAGCAGACACTGGAGGTATGGGCGGGTGGCAGATACGTGGTGGAAACGGCCGATAACGGGGTCGAAGCCCGCCAGCGGCTGCAGCACGAGCAGGTGCATCTGCTGATTACAGATGTGCGGATGCCGGAGGTCAGCGGAATTGATCTGATCCGCTCACTGAAGGAGCGCCCCCGCCAGCCGGTCGTTATCGTAATTTCAGGGTATGCCGAGTTTGATTATGTGCAGCAGGCCATGCGGCTTGGGGCTTTTAACTATCTGCTGAAGCCTCTGGACAAGGCAGAGCTGCTTCAGGTGGTGGAGGCTGCGCTGAAGCAGGAGGAAGAGGTGCAGCGGCGTGAGAAGCTGGAGAAGCTCGTCGATCCGAAGCTGTTCCAGATTGATCCGGACGGAAGCGGAATGGGGGAACCGGTAAGGGAGGCGATCGCTTATGTGGAGCAGCATCTGCATGAGCAGCTGACGATGGCTGAGGTTGCCGCGCGCATTCACCTGAATGCCAGTTACTTCAGTGTCCTGTTCAAGGAACAGGCCGGGGTGCCCTTCAGTGAATATCTGTCGCGCCTGAGGATTCAGCGGGCTAAAGAGATGCTGCTGCAGTCACGGCTGTCCATCGGCGAGATTGGTGAACGTGTAGGCTATAAGACAGACAAGTATTTTATCAAGGTGTTTAAGTCCCTGGAGGGCATCAGTCCGAGCCGTTACCGGAACCAGCACATAGAGGACAATCAGACGGAAATCCAATAAAAGTGGAAGTTTTGCCAATATATTTGGTCTTATAAGCCTCCAAGCAGAATGCTAGAATTTACTTGATAACGGTTACAGTTGGCGCAGCCGAAAACAATGGAGGTTATAGCAATGCCAAGGGACAAGTTGACTATAGGCCTGATTTGGTGTCTCCTGCTTGCGCTCGTGCTTGCTGGCTGCGGCGGTAAGAGCAACAACGGAAGTAAGGATACAGTCAATGGAGCTCCTGAACCAAAAGTCACGATCACTATGATGCACTTATGGCCGGCGGCCAGCTCGGCACAGCAGAATAAGCTGGTAGAGCAGATTATAGATGAATACGAGAACGAGCATCCGAACATTACCGTTAAACAGGAGGTGCTCGAGAATGAACAGTATAAGAATAAGCTCAAGGTGCTCTCTGCTTCCAACGAGCTTCCGGATGTAGGAATTACTTGGGCGGCGGGCTTCATGGAGCCTTATGTCAAAGGCGGATTGTTCGCCCCGCTGGATGATATTCTGAGCGGTGACCGGCTGAAGGATAAATTTGTTGCCGGTACGACGGAAGCTTACATGGTGGGCGGCAAAACCTATGCATTGCCCATCGAGCTGAACATCTCACCGATTTACTACAACAAGGATATTTTTGCAAAATATAATTTAAAGGTTCCGGCCACCTATGAACAATTGAAGCAGGTTATACAAACACTGGCCGATAACGGCATAGCCCCGATTGCGCTGGGGAACAAGGACCGCTGGACAGGATCCCTGTGGTACATGTATCTGGCTGACCGGATTGCCGGCAGCGATACACTTAAGAAGGCCACCAATGGGACAGGCTCCTTCGAAGATCCGGGTCTGATCCAGGCGGCTGCCGAAGTGCAGACGCTGGTTGATATGGACGCCTTCAACAAAGGCTTTAACGGCTTGTCCAACGATGAAGGCAAGTCCGAATTTGTAAACGAAAAGGCGGCCCTGTACCTGACGGGAACCTGGGAGCTGCCGAATTTCACGACCAACCCGGATATTCCGCAGGAGTTCAAGGACAAGGTCGGCTTCTTCAAATTCCCGACTGTCGCTGGCGGCAAAGGTAATATTAACAGCTGGGTTGGCGGTCCCGGTGTCGGGCTGTTCATTTCCGAAGCGTCCAAGGTGAAGGAAGAGGCCAAGGCATTCGTGGAATACTTCGTATCGAAGTGGGGCGAGGATTCCGTGACTACTGCCGGCGTGATACCGGCAACTAAGGTGGATACGGCGAACAGCAATCTGCCCCAGCTCTACGTGGATCTGCTCAATGAACTGAATAATGCCAGCAGCATTACTTTGTTCGCTGATGTGCAGATGAAGCCGGGTGCTGCCCAGGTCCATCTGGACATGATCCAGGCACTGTTCGCCAAAGCGGTGACCCCCGAAGAATTCGCTACTAAGCATAAGGAAGCCGCCGAGAAGGGCATTTGAAGGTGGACAACCCGTTACCTGTTCCTTAGATATACGGTGTTTACGGAAATTGCTATAGAATAAAAAAGCGGTCCGTCAGGTCATTAGACCTTGGCGGACCGCTTTTTGGTGTACAAGTTTAAT
The DNA here is from genome assembly GCF_031599675.1 of Paenibacillus pedocola. Taxonomy (NCBI): domain Bacteria; kingdom Bacillati; phylum Bacillota; class Bacilli; order Caryophanales; family Paenibacillaceae; genus Paenibacillus; species Paenibacillus pedocola. The sequence continues at coordinate 6,232,810 of NZ_CP134223.1, read as the reverse complement.
GTGCTGCGGCAGCAGAAGAATTCACAGGCTGCGCCTCGGTGTCATGTTGGATCAGACCGTGCTTCTCCCAGGCTCTGCTTTTCCAGCGGAAATACATAATAACAGCCCTCACCCATTCGTCAAAGGCGGTGGCGATCCATACGCCGGCGAGGCCAAGGTGAAGCTGGAACACCAGCACATAACCGAGCGGCAGGCTCATGCACACCATCGAGATCAGGCCCATGTATACCGGGAACTTGGCATCGCCCGAGGCCCGCAGGGAGTTGATGATCACGAGATTGCAGGTGCGGCCCGTTTCCAGGAAGAAGCTGAGCAGAATCACCTGCGCACCCATCATAATAATCGACTCATTATCGGTAAACAGTCCGAACAGGGGGACGCGGAACAGAATGACAACAGCATCCATAATTATGGTGACAAGCAGTGCCCACTTCACACTCGTAAATACCCGCGAATAGGCTTCCTGCGGCCGTTTGGCACCGACAAGATGGCCGACAATAATGGAAGTTCCCATCGACACCGCCACGCTGAACAGGAAAATATAGCTGGAGATATTCAGGGCATATTGGCGGGTGGCCATGGCTTCAGCACCAAGGTAAGTAATGTATAGAGTAAATACAAGCTGGCACGACTGGTAGGTAATCGATTCAAAAGCGGACGGAATACCGATTTTGAGAATTTGCAGCACATACTTTTTGGACAGGCGGATGTAATAAGCCCATTTGACCTTTACGTCCATAATCCGGTAGAGCAGCAGGAAGAATAGCACCAGGCAGATCAGCCGGCTTGTTACTGTAGAAATTGCAGCTCCTTGCACACCGAGTGCAGGCAAGCCAAAATGTCCGAAGATGAGGAGGTAGTTGCCGACCACATGGATCACATTCATCAGCAGGGAGACCATCATCGTCTGCTTGGTGAAGCCGTGTGTGCGGATGGTAGTCGCCAGGGCATTAAGCAGCGCCTGCAGGAAGATCGCGCCTCCGACGATATTCATATACACTTTGGCATGCACGAGATATCACCTGTTACATTCAGGGCGGTCAGCAGATTACCGCCGAACAGCAGCAGTATTGTGCTGAGGATAATACCTACGGCCAGATTCAGCGTGATGGCATTGCCGGTCACATTGGCCGCCTCCTGGGGCTTCCTCGAGCCAAGATATTGGGAGACGACGATAGCTGCGCCATTGCCGATTACACTGAGTACCAGTATAGCCATGGCAATAATCTGATTCGCCGCCCCGACACCGGATACGGCATCGTCTGATACCGAGCTGATCATGAATGTATCCACGCTGCCCATCAGCATGAACAGGAATAATTCCAGGAATATCGGCCAGGTGAGCTTCATCAGATTGAACTCTTGCGCTTTCGTTTCTTTCATCTATGCACCTCTTTAAATGATTGCTGGTCATTAATCTTTATTGCGAATCCAGTGTATGTTAGCACAGCTTTTATGAAATTGCAGTATTTTTACGAAAATAATGAAAATTTTATACGTTTTTCTTTCAGAGCTGCCACTGTTCAGAGCCATATAGAGTCCAATAGTATCCTCCGGGTAACTACAATACGGGAAAGTGCCTACTTCCTTTTTGGAATGCTTGAACTTACACTTAGTGCAGCACTTACAAAAATATATTGAAAAGGAGCATTTATATATGAAATTGCAGTTAGCGCTCGATCTTGTCGATATCGCCGGAGCTAAGGAAATCGTCTCGGAGGTGGCAGAATTTATTGATGTGGTGGAAATCGGCACGCCGATTGTCATTAATGAGGGATTGCATGCAGTTAGAGCGATTAAGGACGCTTTTCCCGCACTGACTGTGCTTGCGGATCTGAAAATCATGGATGCAGGCGGGTATGAAGTCATGAAGGCGGCTGAAGCGGGAGCGGATATCGTGACTGTACTTGGTGTGTCTGATGACTCGACTATTAAAGGTGCTGTTGAGGAAGCGAAAAAAAGCGGACGTGCGATTCTGGTCGACCTGATCAACGTGAAGGATGTTGCCGGCCGGGCTGCTGAGGTAGACGCACTTGGTGTAGATTATGTCTGCGTTCACTCCGGTTATGACCATCAGGCTGAGGGCAAAAACTCCTTTGCTGATTTGCAGGCGATCAAGGGTGTCGTCAAACAGGCCAAGACGGCGATTGCCGGCGGCATCAAGCTGAGCACACTGCCGGAAGTTATTGCAGCCGGTCCAGATCTTGTCATCGTCGGCGGGGGCATTACCGGTGAAAGCGATCAAAGGTCAGCGGCAGCCGAAATGAAGCGTCTCGTCAGCCAGGCCTAATGCTCCTATGGATACAGTGAGCTACGCGCAGGAGATCGTGAAGGAGCTGGAGCGTTCGGCTGCGCAGCTGGATGCCGGCGGGGCTGAGGCGTTCGCCGGGCTGCTGCAGCGTTCCGGTAAGATTTTTGTGGCTGGCGCAGGCCGCTCCGGGCTGATGGGCCGGGCGTTCGCCATGCGGCTGATGCATGCCGGCCGGGCGGCTTATGTGGTCGGTGAAACCGTGACCCCGGGCATTGAGGCCGGAGACGTACTGGTCCTCGGCTCCGGCTCCGGAGAAACGAAAAGCCTGATCGCCATGGCGGAGAGAGCCCGGGCGCTCGGCGCTGCGGTTGCCTTGGTAACAATAGCGCCGGAGTCTACTCTCGGCAGTCTGGCCGATTACACGGTGAAGCTGCCGGGTGTTGCCAAGGAGGCCGGCGGGGAGCGGGCCACCATCCAGCCCATGGCGTCCCTGTTCGAACAGACACTGCTGCTGTTCTATGATGCGGTCATTCTGCAGCTGATGGAATGGACCGGCCAGACAACCAGCCAGATGTTCGGCAAGCATGCTAATCTTGAATAACATCACAAAACAGCCTGTCCGGGTTTCCGGGCAGGCTGTTTTGTGATGGTCCGGGCTCCTGCTGGGGATGTGCGGCGCCCGGGTGTTTTGTAGTATGATGGTAAAGGACGAAAGGAGGACGCATCTCTTGGCAACGGATATTAAGGACCGTATCAATTTGAAGGAAATCAATTGTGAGAAGGAGCTTACACTCGCCGTTATCGGCGGGAAATGGAAGCTGATTATCCTATGGCATCTGGGCCTTGAAGGAACCAAACGCTTCAGCGAGCTGAAAAAGCTGATTCCCCATATTACGCAAAAAATGCTGACCAATCAGCTTCGTGAGCTGGAGGAAGACCAGCTTGTGCTGAGGAAGGTGTATGCCGAGGTCCCTCCGAGAGTAGAATATTCTTTGACAGAATACGGGCAGAGCCTGCTGCCTGTCCTGCGCATGATGTATGACTGGGGCAAAAACTACGGAAACAAAGTGATCTGGAAGGATGCAGCTGAAGCTGAGTAATTGCGGGGCTCTGCTTGGTGTTCACTGCTGAACGGTGCCTGCCGCATACTATATAGATAATAATAATGGAGGGAATTAGACATGACGCAATCCAATTACAGTCCGCTGCTGGACTCCTACGGCTTCAAAAATGGAATTACACTGAAAAACCGGGTGGTTATGGCCCCGATGACCAACTTCTCTTCCAATGAAGATGGCACGGTCTCTAAGCCGGAAATTGATTATTATATCCGCCGCTCCAAAGGCGTCGGCATGGTCATCACGGCCTGTGTGTATGTGAGCCGGAGCGGGAAAGGCTTCCCCGGTGAATTCGGTGCCGACAGTGATGAGCTGATTCCAAGCCTGCGCGAGCTGGCGGATGCTATTAAGGGTGAGGGAGCCAAGGCTGTGCTGCAGATTTTCCACGGCGGACGCCAGTGCCCGCCTGACCTGCTGCCGGATGGCCAGACTGTCAGTGCAAGCAGTGTTCCATCGGAGCTGCCGGGCGGCGGGCAAGGACCGGTGCCGCGTACGCTGACCGATGAAGAGATTCAAGTCATTATCGCCGATTTCGGGGCGGCTACCCGCCGGGCGATTATTGCTGGCTTCGATGGTGTGGAAATCCATGGAGCAAACGGATATCTGGTTCAGCAGTTCTTCTCCCCGCATTCCAATATCCGCGAAGACCGCTGGGGCGGAAGCCTCGAGAAGCGCCTGACCTTCCCGCTCGCCGTTCTGCGCGAAGTGAAACGCGTCGTGAGTGAATATGCCTCCTCGCCGTTTCTGGTCGGCTACCGCTTCTCCCCGGAGGAACCGGAAACACCGGGAATTACGATGGCTGAGACCTTTGCGCTGATTGATGCGCTCAAAGGGGAAGGACTGGATTATCTGCATGCATCGCTCATGGAGCTGTGGTCGCTGCCGCGCCGCGGCACGGAAGACGGCCGGCCGAGAATTGAACAGATTGTTGACCGTGCCGGCGGTGCCGTACCGGTCATCGGCGTCGGTTCACTGTATACGGCGGAAGATGCACTGAAGAGTCTGGACACCGGCATTGATCTGGTGGCTCTGGGCCGCCCGCTGCTGATCGAACCGGACTGGGTGCAGAAGGTAGCAGAAGGCCGCACCGGTGAGATTAAGACGGAACTGGATCTTGCAGCGCAAGGCGAGCTTGTGATCCCTGATCCGCTCTGGGGCGCCATCACAAACGCACCGGGCTGGCTGCCGGTTAAGGCTTAAGCTAACGGACTATAGTTCAGCTATGGCCGTTCCGGCAGCCCGATTTCGGGCCAATCGCCGTCAATAAGTGCATTTGGGTCCGTTAGCTTTCCGGAATGCAGCTTCAGGCGGATATAAGGTCTCCCTCAGTCCGTTTCAGAATATACAAACAAACCCCCTCTATACTTCCGCGAAGCGGCGGGAGTATAGAGGGGGTTTTCGTATTCGCTGCAGATTGTGCCTCTTCTGCTGCGGTGAGAAGCGTGCAGCTAGGCTTTTTGCTCAAACAGTCTAGCGATTTCTACAATTACGTTTACGGCCTTCAGCATCACATCGACTGAGGCGTATTCAAACTTGCCGTGGAAGTTCTCTCCCCCGGTAAAAATGTTCGGCGTTGGCAGCCCCATATAGGACAGCTGTGAACCATCCGTACCGCCGCGGATCGGGCGGATCACCGGCGAGATGCCGAGGCTCACCATCGCTTCGTGGGCGATGTCGACGATATGGCGGACCGGCTCGATTTTTTCGCGCATATTATAGTACTGGTCATTCATTTCCAGCACCACATTGTCATCGCCGTAGGTAGATTTGAATTCATCGACGATAGCGGCGATATTCGCCTTGCGCTTCTCGAAGTTCGCGCGGTCAAAGTCACGGATAATATAAGCCAGCTTGCTGTGCTCCGCCGAGCCCTGCATGGAGATCAGATGGTAAAAGCCCTCATAGCCGTCTGTGAATTCAGGTGCTTCACCCGCAGGCAGTCTTAGATGGAAGGCCATAGCGATTTTCGAGGAGTGCACCATTTTGCCCTTTGCGGTTCCGGGGTGAACGTTCACGCCCTTGAAGCTGATTTTGGCGGCAGCGGCATTGAAGCTCTCGTATTCCAGCTCACCGAGCGGCCCGCCGTCTACAGTGTAGGCATAAGAGGCGCCGAAGGCGGCAACATCGAACTTATGCGGTCCGCGTCCGATTTCCTCATCAGGAGTAAAGGCGACTCTGATTTTACCGTGTTTGATTTCAGGGTGGGCCAGCAGATAGGCCATGGCAGTCATGATCTCGGCGATTCCGGCTTTGTTGTCTGCCCCCAGAAGTGTGGTGCCATCGGTTGTAATCAGCGTATGCCCTTTGTATTCAGGCAGCTCCGGGAAGCTGTCCGTTGACAGGACGATATTCAGCTCCGGGTTCAGCACGATATCCCCGCCGTCATAGTTCTCAATGATTTGCGGCTTCACATTCGCTCCGGTAAAATCGGTTGCCGTATCCAGGTGGGCCAGGAAACCGATGGTTGGAACATCCTTGTCACTGTTCGCAGGCAGGGTAGCCATAACATAGGCATGCTCGTCCACCGTCACTTCCGTAAGACCCAGCTCCTGCAGTTCAGAAACCAGCTTGCGGGCCAGCTCCATCTGACCGGGAGTGGAGGGGCAGGTATCGCTCTCTTCATCAGACTGGGTATCTATTTCCGCATACGAAACGAACCGCTTAATCAGTTCATCCTTCAATTCAAGTCATCTCCTCTTCATCTAACAACATGTAAGTATAGAATTCTCTGTCCGTAAGCCAGAACCTTCCCGCAGAAACAGGCCGTCCGGCTGATGGCCGGTACAGCCGCTTCTTTTTGCCGCAGTTCTATATTAGCATGTTCTGTGCGGGGACTCATCTTTTGCAGGTCCTGCTGCTTAAGAAAAATCTCAATTCTGTTCCTGAAGCAGCGGCTCCCGGCGGATCAGTGAGGCGGATAGCAAATAGCGTTCCGGCGCTGAGCCGACATAGCTGAACGGATAGCAGGTGATTAGCGTAAGGATAGGTGTATTGCTCTCTTTAATGGCCCCCCGCTCTTCGCCATCTACAATCGTACTGCCTGTAACCTCATACACGAACTTGCCGTCTACCGTCTCTACCTCGATAAGATCATGTTCTTTGAGGCTGCCGAGGCCGCGGAACACTGTATCGCGATGACCGGCCAGCACGCTGTTGCCGCTTGTGCCCACTACTGCGCTTCCCGTGTAGTGTCCGGCCCCTCTCTTCAGCTGCGGACGCTGTGTTCCTTCGAGGATGGCAACTCTTTTGTTCAGCGATGGAAAATAGATCTCTCCGATGACTTCGCCCTCCGTATAGGTGGTACCGGATTGGCTGGTGCCGGTGCTGGCGCTGGAATCGTCCGGTTGCCCGGGAAGGCTGATCATACCGGCGGGAAGCGGAGTTTCATCTTCCGGGACGATCAGGCGGGGAGCTTCCTCCCTCTTTTTCGCCCAATCCTCCAGGGCATGACGGGCTTCCACGGGCGCTTTGAAGATTTGCACGGCAGAATACACCAGCACACAGAGAGAGAGCAGGAAGATCAGCTTCACGGCAAAAGCTACCCCGGAACGCATCCTCATACTCTCTCCTCCGACCTTCAGCCCTTAGGCTTATTTCTTCGAATTCAGTCTGCGCAGCACGATGATGCTGAGGATCGCTACCGCCATACTGATTAAGATCAGGTTATACCACGGTTCTGCCGTATCGGGCAGTTTATCGGCGCCGTCCGGTGGGGAGAGCGGGAGCTCGTCATCGTCCACCGTCACCCCGGGATCAGAAGACGGAGTAGGCGAACTGCCGGCAGCTATGCTTCCTGAGCCCGGAGAAGGCGTTGCTTGAGCATTGTCGCCACCGAGTGGAACAGGTGCATCAGTAAAAGTAACTTCATCTGTCCCTGGTGTAGCTGTCACAGCCGAGGTTGCTGACGGAGCAGGCGATGACGACGGTGGCTGCGAACCGCCAGGGATGGAGGTATATGTCGGTGCAGGGCTAGGGCTGCTTGACGGCTCCGGTGAAGCGGAACTGGAAGGCGTCGGACTGGCTCCATTGGATGGCCCTGGTGAAGCAGAAGCGGAAGGTGTAGGGCTAGGTTCCGTTGACGGCTGCGGTGAAGCGGAGGCAGTGAAGTTAAAGGCAACGCCAACCTTCTTCCCCTGGAACTCATTGCCCGCCTCGGCGGGAAATACTACATCCATTTGAATCGCTTCCGTTCCGCCACCGGGGAGTGATCCTATAGCTACACGGCCCTCCGCATGGCTCATCACTCCGGAATAGAGGATTACTCCCCCTTTTTGCAGCGTCATTTGCAGAATATTGTACAATTCCACGTCTCCGGAGAGAAATTCGAAGTCTACAAAGTAATCAAACGGCTCTGACCCTTCGTTAATAACCGTATATTCTGAGGCACTCTTGTCTCCCGGCTGCATATTACTCATAATGGCGGTACTTTTAGTATGCGAATTGACAGTGAGTTTAATCGTGTCCTCTGCACTTACACCTCCGGCATGCCAGATAACGCCGATCAGAACAATTAGAATGTAGGCGCCAATTATGGTCATATGATATCTTTTCTTCACTTTCCTCCGCCCCTTTCTTCTGGAAAGCAACGCTGCCCCCGCACAGCCCGACAAGAATCCGCCGGATCTATGCTGTTTCCCCATACCTTGTCGATATAAGTGGTATTTTGGAGGACTACTATGTTGAGGTGTTACAGCCTATTGAAACAGTACTTATAGATAGTATGGTCATATGTATGTTCGTTATAACGAATAATTACAGTATAATCAATAATTTAAATAAACAAAAACGATAGGAGCACCTTAAATCCTTGAAAATGGGCAATATATATATACTTTCAGGGTAATATCAGGTGATAGCTTCAGTTTTCTAATTATTTCTTTGGTTATATCGGAAACCAAGGTTTTTTATTAAGAACAAAACACAAAAAACAAGGAGATTATCCGGAAGAAAGTGATAGTTCCCTATCCCCCGGTAATCTCCTTGCTAATGATTCAAGCGGAAATTCGTTTTAGTTGTCCTTGATTAGCTCAGCTACCAGCTCGTAGGAACGTAACCGTGCTGTATGGTCATAAATCTGCGAGGCAATAATCCATTCATCCGCCCCGGTTTCCTCCAGCACCTGCAGGAGACGCTCCTTGATATAGGCTTTGTCTCCGGCAATGGAATATTTCTGCTTATCGAGCAGGAGCGCTTTTTCCTGGGGAGACCATAGGCTCTCCATGTCATCAACCGGTGGCTGGAGCTTGCCGGTGCGGCCGCGGATAATGTTCAGGAACTGCTGCTGCTGTGAAGTGGCCAGCCAGCGTGCTGCTCCAGTGGTGTCGGCGGCGGTAATTCCTAGACCAACCATGACATGCGGCTTGTCGAGTGTGGCCGACGGCTTGAAGCTGCTGCGGTACAAATGGAGTGCAGGCAGCAGATAATCCGGTGCAAAGTGGCTGGCAAAAGCAAACGGCAAGCCCAGCTGACCCGCAAGCTGTGCGCTGAACCCGCTTGATCCGAGCAGCCAGATCGGTACGTTCAAGCCTTCGCCCGGTGTAGCGCGCACCCCGAGCGGACGTGAACCCGCGCCGTTCGGATCGAAGTAGGCTCTGAGCTCACTCAGCTGCTCAGGAAATTCGCTGCCGTCACTGCCGAGGCCGCGCCGCAGTGCTCTTGCAGCCGCCTGGTCAGAGCCGGGTGCACGGCCAAGCCCGAGATCAATACGTCCCGGAAACAGGGATTCCAGTGTTCCGAACTGCTCAGCGATCATGAGCGGTGCATGGTTGCTAAGCATGATGCCCCCGGAACCCACACGGATGCTCTTGGTTCCGGCAGCTACATGCCCGATAACGACAGAGGTAGCCGAGCTGGCAATTCCGGTCATATTATGATGTTCCGCCAGCCAATAGCGGTGATAGCCCCAACCTTCGGCATGGCGTGCTAAATCTAATGTGTTATGCAGTGAATCCGCAGCTGTTCCGCCCTCCACAATCGGAGCGAGATCCAGCACGGAAATGGGAATGTCCCGCAGTTGTTTCACAATAATCCCTCCAAGTTATAGGCTTAAGCATCTTACAGCAGTATTTGCAGCTATGAATTGATCTACCCGGCAATTATAACATGAAATAATATTATTTACACACTTTAAGTAAGCTCATGTCCGTCGGGAAGTGAGTAAGGAATGAGAAGCCAGGAGGAAGCCAGGAGGAAGCCAGGAGGAAGCCAGCTGAGAGAAGGAGATATGGTGATAATGAGACAACGACATAAGCTGTGAAGAAACATTGCAATAACAAAGCGAGGAGAGAAGAATGAGGTCTATAATACAGTTTTGGAACTGAAGGTTATGGCGTATGATCTATGGATAGTCCTGCGGCGGATGGACTGGCTTATCAGAAGGACTGGACTTTCCCGCAAAAAACCTAGTGGGAAATCCTCCAACTAATTCATCCATTTTCGCCTAAAAGCAGAATATAGGTGGAATTCCTCCAGCTAAATGCCTGTAATCTGCTGATTTTGATCCATAGTAAAGGAAATAGTTGGAGGAAATCCAATTAAGCTCTGACCGGGACCCGACGAGAGAAAAGTAGTTGGAGAAATTCCAACTACTGAGATCAAGGGAGGTTAGCTAAGCAACCGCCAGCTCAACCTAGCAAGCCACGACAACCCAAACCGATCTTTCAGCCAGCCGCACTGTTCCGCCTCAGGAACTACAGAAGGCTTCCCTCAGTGAGGGCCTTTTTCGTTCAGATGCGGCTAGGGCAGCTGCAGAAGCTAATTTGAGAAGCTTTTCAGAGAGGAAGGGCTTGGTCTATAAAAATTGCAGCTCTACTCAAGAGAATGAGCATTGAAATAGCTTTATAAGCCTCAAAAAATAAAATGTAAGCGGTTAATAAATTCTATTGTCAATTTACTGAGGCCTTGCTATAATCGCTTTGAAAAGCTTTTCTAAAAAAGGAAGTTACGTCTATGAAACCAACAATTAAAGATGTCGCCAGATTAGCGGAGGTGTCGATCAGTACCGTATCCCGTGTTATGAATGCGCCGGAGACGGTAGTACCAGGCAAGCGCAACAGGGTCATTGAGGCCATTAAGGAGCTGAAGTATCAGCCCAATGCGTTTGCGCGCGGGTTAATTTACAAGAAGTCTTTTACACTTGGCCTGCTCATTCCCGATATTGAGAACCTGTATTTTGCAGGAGTGATCCGCGGGATGCAGGATGCCTGCATTAAGCTCGGTTACAGCCTGATGATCTGCAATACCGACCGTGACAAGGAGCGGATGCTGTCCTATATTGATACTTTCCATGAGAAGCAGGTGGATGGGATCGTGTTCGCCAGTGATGTGCTCTATCCGGAGTATTATGAGAAGCTGGTGGATTGCAGAATTCCTTTTGTGCTGGTGTCGTCGCATTCTGATGAATACGAGGTTCCATCTGTAGAGGTGGATGATGAGCTGGCGGCTTACGAGGCCGTGAAATTCCTTATCGAGCTGGGACACAAGGAAATCGGCATGATCGGCTTCAATCACGATAATTCGGTATCCGGCCCGCCGCGAGTTGCCGGGTTTGTCAGAGCGCTTACGGAATTCGGGCTGGAGCAGAATGTGGAGAAGATCAAGTACGCAAACCACCGCTTTGAGCATGCCTATCAGGCATCGCATGAGCTGTTCAGTGATTACCCGGAGCTTACTGCTGTCTTCTGTGTGGCTGATGAGTTCGCTATGGGGACGATCTCTTATCTCAAGGACCGCAATATCCTGGTACCGGGGCAGGTATCCGTAATCGGATTTGATAATTTGCGGATGTCCGGCATGTTTATTCCCAAACTGACGACCATCGCTCAACCGATCTACCAGCTTGGCTACCGTGCTGCCGAGAAGCTGCATGAATTGCTGACTACCGGCAGTGTTGCTGTAATGAAAGAAAAAATGGAGCATAAGCTAATTGTGAGAGAATCCTCCCGGGAGAAATAAGCTGATGCCGGTCTGTATGATGAAACGCCGCTGTCTTTGCATAAGGATGGCAAGGACGTTTCCATTCTATTATGAAAAGCTTTTCAGATGTCCAACCCGTAAGGATCACTGCAATAAAGCCTGATTTAACAGTACTTAATGCCGGTTTGTTCCGACACCTTAAGGGGAATTTCTACAGTTCACTACTAAATTTAAATATTGAAATAAAAAAAAGGACTAATTATGCGGGGTGATAGTTGGAAACGCATACATTATATGATAATATGGAAATGTAAGCGTTATATTTAAGTCTCGGTGATGAGCATATTTAGGTGAAATCAGGCTGTGAACCCATTTTTGAAAAGCTTTGCAAGGAGGTGGATCAGCGGGCGGACGAGGGAGATTCCCGGAAACAGGCAGATAAAATGCAGTCTCTAATACAATTATAAGGGGATGTATGAAAAAATGAAGAAAGCACCAGGACGTAAACTGTCACTCGCTATGATTCTGTGTTTATCCTTCACCATGATGCTGAGCGGATGCGGCGGAAATAACAACAATAATGCTGCTGCACCAACCGATCCGCCGGCCGCAACGGAAACACCAGCTACTGATAACAACCAGCCATCGACGAATAATGCGGAAGGCACGGCAACCGGAAGCCCGCTGGAATTAGCGATGAAAGGTGAATATAAAGGAACCAAAGTAACGATGTTCGGGCCATTTGTGGATGCCGACCAAGTGAAGTTTGAGAGCAGTATCAAAGAATTCGAAGAAAAAACCGGCATTGATATTCAATATGAAGGCTCGAAAGAGTTTGAAGCTACGATCAACATCCGGGTTGATGGCGGCAACGCGCCGGATATCGCTGATTTCCCGCAGCCGGGCCTGCTCGCCTCCATTGCCAAAACCGGCAAGGTGGTGGACCTGACCGGTGTGCTTGATCAGGAGAAGCTCAAGGGCAATTACAATCAGAGCTGGCTTGACATGTCCACCATGGACGGAAAAGACGGCAAGATCATGGCCGGAATCTGGAACCGCAGCAATGTGAAGAGTCTGGTCTGGTATCCGAAGAAGCAGTTTGATGAAGCAGGTTATACGGTTCCACAGACCTGGGATGAGCTGATGGCGCTCACGGAGCAGATTGCCAAGGATGGCGATCCGGCATGGGCGATCGGCATTGAGAGCGGTGCAGCTACAGGCTGGCCGGCAACGGACTGGATCGAAAATATCATGCTGCGTACGACAACACCGGAGAATTATGACAAGTGGGTCAGCGGCGAGCTGCCGTTTACTTCTCCAGAAGTGAAAAACGCAGTGGAAATTATGTCTAAGATCTGGCTTAACAAAGATTATGTATACGGCGGCACCAAATCGATTGTAACTACAGCCTTCGGGGACGCGCCGAAGCCAATGTTCGAGAATCCGCCAAAGGCCTGGTTCAACCTGATCGGAAACTTTATTACGAGCTTCTTCCCGGAAACGGCCAAGGTTGATGAAGACTACGACTGGTTCTACCTGCCGCCGATTGATGAGCAGTACGGCAAACCGGTACTTGTAGCCGGTGACATCTATGCAATGTTCAATGACCGTCCGGAAGTGCGTGCGGTTATGGAATTCTTCACCACAGGCGAATCGATCAAGAGCTGGGTACAATCAGGCGGCGTAATCGCTCCAATGAATGACGCTTCGCTCGACTGGTACCAATCCGAGTCCGACCGCCGGATGGCGAAGCTGGTACAGGATGCTTCGACCCTGCGGTTCGACGGCTCCGACCTCATGCCGGGTAAGGTGGGCGCAGGAACGTTCTGGAAAGGCATGACGGACTACGTGAGCGGTACAGCTACGCTGGATCAGGCACTGGAACAGATTCAGTCCGGCTGGAACAACTAAGAGTACAAGGTAAGGCAGGCGAATCTCAGGCACGCCATGGATTGGAAGAGGGGCAGACTGCTGTGAATACATCCTGCCCCTCTTTTTATATGTTTGACCGCTTACGAAAAGAGTTTTGCTGCGCAAAACCAAGCGTATGCTTACGAAGCAAGTTTTGCCGCGCAAAACTTATAGGAGGAGCTACTATGGATGCACAATTAAAGCCGAAGCCCGGGGTTACGGGTACGCAGGCCAAGCAGAGAATCAGCGCCAGGGCGGTGCTGCTATCACTCGGCGTGCTGCTCGCGAACATCGTTGTCAACGGGCTGATCTTCATGTTTTTCCGTGATTCCACGCTTAATCCGCTCCTGACTGCCGTTCTGGCGGTGCTGTGGGGCGTGCTGGGTGTTTATCTGATCTACTACACCCTGACCTGGGCAGTTGAACAGTACCCTGATCATATCCGCAGAAAAGTGCTTCCCTATATTTTTATCGGACCTGCGGTCATTATCCTCGGCTGGCTGTTAATCCTGCCCGCGCTGCGGACCCTATACTTAAGTTTTTTCAACGCTTCTTCAGAGAAATTCGTGGGACTCAGCAACTATGCCGCGATCTTCAGCGACCACTTGATGGCTACGGCCCTGCGTAACAATCTGCTGTGGGTGTTTGTCGGCACGCTGGCCTGTGTCTGTTTCGGGCTGCTTATTGCCATTCTGGCCGACCGCAGCAGCTACGAGAAAATCGCCAAATCGATCATTTTCATGCCAATGGCCATTTCCTTTGTCGCCGCAGGCGTTATCTGGAAGTTTGTCTATTATTATCAGCCGGGTGATGAGCAGATCGGACTGCTGAACGCGATGGTCACTTATTTCGGCGGTGAACCGCAGGCCTGGACGAGTATGCTGCAGCCCTGGAATAATTTCTTCCTTATTATCATCCTGATCTGGATGCAGACGGGGTTTGCAATGGTTATCTTTTCTGCAGCAATCAAAGGCGTTCCTGACGATATTCTCGAAGCAGCACGCGTCGACGGCGCCGGTGAGGTGAAGATTTTCTTCGGGATTATGATTCCGTTCATCTCTTCAACCATCCTCACTGTAACTACAACGATCATCGTCTTTACATTGAAAATATTTGACGTCGTCATGGTGATGACGGGAGGTCAATACGATACAGAAGTAGTAGCGACGCAGTTCTACCGGCAGTTCTTCATGTACCGTAATTTCGGTTACGGCTCAACGCTGGCGATTGTGCTCCTGATCGCGGTATTGCCTGTCATTCTGATTAATCTGCGCCAGTTCCGCAAGCAGGGGGGATTCTAATGGTCGGCAAAAAGAAAAGAAAAGGCAGCAAAACGGTAGTTAACCTTATACTCGGCTTCATCTGCTTCATCTGGCTGCTTCCGACACTGGGGCTCTTTATTTCCTCCTTCCGTCCGGCAGCGGATATTCTGCAGACCGGCTGGTGGAAGGTATTCCCCCATCAGGAATGGACGGCAGGCGAGACCCTGCAGCTGTCCAAGGATGTGGATCTGCGGGGGCCGATTGAGGTAAACGGCAAGACCTACAGCGATGACCAGTTAAAAGCGGGCGTGAAGGCAGACGACAGCCGCCTGATCTGGGAAAACCGCCGGGCACGCACAATTAATGTGCAGGAGCAGGGGTGGAAGACAACGCCTGATCTGACGCTCGACAACTATAACAATGTGCTGTCCGGCAAGGAGTATAAACTCAAGGAAGCCGATGGCAGTGAAACGATGCAGAAGGGCACAGGTTTATCGCAGGCGTTCTGGAATACGCTGACGATAGCAGTTCCGGCTACAGTTATTCCGGTGCTGATTGCCTCTTTTGCCGCCTATGCCTTTGCCTGGCTGCGTTTTCCGGGCCGCAAAACCTTATTCGTGATCATCATAGCCATGCTGGTCATTCCGATTCAGGTTGCACTGATTCCGGTGCTGAAGGATTACACGGCGCTCGGGCTGAACGGCAGCTACCTCGGTATCTGGCTGGCGCATACCGCCTTCGGCTTGCCGCTGGTTACCTACTTTATGTATAACTTTATCAGCCAGCTGCCCAAGGACTTGTTCGAGTCGGCGTTTATCGACGGGGCGAGCCATTTCACGATATTCAGCAGACTGATTCTGCCGCTGTCCGTGCCTGCACTGGCCTCCATCGGCATCTTCCAGTTCCTCTGGGTATGGAATGATTATCTGGTGTCGCTGATCTTTATCGGCAACCAGCCTTCCGTTCAGGTCATGTCGATGAAGATTGCGGATCTGGTCGGCTCACGGGGCAATGACTGGCATCTGCTGACTTCCGCTGCATTCATCTCGATGCTGATGCCGCTGGCGATTTTCTTCCTGCTGCAAAAGTATTTCGTCAGAGGGCTGATGGGCGGATCCGTGAAAGGTTAGCAGCGAATGGAGGAGAATGACTACCATGAAGATGAAGCCATATGAGCATCCGCCGGCGTTGTACCCTTACCGGGAGTGGAGTCTTGGCGAGGATGCCATTGAGGATGAGAATAATCAGCGGAGTGAGAGTGTGTTTGCGCTCGGCAACGGATATATCGGCATGCGCGGCAATTTCGAGGAAGGCTACCATGGAAAGGCTGGCACCTCGGTTGCCGGGAACTACCTGAACGGGTTCTATGACTCTGAGCCGATTGTATATCCCGAGGGGGCCTTCGGGCTCCCGGCGCGGAACCAGTCGATGCTAAATGTAACCGATGCGCGGATCATAGAGCTGAGTATTGAAGGGCATACCTTCCGGCTGGACAGCGGGATCGTGCACCGCTACCGGCGGTGGCTGGATATGAAGAGCGGTATACTGCACCGCGAGGTGGAATGGGAATCGCCGGCGGGACACCGCCTGCTGCTGATGATCCGGCGGATGGTATCCCTGCAGCACAAGCACCTGGCTGCGATCGAATACAAGGTGACGGCGCTGAATTTCTCCGGCACGCTGCATTTTGTCTCTGCGCTGGACGGGCAGATTACCCGCACTGAGGCCAGCGATGACCCGCGGCTCGGATCGGGGAGTGCCGAACCCAGCCTGCTGCTGGAAGATGCCGGCTATGACGAAGCGGCGGACATCCTCTGGATGCGGCAACGGACGCGGCATACCCGGTTTGCCCTGCTGACGGCTGTAAGCCATGGGCTGCAGGCGGAGTCCGGCCGTGAGCTGAGCCGGCAGCTGACCGGCCAGCGGATCTGGGCCTGTTACGAAGCTGCGGTGCAGAGCGGGGAATCCGTGACATTGACCAAATATATCACGTACCATACCTCGAAGGACTACCCTGAAGAGGAGCTGCAGAGCCGGAGCGTTAAGGTGCTCAGCATGGCTGAAACCTATGGCTTCAGCGGCCTGGCGGATGAACAGCATTCGTATCTCGACCAGTTCTGGGGACATACCGATGTGGAGATCAAGGGCGATCCCGCACTGCAGCAGGGCATCCGCTTCAATATGTTTCAGCTGCTGCAGTCCACCGGCAGGGATGGTGTGACAAACATTGCCGCTAAGGGACTGACCGGCGAAGGGTACGAAGGCCACTACTTCTGGGATACGGAAATGTACATGCTGCCGTTCTTTACGTACACACAGCCGGCGGTCAGCCGGGCGCTCCTGGAATTCCGTTATGCCACACTCGGCAAGGCACGGGAACGGGCCGCCGTGATGTCGCAGAAGGGTGCACTGTATCCCTGGCGTACGATAGACGGTGAAGAGAACTCCGCCTATTTTCCGGCGGGTACGGCCCAGGCACATATCAACGCAGATATCGCCTATGGGCTCAAGCAATATGTGCAGGCGACGGGAGACCTTGGTTTTCTGGCCAGTAAAGGGGCGGAGATTCTCTTTGAAACCTCGCGCTTCTGGCTGGATCTCGGGCATTTCAATCCGGCCCGGGGCGGAGCCTTCTGTATCGATGCCGTAACGGGGCCTGATGAATACACGGCAATTGTGAATAATAATGCCTACACCAATCTGATGGTCCAGGACCAGTTCCTCTATGCCTATGAGACCGCCCGGCTGCTGGAGCAGCAATATCCGGAGGATTACGAGCGGCTCCGGCAGGCAATTGGCCTGTCCATGGAAGAGGCGGAGAGCTGGAAGGAAGCTGCCGGCAAGATGTTTATTCCGTTTGACGAGGAACTGGGCATCTATGCACAGGATGATACATTCCTGACGAAGCGGAAGTGGGATTTCGAGAATACGCCTGCTGATAAATACCCGCTGCTGCTGAATTATCATCCGCTGGTGATCTACCGCCACCAGGTGCTCAAGCAGGCAGATCTGGTAATGGCGATGTTCCTGCTTGGAGACAAGTTCAGCCTGGCCGATAAAATCCGTAATTATAAGTACTACGAGCCGCTGACGACACATGACTCCTCCTTGTCGCCCTGCATTCACAGCATCGTCTCGGCAGAAATCGGCGATTTGGCCGGGGCGTATGCCTACTTCGACCGCACCGTACGGATGGATCTGGATGACATTAACCGCAACGCCAAGGATGGGCTGCATATGGCCGCTATGGCTGGTTCATGGATGTCCATTGTGAACGGGTTCGGCGGATTGCGGCAGTATAATGGGATGCTGTGCTTTGCTCCGGCACTGCCGGAGCAGTGGGAGAGCTACCGCTTCAAGATTACAGTCCGCGGCCAGCTGCTGGACATCTACGTGGACAGCGGGGCAGCTGTCTATACACTACTGGAAGGCACTAGCCTTCAGATCAAACACAGAGACCGGATCTTAACGCTGCTCCCGCAGGAACCGGTGAGTATACCGCTTGCCCGGCAGCTCGAGGCAGTAATCTTCGATCTGGACGGCGTGATCACCGACTCTGCCGAGTTTCACTACCAGGCCTGGCAAGCGCTGGCCGATGAGCTGGGTATCCCCTTCAGCCGTGCAAAGAATGAACGGCTGAAGGGGGTTAGCCGCATGGAATCGCTGGATATTGTGCTGGAGGGCAGCGGTCTCAAGTTAACGGAAGCAGAGCGGCTTCGGCTGGCAGAGAAGAAGAACGATCACTACAGGCAGATGATCGGCAGCATCACGCCAGAACATCTGCTGCCGGGTATCCCGGAGCTGCTGGATTCCCTGGCGCAGCGGGGCATTGATGCAGGACTGGCCTCGGCCAGCCTGAATGCTCCGCTGATTCTGGAGCGGCTCGGCATTGCCCGCCGGTTTCAGGCGATAGCCGATCCGGCCGGGCTGCGCAGGGGCAAGCCCGACCCGGAAATCTTCCTGACTGCAGCGGAGTTGCTTGGAGTAACACCAGGCAATTGCATTGGTGTGGAAGATGCATCGGCGGGGATAGCCGCCATCAAGGCTGCCGGTATGACAGCTGTGGGCATCGGCAGCGCGGAGCTGCTGGGCGAAGCTGATCTTCTGCTGTCTTCAACCGCAGAGCTGGCCCTGGAGAGGCTCCTGGAGCTGCTCAGGAAATAACGGAGCTGTTACACAACAAACCTAAAGCCGCGATTCTCCTTAAGGGAGAAACCGCGGCTTTGCTGTTATATTGCACGATTTCGATGTATAAGAGCACTGCTTATAACTCCGTATCAGGAAAAATCTGTCCCAGATGATGCTTCATATGGTTCAGATAATCGTCAATCAGCCACTGCAGGGTAACCGTTTCGCCAGTTTCAAGCCGGAACACAAGCTCAAGCTGGGCAGGGGAGAGGCCAGATATCACCCGCAGGACGGACTGGTTGAGACTGATCCAGAGCGATAGGATCTCTTCGCGGGGGGTGCCGGCATACTGCTGGGCGGCTACCCATTCATTCTGGTCGTAGAGGGCAAGGCTCAGCGGCTGAGATTCGTATTGCACTTTGATAAAGCGGGACAGATTGTTGAGCGCCGAGTCGCAAAGATGGCCGAGCAGCTGCTGCTTGGACCATTTGCCCCCCGGACGCGGTGCGGCTGCGTCTGCAGCATCGAGCCGGGCAAAGGCCTCGGGAACAGCGGTCAACAGCCGCGTCAGTTCTGAAATCGTAGACCTGATCATGAATCATCACTACCTCTCACTTATATTGTTGTACAGCTCCCAGCAAATAGGAGTGGTTGCCTAGTAGACGACTAAAGCTCATATTTTGTCGAAGCAGGCTCTAGCGTGGTGGGACAGACATAGATGATCCTGACATAACCGGCTGGACAGTTATTATGTCGTAGCGCCTTCTTCCAGTTCAACAGGCAGTATGTACTCTGCGGAGACGCTTTCTCCATGCACTTGCCGGATAATTAACTCCACGGCCAGCTTGCCCATCGCTTCAATTGGCTGGCGGATCGTGCTGAGCGGAAGTCCGAGCATATTGCGCAGCGCAATGCCGTCATAGCCGACAATCCGCACATCCCCGGGGACCCGTCTGCCGCGCTCCATGCAGGCCTTAAGGGCATAGGCGGCGATCATATCGCTGCCGGCAAAGATTCCGTCAATGCCGGGCTGTTCACGGAACAATTGCGCAAGCAGCCGCTCATACGCTGCGACATCAAAGCTGTTATCATCCGTATGCAGCAAAGTATGCTGAACATGATGTGCAGCTGTGGTATCGGCAAAAGCCTCCGCGCGGAGCCCGGATAATATATTCAGGCCGGGATGCCCGCCGATATGGGCGATATTCCGGCAGCCTTTTTCAATTAATAAAGTCGTAGCCAATTGGCCGCCAAGATAATTATCTGAACACACATAAGGAATATCAGGTGAAATCTGCCGGTCAAAGGTGACCAGAGGCAGGTTCATCTGCTGGTAAGCCTCCACCTCCAGCGTATGGCTGCCCATAATAATCCCGTCTACCCGGCTGGACCGCAGCATATCGATATATTCCAGTTCTTTGTGTTTATCCTGCCAGGAATTGCAGAGCAGGAGCTTGCAGCCGTTACGGTAGGCGTGCTCCTCAATATAGCCCGTAAGTTCACCGAAGAAGGGATGCGAGACATGGGGGATGATCAGTCCGATAATATTGGACCTTGAACGGCTGAGCGAACGGGCCAGCTCATTGGGCCGGTAGTTCAGTTCATCCATCGCCAGCAGAACCTTTTTCTTCAGTTCCTCGCTTAGATACCCCCTGTTGTTGAGCACCCGGGATACGGTGGTGACCGAAACGCCTGCCTTTAGTGCTACATCTTTAATTGTAGGCATAATGTTAGCCTCCTGTCCCTAAGGGGATCTTAACCAAATTAATTCTAACGTGGATGCTGGCGCAGTGTCTATCCGGGACCGGCCTTATTCATCCTATTAATGATTTCAAAAATCAGCGTTTGCCCATATAATTAAAGCAGACAGTCCTATTAATAGGTAGCATAGCCCAGTCACAGTGAATGTTAACGCTTTTTTCAAGCGAAAGAGGATGGAAGAAGGGTTTCAACGAATTAATTATTGTCGAAATCTTCCGGTTTTAACTTTGGGATCGATGAATGGGAGTGTACTTATGGGCTTAAGAAAAACTCATCTCAAGGTATTCAAGAGTTTCCTGTTATTTCTTATGCTGTATGGTTTCCTTTATCAGCCGGCGTCTGCCAGTGCAGAGGAACTGCCGCCTAAGAATGTGCTTGTGCTGCATTCCTATCATAAAGGGTTTGCCTGGACAGACGATCAGGGGGCCGGCATTGAAGAGAGGCTCAAGAGTGCAGCCGAGCAGCCTGTGATTTACAGTGAGTATATGGATTGGAAACGTTACCCCGGCAATGACAACCTCAAGCAGTTCTATCAGACGATCAAGCTCAAGTATCAATCCATGCATATTGATGCCATTATTACGACGGATGATGCTGCACTGAACTTCGCCATCAAATACCGCCAAGAAATTCTGGATAACGCACCGGTCATATTCAGCGGCATTAACGAGCTGGGTGTGGAAAGTTTGCATGATTTGAATAACATTACCGGTGTCATCGAAAAGATTAACCCTGTCCATACAGTTCAAATGGCGCTGGAAATCAATCCGTCTCTCCGTAAAGTATATGTCTTGTATGACAATTCGGAAAGCGGGCTCTCCACCGGCCAAATGGTGATGGAACAGATTTCATCACTTCATCCGGAGCTGCAGCTATATCCGATGAATCGCCTTTCCAGACAACAGATTCTAGATCAAGTCTCGGCCCTTCCATCAGACAGTATTGTGCTTATGACTACATATTTTAGTGACTCGACCGGAAGAACGGCCGAATTTGACCGGTTCTCAAGTGAGCTGGGCAAGAGCAGCAGTGTTCCGGTGTACCATATCTATGATTTCGGCTTGAATCACGGAGCTTTTGGCGGAAGTCTGATCAGCGGAATAATCCAGGGGCAGACTGCAGCCGGCCTGGCCGTGCGGATTCTGCAGGGTGAGCGTCCGGACAATATCCCGGTCGTCAACAACAGCAGCGTCCGCAATGTTTTTGATTACAAGGAACTGCAGCGGTTCCATGTGTCCCTGAAAAAGCTGCCGGAGGGCAGCGAGGTTATTAACAAGCCATTTTCCTTCTATGAGACTTATAAAGAGCTGGTGCTCAGTATCATCGCCGCGTTTGCAGTCTTGCTGGCCTTTATTCTAATCCTGTTGTTTTATGTACAGCTTGTCAAACGGATCCGCAATAATCTGGAGAAAAGCAACGAGCGCTTCGATCTGGCGACCTATGCCTCGGATGCGGTAATCTGGGATGTCGATATGTCGACCATGGTCTACTATTTCTCTGACAGCTGGTATGAGCTGCTCGGTTATGAACGGGATGAAGTAGGTGAAAGTCATGGCGGATGGAGAGATCTCATTCATCCCGAGGATGCAGACCAGGAGAACCGCCAGCGCACCCAGCATCTGGAGGGCCGAACCTCTTATTATTACAGTGAATTCCGGATGCGGAGCAAATCGGGCGATTATAAGTGGTTCCAGGCCCGGGGCAAGGTACTGCGCAATACCAGCGGCGGCTTCGTCCGTTTTGCCGGCTCCATGGTTGATGTTACGGACCGCAAAGCATACGAGAGCAAGCTGCAGATGAGTTATCAGGAGCTGGAGTCCACCTACGAGGAGCTTACAGCACTGCAGGATGAGCTGATGGAGCAGTATAACAAGGTGGTGGAGAACCAGGAGCTGCTGCAGACCAGTGAAGAGAAGTACCGGCAGCTGGCCTATAACGATGTGCTCAGCGGTTTGCCGAACCGCCTGTCCCTGACTGAAGCGCTGGAGAAGTTTATCAAGGAGAATTCGGGCGGGCACGCGGCGCTGTTCTTCCTCGACATCGATAATTTCAAATATATCAATGATACGATGGGACATACCTTTGGGGATGAATTGCTGGTGAAGGTCGGCGAGCGGCTGCTGGAACTGTCAGATAGCCGCAGCAGGCATTTCCGGTTTGGCGGTGATGAATTCGTCATTCTATTCAAGGACAGCAAGGGTTTTGGAGAAGTGACTGCCTATGCGAATTCCCTGGTGCAGGGTTTTAAGGAGCCGTTCCAGCTTGACGACAGCATTGTACATATTTCCACAAGTATCGGAATTGCCCAATATCCGGATAATGGGGTCAATGCGGAGGAATTGCTGAAGAATGCGGATATTGCGATGTATAAGGCAAAAGAAGCGGGTAAAGGGACGTATGTCATCTACGGACGGGATATGCAGCAGCATTTTGATGACCGGATGGTGATTGAATCGCATCTCAGAAATGCAATCGCCAATCATGAGCTGTCGCTGCACTATCAGCCGCTGGTGGATACCGCTTCAGGCGGAATCTGGGGGTTCGAGGCCCTGATCCGCTGGAACAGTCCGGTGCTTGGTTTTGTTTCCCCGCTATCGTTCATTAAGATCGCCGAAGACTGCCGGCTCATTGTGCCGATCGGGGAATGGGTGCTCCGTACGGCCTGCCAGTTCATTAAGGATCTGCATGGACAGGGCTATGAGGGCTACCATATCTCGGTAAACATTTCGGTGATCCAGCTGATGCTGGATGATTTCACGGATATGGTACTGGGGATTCTGCAGGAAACCGGCCTGCCCCCGGAATACCTGGAGCTGGAGATTACGGAGTCGATCTTCATGGAATCCTTTGAAGCCATCAGCACGAAGCTGGAGTCGCTGAAGGAGAAGGGGATCGGCATCGCCCTGGACGATTTCGGGACAGGCTATTCCTCACTCAGTTATTTGAAGCAGCTGCCGATCACGACGCTGAAGATCGACAAGTCGTTCATCGACAGTATCGATACGCCTAACAACATGTCACTTGCCCGGTCCATCGTCACGATCGGGCATGACATGGGGCTGAACGTCACCGCCGAAGGAGTGGAAACGCCGGAGCAGCTCGCTTTTCTGGAACGGACCAGCTGTGACAAAATCCAGGGCTACTTCATCAGCAAGCCGATTCCGCAGCAGGACGTGGCGGACTGGGTAAAGGACAGACGGGCAGGCTGAGGCGGGGATTCCGGGAGAATTCAATACATCAAGAGAGGCGGATGTATGATGAGAGGGACACTGAACGTTAACGATCCGCGCGTTATCCGGACAAGACAGCATATTTTAGAAGCATTTGCTGATTTATTAAGGAAAAAGGATTTTGACAAGATCAGAATTGGCGATATAACGACAAAGGCAGCGGTCAACAGATCTACTTATTACGCTCATTTTCCTGATAAATTCGCACTGGTTGACGGTCTGCTGGGGGAAGGCTTTATGAGCTTTGTCCATAACAGGGTGGAGCCGGGAGCGGAATTTACAGAAGATACGATGAGAAATATTGTAATTGCCCTTTGTGAATACCACCAGGCAACCAATAAGCGCTGCATTAAGAGCTATGATTCGGTAGCTCCTTTTATAGAGAAGAATATTAAGGCACAGCTGGAGGAATACATTTTCGGTCTGTTAAGCCGGTCGTGCAGAATAGCAGACGAAGAAACGCTGCGGCTGTCCGCTGTCTTTATAACCTGGTCGACATACGGCGCTACGTTCCGCTGGAACTCGGATGGAGGGAAGGAGTCGCCTCAAGCCATAGCCGGGAAAATAATGCCTTTGCTAAGCGGCGCTCTTCAAAGCACCATCCAGAGAATATGACAAAAGGCAGTATAGGCCTGAGCCTATGCTGCCTTTTGTGTTGATATGGAAGCGGATGGTTACAGGGCAGGCTTCCAGATCTCGGGAATATGCACATAATGATCCGCTTCTTTTTTAATATGGCCGAATCCCGGGAAAGCAAGATGCATCCCAGTGACCAGCAGCCGCTCTGTTGCGGCGTACTCCAAGAGACGTTTTCTCGATTGAACTGCCTGATCGGGAAGCACATCCATCACCAATGTCTCATCCAGTCTACGCAGCTGAATGGTGGCATTGTGGAGGATATCTCCCCAGATGAGGAGCTGCTCTTCGCCCGATTCAATAAAATAGGCTGTATGTCCCGGCGTATGCCCCGGTGCGGCAATGGCTTTGATTCCAGTGACCGGCTCGGTTTCTTCACTCGAAAAAGTGCGGATATATCCTGCATAAGGCGCCAATGCTGCTTGGGCCATCTGGAAATTTGCCTGCTCCCCTTCATCTGAAGGATCCTTCATGTTGCGGTTGTCCATCCAGTAGTCATATTCTGTTTGTGCCACTACAACCTCGGCGTTTGGAAACACCTTTGTACCGTCCGGATAGATAAGGCCATTGGCATGGTCAGCATGCAGGTGGGTCAGCAGGACCGATTCTATTTGTTCCGTACTGATGCCGGCTGCCTTTAGGCTATCCAGAAGAACGCCTATGCCGGGACCGATTCCTGTATCAATAAGGGTAAGGCGGCCTTGAATATTGACCACAAAGCAAGTGGTATTAAAGTAAGGCGGACTCACCTCGAAATTAGCTTCAAGTATTGCTGTTCCAGCCTCTTCCTTAAGCTCCTTAAAAGGCCACCACGGAAACTGCATTCCTCCGTCCGAGACAGCGGTAACGATGACCTCCCCGACTTTCTTATAATACACTCCCGGCACCTGTGCCGTTGGCTGAGCCATCATTGTCATTTCTCATTACTCCCCTCAAAATATGTTGGATTCAAGCAATAGCAGCTGCTGCTTGTTCCACACATGTATTATAGGGAGCGGCGAAACCTGGCTTCTACATACAAAACATCCGATTTGTTGCTTAAATAAATAAATAAACTCAGGCTCTTCTACTTCAATAGCTTGCGCACCAGCTTAATCTTATTGCCGTAAGGCGGGTACACAATGCCGAAATCGACCCTTGAGCTTCTTTTGACGATGCTCTTGCGGTGGGAGAACAGGTCAAAGCTGTGCTTGCCGTGATACCCGCCGATGCCGGAATTGCCGACACCGCCAAACGGCAGGCGGGAGCTGGCGACATGGCTGATGGTGTCATTCACGCAGCCTCCCCCGAAGGATACACTGCCCAATACCTGCTGCTCCACCTGTTTGTCCTCGGTGAACAGATAGAGGGCGAGCGGCTTCGGATGCTGATTGATGCTGCTGATCGCTTCCTCCAGCCGGCCGAATTCGATAATCGGCAGCACGGGTCCGAAGATTTCATCCTCCATCGCGGCGTCACTCCAAGCGGCCGGGTAGAGCAAGGTAGGCTCAATGTACAAATCCTCCGGCTCAACTGTGCCGCCCGCAATAATCTTGGAACGGTCCTTTTCGATCATTCCGGCGATTCTGCGCAGCTGGCGCTCATTCACGATCCGCCCGTAATCCGGATTGCTGCGGGGATTCTCTCCGTAAAAGGCCCTGATGGATTGCTTCATCAGGGTGATCAGCTTCGCGGCAACCTCCCTGTGGACCAGCAGGTAATCCGGCGCGATGCAGGTCTGCCCCACATTGATTAGCTTCCCCCAGACGATCCGCTTGGCAGCCGTCTCCAGATTGGCAGTTTTATCGACAATGACCGGGCTTTTGCCGCCCAGCTCCAGGGTGACGGGAACAAGCTGCTTGGCGGCAGCTTCCATTACAATTTTGCCGACGGGTACACTGCCGGTGAAGAAAATATAATCAAACCTCGCGTGGATCAGCAGATTGGTCGCTTCCTTCTCGCCTTGCACTACCCGGATATAGCCGGGTTCGAATGTTTCCTTAATCATGTCCTCGATAACGGCTGAAACCGCGGGGGTGCTCTCCGACGGCTTCAGAACAGCGCAGTTGCCGGCGGCGATAGCCCCGATAAGCGGCTCGATCAGCAGCTGGAACGGATAATTGAATGGCCCGATAATGAGTACGGTGCCGTAGGGCTCACTGATGATCAGGCTTTTCGACGGAAACATGTGCAGCGGAGATTTGACCTTGACGGGTTTCGTCCACCGCTTGAGATGCTTCATCATATAGCCGATGCTGTCCAGCGTGAAGCCGATTTCCGTGGCGTAGGCTTCGAACTCGCTTTTGCGCAGATCCTGATGCAGCGCCCCGATGATCCGGGATTCGTGCCTGCGGATGGCGTCTCCCAGCTTCTGCAGCTGACGGAGCCGGAACGCCGTCTCCTTGGTCACCCCGCTGTCAAAAAATTGTCTATGCTCGGCCAGCATAAGGCTGGTATCTTGCTCGCTAATTTCAGGCATAACTGAACCCTCCAATGGGATGAAACGAATGGTTATTTCTCTTTGCCGGAATCAGCACTGTCGGTGCGGATGTAGTCATTCATAGCCTCACGGTTCAGCAGGGAAATCCGGCTGCCTTTGAACTCAATCCAGCCGATGTCGCGCAAATAGCCCATTTCACGGGACAGTGAAGGACGCGCAGTATTTAAATGCTCTGCCCACTCCTTGCGGCTGAATGGCAGGGAGATGACCTCTGAAGCCTGCTGCATCGCCTGCTCCAGCAAAAAGTAAATCATCCGCCGCCGCAGCGGACCTGCGGACAGCATCTCGATTTTGCGGTTCACGAGCACCAGCCGTTCAGACAGATTCTCAATGAAGCGGGTCAGCATGTCTGTATCTGTGGTGAACAGCCTCAGCAGCTCCTGCTTACCTATAAACATGATAGAGCAGGGGCCGGTAGCCGTGGCGGTAGCCGGGACTATATTTTCTCTGCGGAACAGTACGGCTTCCCCGATGGTCTGCCCGACATTTAAATGGGCGATAGTTACGCTGCTGCCGGTGGGATGAGTCTTCTGAACCTCGACCCGCCCGGAGAGGATGATTCCGATCCGGTCCGCAGTGTCGCCCTCGGCGAAGATTAGCATGTTCTTCTGGTAGGAAGAAATGGAGTACAGCATCTTTTGCAGCAGAGCTTCAATCTCTTCTACAGACTTGCCCCGGAACAGCAGACAGGACTGCAGTACAGCAGGGTCCGGCTTCATCGATTTCCTCCAAATTTAAATTTATTCGGTAACATCCGTTACCGATTGTATGGCGAAAGTCTACTACAATAAATAGTAACTGTAAAGGCAGATGAACAGTCTCTGCCCTGTGTAACGATACCCATTTAAAGGAGTGAAGGTGCAATGAGCAGCATGTTTTGTTTTCAATGTCAGGAGGCGGCCAAAGGAACGGGCTGTACTATCCAGGGAGTATGCGGGAAGACGAGTGAAGTTGCCAATCTTCAGGATCTGATGATCTACACACTGAAAGGCATTTCCATCTTTGCACGGAGAGGCCGGGAATTAGGCATTACTGACTCCGTCACAGATAAGTTCATTATAGAAAGTATGTTTGCTACGATAACCAATGCCAACTTTGTCCCGGAAGCTTTTATTGACAGAATAAGAACGGGGCTTACCTTGCGTGACCAGTGGAGCAGCAGGCTGAAGGAGGCTGGAGCGGCGGTACCTCTCGCGAATCATGATGCCGCACTCTGGACAGCGGATACAGAAGAGGACCTGCTGGCCAAGTCGGAAACGGTAGGCGTTCTGTCGACGGAGAATGAGGATGTCCGTTCCCTTCGCGAGCTGCTGACTTATGGACTGAAGGGAATGGCGGCCTACATGGAGCATGCTGCAGTGCTGGGCTTTGCGGATACAGGCGCCCATGCTTTTATGGAAAAAGGGCTGGCTTCAGTTCTGGATGACAGTCTGAGCGCTGATGAGCTGACTGCACTTGTGCTGGAATGCGGCAAGTTCGGCGTTGATGTGATGGCTCTGCTCGACCAGGCGAATACAACCACTTACGGCAACCCGGAAATCACCAAAGTGAACATCGGCGTAGGACAGAATCCGGGAATTCTGATCAGCGGACATGACCTGAAGGATATGGAAGAGCTGCTGAAGCAGACAGAGGGAACTGGAGTAGATGTGTATACGCACAGTGAGATGCTGCCGGCTCACTATTATCCGGCCTTCAAGAAGTATAGCCACTTTGTAGGCAATTACGGCAATGCCTGGTGGAAGCAGAATGAGGAATTTGCCAGCTTCAACGGTCCGATTCTGATGACTACGAACTGCATTGTGCCGCCTAAGGACAGCTATATTGACCGGTTATACACGACAGGCAACACCGGCTTCCCGGGAGTGCAGCATATTCCGGCGGATGAGCATGGAGTGAAGGATTTCTCCGCGATTATTGCGCAGGCGAAGGGCTGTGAAGCTCCGACTGAGATTGAAACTGGAGAGATTGTCGGCGGGTTTGCCCACGCAGCGGTTATGAATGTGGCCGATCAGGTGGTAGAAGCTGTCCAGAGCGGGGCCATTAAGCAATTCTTCGTGATGGCAGGCTGCGACGGCCGGATGAAGAGCCGCAATTACTACACTGACTTTGCTGCTGAACTGCCGGGGGATACTGTCATTCTTACCGCAGGCTGTGCGAAGTACAAATACAACAAGCTTGCGCTCGGCGATATCGGCGGAATTCCGCGTGTGCTGGACGCCGGACAATGCAATGATTCCTATTCCCTTGTGGTCATTGCCCTGAAGCTGAAGGAAGTGTTCGGACTGGACGATATCAACGACCTGCCGATTGCCTACAATATTGCCTGGTATGAGCAAAAAGCGGTCATCGTGCTGCTTGCGCTGCTGCACCTGGGTGTCAAAAACATTCATCTCGGCCCGACGCTGCCGGCCTTCCTCTCGCCGAATGTGGCTAAAGTGCTGGTTGATAACTTCGGAATCGGCGGTATTACAACGGTCGAGGAAGATATGGAGCGGTTCATCGCAGCCGTATAAATAAGCAATGCTGTTCTATTAAAAAAGCCTATAGCTCCAGCCCGCCGATAACCGGCAGGAAGGAGCTATAGGCTTCTTGGCGTTCTGCAATTACGGCAGACGGTAGACTGCGAACGGCTCGCCGCTGCGGAACGGGCGGCTGGCTTCTTCCAGCTTGTCCAGGGTCTCCGCGTCCAGCTCAAGAGCGGTGCTCTGCAGATTCTGCTGCACCTGCTCCACCCGTGTAGCCCCTACGATAACCGTGGATACAGCGGGCCTGCTCATCAGCCAGGCTAAGGACAAGGCTGTGGGCGAGGTTCCGAGGTCTGCGGCGATCCGGCTGACTTCATTACCCAGTGCAATCCGCTCAGGGGTAAGGAAGCGGGTAAAGTTCGGATCGGTCTCGGCCCGTGACCCGGCCGGTGCAGTGCCACTGCTGCTGTATTTGCCGGTCAGTATGCCCCCGGCCAGCGGGAAATAAGGGATGATCCCCAGTCCCTGATCCAGACAGAGCGGGAGCAGCTCGTTCTCGGGAGTCCGGTCGGCCAGCGAATAGCTGCACTGAATCGAGCTGTATTGGACCAGATTCCGCGCTGCGCTGATCCCCAGCGCCTTCATCAGTTCCCAGGCCGCGTAATTAGAAGCGCCGATATAACGGACCTTTCCCGCAGATACCATATCGTCCAGAGTGCGCAGCGTTTCCTCCAGCGGAGTATACGGATCGAAGGTATGGATCTGATACAGATCCACATAATCCGTCTTCAGGCGGCGCAGGCTGCCTTCCAGCTCCAGCATCAGGTGATGGCGGGAGGAGCCGCTCCCATTTGGGCCTTCGGCCCGCGGCAGACCTGCCTTGGTGGCCAGAACTGCGCGATCCCTCCTGCCTTCCAGAGCCAGGCCGATGATTCTTTCCGATTCGGTACCGGCATAAATATTGGCGGTATCAATGAAGTTGATCCCCTGATCCAGTGCGGTATGGATGATAACAATCGAGGTCTGCTGATCAGCACGTTTGCCAAAAGCATTCGTTCCAAGGCCCAGTGCCGATACCTGCAGCCCGCTGTTTCCCAGACGGTTGGTCTTCATAGTGCTCACTCCTTTACAGTGTTTGTAGCAGGACTTAGATTTCCGGCTTCCGCAAATAATTCGAGCGCAGTATCAATGAGCAATCTGACGGCGATGGACGCTTCCTCCAGCGAATGGACAGCAAGATGGACATCCCGGTAAGCATCAGGGAAAAGCTCCCGGATGATCACATCATCAGGCGGCGCGAGCAGCGACAGCTGGGACAGCACGCCTACGGCCAGACCCTCCTGGATCATGTTCAGCGCTGTATTGTAGCTGTTGACAACATATTTCACGTTCAGCTCACTGCCGGCCCTCTTGAATAAATCAAGCACTGGAGGCTCATAGCCCGCTCTGCAGATCATCATCGGCTCGTGCTCCAGGTCTTTCACATCAATGACCTGATGTTGCCCCAGCGGATGGCCGCCGGGCAGCACCGCATACAGCTTCTCCCGAAAAAGCGGAAGGGTCTCAAACTCCTCATGCGGCGGAATAATCAGCCCGACATCAATCTGGCGCGTTTCCAGCCATTCCTTCACCTCGGCCACCGAGCCTTCATGGACGGAGATTTCAATCCCCGGATATCTGCTCTTAATCGAGCGGATCATTTTGGGCACAAAGTAAGCGGCCGCCACCGGAAAGGCTCCGATCCGGATCAGCCCCTTCTCCAGTCCTTTCTCCGCGGCAATCTCCTGCTCGACCTTATTGAACCCGCTGAGAATTTCCCGGAAAAGAATCAGGACACGTTTGCCCACCTCTGTGAGCATCAGCCCGCTGCGGCGGTCGCGGAGCAGCAGCTTGACGTCCATTTCCGTTTCGAGGGCGGAAATAGCGCGGCTGACCGCCGGCTGGGTCATATTCAGCTCCAGGCCGGCTTTGGTGAAGCTTCCGGTTTCGGCAATTTTGACAAACAGGCGAATTTGATTGTTGTTCATATCGGATTTGTTATGCCCCTCATGATTATAATTCATTTCAATTATGACTGGGATTATTGTATCATTTGGAATGAAAATGAAACAAGAGGTGAATAAATGTCCGGACGTAATAAAACGATAGCTCTGCTTACTTTTTTGGTGATTGTCTGGGGGATCAACTGGCCCCTGTCCAAAATCGCCTTATCCTATGCTCCGCCGCTCCTGTTTGCCGGCATCCGGACGGTGATTGCCGGTATCATCCTGATCTTCGCTGCCCTGCCGAAATGGAAGCAGCTTCAGTTCAGGCGGCTGTGGCCGGTCTATCTGACATCGGCGATACTCAGTATCGTCTTTTATTACGGCTTCCAGACGATAGGCCTCCAGTATGTGCCTTCCGGTCTGTTCTCGGCCATTGTGTTTCTGCAGCCGGTGCTGCTGGGCATCTTTGCCTGGATCTGGCTAGGGGAGAGCATGTACGGGCTGAAAATATTCGGCCTGCTGCTCGGCTTTCTGGGGGTAGCCGCACTAAGCATCGGCGGGTTTAACGGAAGCATTTCTCCTGTCGGCGTTCTGCTTGCGCTGGCCAGCGCACTCAGCTGGGCATTTGCCACCATCTATACGAAACGGAATGCGGCCCGGGTAGATATGCTGTGGATGACGGCGATGCAGATCATGATCGGCGGAGTGATCCTGCTGTCAGCCGGTTCAGCCATAGAAAGCTGGTCAGCAATCACCTGGAACAGTGCTTTTATTGTTAACACACTGTTCATTGCGGTGTTCGTCATCGCGCTCGGCTGGATGGTGTACTTTAAGCTGATCAATGAAGGGGAGGCCGGTAAGGTCGGTTCGTTTACCTTCCTGATCCCGCTGATCTCCATCGGCTCAAGCGTAGTGCTGCTGCATGAGCAGATTACGCCCAATCTGATTGTGGGTATGCTCTTGATCGTGGGCAGCATTATTCTGGTGAATGTTAAGCTGGGGCGGACCGCCCGGATAAAATAAGAAGAGCCTGCCGGATGCTGCATGAGGTCCGGCAGGCTTTTTAACTGGGCTGAAAACTGTATGTAAGCAGTTTGCACTATCTTTGATTACCCGTCCGCAGATTCTGGGCTGTGAATACCGCATTCTCCAGCAAATCATCAATCTCTGTGGTATATTCGCCAATGCTCAAGCGGGTAGCGGAAATCCGGCGGGCACTAATTGTACTCCCTGCTGTAAGCACCGATTGCTGGCCGGCTTCTGCACCGGCGCTCTGTAAGGTGATAGCTCCACCCGCTTCGACTATGGATCCGCTGCATACCGATTGTTCCATGAGGAATTGAACATTCCCGGATGCCCGCAGCGTGCAGTTCCTGACGCCTTCTTTATGTATATAGAGGTCTCCGCCGGCTTGGAGCATGCAGCCTTCCGCTTCTGCAACATCAATCCGGGCATTCTCCTCCTGCAGGCCTTCAATCCGCTCACAAAACGCCTCAAGCAGCTTCAACAACGTCCCAATCACGGCATCCGTTATGAAGTCGGTGAACTGCCCCGGGTGCAGGAAGACCTCCAGCATATGTTTAATTTGCTCTGTATCCATAGGACAGGCTGACTCATTGTTTAAAAGCAGCTTCTGAAGCCCGGTGAGCAGACCCGGTATATGGCTGCATTTACTCTCCAGCAGCAGCATAACTACCAGTCCGTATTTCACTGCCTGCTGGCGTGACTGAAGATTCTGCTCCAGCAGCCTGGCTGCTTTTCTCAGTGCTGTTATTTCCTCAATCAGGTGAGCGGGTTGCAGGTGCAGCCGCCCTTGTCTCGCTCCGTAACAGCCGGAATATAATTGGCAGTCTGTTACCTTTCCCCGGATTACAATGCTGCCTGTGGCGGCAATCACAGCACCCTGGACATCGCCGTATATGTAGACATTGCCTAAAGCCTCAATGATGGATTGGTCCCTGACTCCTTCCGGTGCAACCACATCCCCTGCGAACATAAAGGCTCCGTCTGCTGTGTCCATGCCCCCTGGCATAATATAGGCAGACGGGAAATCAATACTCACCAGCGGTGTGCCGATGCCTGTGATCCGGGGTCTTCCTTCACGCAGTGCGATAATTTCTCCGTCTGGTAGCAGCGAGGTATCGGCGGCGTGCATCAGGCGGATATCTTCCGGCTGGGGTGACGGCAGAATGCCGCCATACACGTCAAAGCCGGGCAATCCTTCCCGCGGAGGCAATTTGCGGGCAAGCACTTCTCCCGGCTGGACAGACGCAATCCCCGGATAACCCAGATAATTCATAGGGTCGGGAGCTTCCGAACTGCTGAATTCTTCGGTCATATCCGGATGCAGCAAGAGCTCCAGCCGGCCGTTGGTACCGGGAACCGGGGTTTTGCCCACAGCAATGCAGACCGGAAGATAGGTCGGATTATTCAATTCGGCGTAAAGGGCAGGGATGTTGAGATTAGGGATGAAGGAGCTCTTCGGAAAGCCGGCCAGAATCTGATCTACAGTCAGCTTAGACAGCAGCAGATCATAGTCCGGCTCCGCCCGGACAGAGACTTCGGCGGAGGCGGGGCAATTCACAAGCTTCCAGGAGTACTTCTCCACACGGTAGAGGGTAAAGTAGGCTCTGAGCTTATCCTCGGAAATAGTAATCTGGTATTGCGGCTTCTCGCTGATCTCCCAGCTCAAATGATTGGCTGAAGTGACCCTGGTAGGTTCAGTTACCTTCCCGCCGTCTATCTTCAGGACGACAGGGTGAACAGCAGAAATCAGGGCAGCCTTGCCGCCTCGTAAAGGGGGGGTGATGAAAATCTGATCATTCTGTACAATGATTATTCCATCCTTATCTTCATTTCCGCCCATTCCGCTGACCGGATAGGACGGGGTAGAGGACTCCATGGGGAAAGTAGTGCTAAAGGCCGGCATTGTTTTATTGAACACATGCCGGGAATGGTCAAGGGTGCGCTGCGGCATAGGTATAACCTCGCTTTTCGTATTATCAAACCGGCAGCCTGGCAGCCATGAATGCACAGCGGCATTGTTAGGCCCATTGCTTTGCGTCCCGCCCTTTCAGGCAGTTTGCCTTTATACATGAAACATGATAAATACTCAGCATGAGGTCATTTGATGAAGTGTTCGACAATAAAATGATCATAACTGGTACTATAGTACTGAATTTCGACAAATTCTTTAAACAATCCTAATTTTATTCCTAGATGAGCAGGTTTTCAACTGTAATTTCACCTGAAATATATAAGATTTTGCATCAGCAAAAAAAAGGACACTCCCAAGCTTAAAGCTTGTGGGAGAGTCCATTATTTACAAGATGAATACCGCGCGCTGCTTCGGTTCTTGCCGGCAGAGGTGCGGCTGAAACTGCCGCATAATCGGCCTGTTCGATGACCTCCAGCACCCGGTTGAGGTGAGAGAAGACAGCACCGAGGTCGCGGATAGCCGTCAGCGGGCATATTCCCTGCAGCTCGGAGAACCAGGCCAGCTGCAGATCACGGGCATGCCGGAGCGACTCCTGCAGTGAGCGCTGGACTTCGGCGTCCGACAATGTCTTGGTCCCGTACAGGGCGATGCAGTCGGCAGTTGCGCCGGCAACCTCCACCATCCAGTCTGCGGCAGCATAATGCGCGGGCAGCAGAGAGAGCTCGTCGGCAATCTCTTTGACGTAGAAGTGAACCTTCTGCAGATGGGCCGTAGCCTGCGTCAACCCGCGCAGTCCGCTGCGGCAGGGGTAGTGCGATAAGGTGAATTGCATTTCATGGCGCAGCCGGACACTCTTCGCGAGCAGTTCCCCGGAGCGGGTCAGCGCCTTCTGGGCTTTTGCTGCGTCTCTGCCGCCAGTGGCCATCCCGCTCAGGGAATCCGCCAGCAGCAGGCTTCCTTCGAGTGCCAGGCTTTTCACCTTGACGAACCCTTTGGGCGGGACGATAATCATATTGATCAATAAGGCAATCAGTACGCCGATCAGGGTCTCGGCAACCCTCCACACAATATAGTGATCATGGTAGAAGGTAAGCGCGAGAACAGAGGTCACGCCAACCTGTGAGACAGCCTGAATATTAATCCGGCACGCGGTGGCAATACCGATACCCAGCAGCAGGATCAGCAGGATCGAGAGAATACCGATATCCAGGAAGCGGCCGACAATCAGGCTGACCGTTCCGCCGAGCACAATGCCCAGCAGGCGGTAGAGGCCTTTTTCAAGCGAGGCTTTAACTGTTCCTTGGGTGATCAGAATAGCTGCAAGCGGGGCAAAATATAAGTAATGGTCACCGTACAGACTATGAACTGCCACCCAGGAGAGCGATGCAGCCAGAGTGATCCGTATCATATAAAGGGATAATCCAAATTTCTCAAGGCGGTCTTGTAACCCCTCGTTCATTTCAGTCATCTTCTTTCATAAAAAGAGGAATTTTCAAAGTATTTTCAGACGGTTTCATTATAGCACCTCATACGCAGCGTAAAGGGGGCTATTTTTTACGAACTTGTTAAGATTCTGCAGGGCTATAAGCGTTGTTAGCTATCGCATATATGGGATACATCCTATATCATATATGATATGAAATGCTGTCGAAGCGGAGGGACAGAATTGTCGCCTAGGCAGTGCTGAGCCCGTCAAGGCCGATTGTGCGCTGTTAGATGAGGGTAAAAAGGTTTGTAATACATAAGGTAAGGGAGGTCGTTAGCTATCGCTACCCCGGAAGGCACTATTATTTCTTTTGACCAGGTTACTAAGCAATATGATGATGAGGAGGCCGTGTTAAAAGGTGTCAGCTTCGAAATCGAACGCGGTAAATTCTATACACTGCTGGGACCGTCCGGCTGCGGCAAGACGACCATTCTGCGTCTGATCGCCGGTTTTGCCGAACCGACTGAAGGCTCTATTTATCTAAACGGTAAAATGATCAACCACATTCCCGCCAATGAGCGTCAGGTAAACACGGTGTTTCAGGATTATGCCCTGTTTCCCCACCTGAACGTATTCGAGAATGTGGCTTTCGGACTGCGCATTAAGAAGCTTAAAAAGGATGTCATTACCCAAAAGGTGCAGGAAGCGCTCCGGTTCGTCAACCTTGTCGGCTACGAACAGCGTGCGATCAACGAAATGTCCGGCGGACAAAGACAGCGTGTAGCGATTGCCCGCGCAATCGTCAACGAGCCGCAGGTGCTGCTGCTGGACGAGCCGTTGTCCGCGCTAGACCTGAAGCTGCGTACGGAGATGCAGTATATCCTGCGGGAAATGCAGCAGCGGCTCGGCATCACGTTTATCTTCGTTACCCATGACCAGGAAGAAGCGCTGGCGATGTCAGACTGGATCTTTGTCATGAACAAAGGGAAAATCGAGCAGAGCGGTACGCCGAACGATATTTACGATGAGCCGATCAACCGTTTCGTCGCCGATTTCATTGGAGAGTCGAATATCGTACCCGGTGTTATGATTGAGGATTATCTGGTGGAATGGGGCGGCCAACGTTTTGAATGCGTGGATGCGGGGCTTAAGCCGAATGAATCGGTCGAAATCGTGATCCGTCCGGAGGATCTGGAAATAGCCGCGCTTGAGCAGGGCAAGCTGAAGGTGCGCGTCGATTCCCAGCTCTTCCGGGGAGTACACTACGAGATCAGCTGCTATGATGAATCCGGCCATGAATGGCTGGTGCACTCCACTCGCAAGGCTGAGGTGGGCAGCGAGATCGGGCTCTATTTTGATCCGGAAGCGATTCATGTGATGCGTTTTGGTGAAACGGAGGAAGAATTCGACAGACGTCTGGAAGCTTACGGCGAGGTGGAGAGCCATGAACAATAAGGGCCGGTCGTATTATCTTATCCCTTATTACTTATGGATTGCCCTGTTTGTTATCGCGCCGGTGCTGCTGGTCATTTACTATTCCCTGTTTGATCTGGACGGGCATCTGACGCTGGACAATTATGTGAATTTCTTTACGCCGGTATATATGAGAATGATGCTGAACTCCTTCTGGTATGCGTTCCTGATCACGCTGTTCTCGCTGCTTGTAGCGTATCCGGCCGCTTATCTGCTGACCCGCACGAAGCATAAGCAGCTGTGGCTGCTACTGATTATTCTGCCGACCTGGATCAATCTGCTGCTGAAGACGTACGCGTTTATCGGGATCTTCGGCACCTTCGGGCCGGTGAACAGTTTCTTCGACCTGCTGGGGCTCGGGGAGCAGCAAATTCTCTTTACAGGTTTCAGCTTTGTGTTTGTCTCAGTGTATATTTTTATTCCGTTCATGATTCTGCCGATCTTCAGCGCCCTTGAGGAGCTGAACCTGTCTCTCGTGGATGCCGCGCGCGATTTGGGCGCTTCCGGGTGGACGACGTTCCGGCGGGTTATTTTTCCGCTAACGGTCTCCGGAGTGCGTTCCGGGTGTATGGCTGTATTCATCCCGGCGCTGTCGCTGTTTATGATTACGCGTCTGATCGCCGGCAACCGGGTGATTACGCTGGGCACCGCGATTGAACAGCACTTCCTGGTTACGCAGGACTGGGGCATGGGCTCGACGGTTGCCGTCTTCCTGATCGCCATCATGGCGCTGTTCATGATCCTTACGGGCAGCTCGCGAAAAGGGGTGCGGCATGAAAAATAAAAACGGGATTGCTAACCTGTATCTGGTGCTGGTGTTTGTCGTGCTGTACGCGCCGATTTTCTATCTGATGTACTACTCGTTCAACAGCGGCGGTACGATGCATAAATTCGAGGGCTTCACGCTCGATTATTACCGGGAAGTTCTGCAGGATACGCGTCTGATCATTATCGTGATCAACACGCTGGTGATCGCGCTCCTGTCTTCGGCAATTGCCACGCTGCTGGCGGTCATTGGTGCACTTGCCATCCAGCGCAGCCGCAGCCGCCGGTCGAAGAACGCACTGCTCTCGCTGAACAATGTGCTGATCGTCAGTCCAGACGTTATTATCGGGGCTTCCTTTCTGATCCTGTTCACTATTGCCGGCATCAAGCTTGGCTTCACCTCCGTGCTGCTCTCCCATGTGGCGTTCAGCGTGCCGATTGCCGTGCTGATGATTCTGCCGCATCTGCAGGAGATGAGCCCGACGCTGACCGATGCCGCCCGCGACCTTGGGGCCAGCAGGCTTAATGTCCTGACTAAGGTGATTCTTCCGATTATCAAGCCCGGGATCTTCAGCGGTTTCTTCATGGCGCTGACCTATTCGCTGGATGATTTCGCAGTGACGTTCTTCGTGACCGGCAACGGCTATTCCACACTCTCGGTGGAGATTTATTCCCGGGCGCGGCAAGGGGTATCGCTGTCGATTAATGCGCTCTCGACACTGATCTTCCTCTTTACGATCCTGCTCGTTATCGGCTATTACTTCCTGAACCAGCGTAAGAGCCGGCCGGCCGGCGCAGTAGCGGAACCGGCTGCAGAAGCGGGGGTGCCTAGATGAAACAGCTGGTCAATGCATTTCTGGCGATTCTGCTCGTTGCTTTCGGTCTGATGTTCCTCGGCTCCAGGCTGAACTCGGCGGAAGGATATACGGGCGGTAATACGCTGACTATTTATAACTGGGGCGATTACATTGATCCTGATCTCCTGGAGCAGTTCGAGAAGGAGACCGGGATTACAGTTATCTACCAGACCTTTGATTCGAATGAAGCGATGCTGACCAAGGTGGAGCAGGGCGGAACGGTCTTTGATGTCGTGGTTCCTTCCGACTATGCCATCGCCAAGATGCGGGAGGAGAACCTGCTGCTGCCGCTGGATCACAGCAAGATTCCGAATCTGGCTAATATCGATTCGAGATTCATGGACCTGTCCTTCGATCCGGGTAACAAGTATTCGGTGCCTTATTTCTGGGGAACGGTAGGGATTATCTACAATCCTGAGATGACCGGGGACATTGATTTCAGCAGCTGGGATTCCCTCTGGGATAGCAGGCTGAACAATAATATCTTCCTGGTCGACGGAGCCCGCGAGGTCATGGGTATGGCGCTGAACAGCCTGCACTATTCGGTCAATGATACGAATGAAGAGCATCTGCAGGAGGCGCTGTCCAAGCTGAACAAGCTCTCGCCTAATGTGAAGGCGATTGTCGGTGACGAGATCAAGATGCTGCTGGCTAACGAAGAAGCAGCCGTCGGGATCGTCTGGTCCGGCGATGCTTCGGAAATTATGGACGAGAACGACAAGCTTGACTATGTAGTGCCGGAGGAAGGCTCGAACAAGTGGTTCGACAACATGGTCATCCCGCAGACGGCAGCCAACGTGGAGGGTGCACACAAGTTCATCGACTTCATGCTCCGGCCAGAGGTCGCAGCACAGAATGCCGAATACGTAGGGTACTCTACCCCTAACGTTCCGGCCCTTGCGCTGCTGCCCGAAGATATTTCCGGCGATGAACGTTTCTACCCGCCCGCCGCGATTACTGACCGGCTGGAGGTTTACGACAACCTCGGCAAGCGGATGCTCGCCCATTACAACGAGCTGTTCCTGAAGTTTAAGATGAATAAGAAGTAGGCAGGTTATATGCCGGACGGACAAGCGCCCAATCGCGGAGTTATCGCGGGTGGGCGCTTGTTTTTGGGATAGAAGCGGGGCTGGTGAGCCCTAAGACGGCTTGTATCTCATGTCAGGCTGATGAATATAGTGAAGATGTGTTTGCATGTGCGTTAATTTGTTGGTTTTTCGCGACGGTGATGTGTCTGGTGCTTCTGGTGTTTTCGGTGACTCTGGTGCTTACGGTGCTTACGGTGCTACTTCCGGTGACTTTGGTGTGTCTAGTGCTTACGGTGACTCTGGTGTGTCTAGTGCTTCTGGTTCAAAAATTTCCCGGCTCCGTATACTTAGCAGGAATTTCTCCAGTTAAATGACCATCAATCGAGCGTAGAAGTAGGCAAGTTGGAAAAAGTCCACTTAATCTAGCCATTATCAGGAGAATTGGGCTGAACGGGATAAACTAAATGGCTTTTTTCCAACTAATCATTCAAAAATCGCTTTATGGAGCCCAATAGATTGCTTTTTTCCACTTAGCTGCTTGCTGGCATGAGGATAAAATACAATTCTAAAATAGCCACAGCAAGTGTGGCGTTATTCCCGACAAGCTACTTAACTGAAATAATCCAGCACGCCATGCGCCAGTTCATAACGGACGACTCTTTCTTGATTGCCCCGGCAGGAGGGGAGCAGCCAGCCCTTATCAGACAGACTCCGCAGCGTGCGGACTGCTGTTTTGTAGTCAATGCCGAAGTGCTGCTTAACATCCTGGGGGCGGACAGTCCCGGTTAGCTGGATGGCCAGACGGATGACCTCTTGCTCCATAAGCTGCAGCCGTGATACAGGAGCCTCGGCAGCCTGATATCTGCCCATAATCAGTCGAAGTAAACTTATACAAAGCTCGGGGCGCTGTGCCGGTCCATATCGCGGACATGGGAGGCGTAGCCTTTAATTTCAATAAGCAGTCTGATGTGCCCGGAAGCCAGGCAAAGTCGGCAAAATAGGACCTCCCGCGCCAATCCGTCACCTCATATTCAGGGTGAAGTTTGGTGAAATCACCCCGCAGCGGCCACCAGACATTGCGCAAGAATAGTACCTCCGCATGCTGATGTCCTCTTTCCAGCCGCCCCCGCCGTTCTCCGGACGGCCTGCCTGCAAGATGTCCTGCAATAAATTGCTGATGTGCGTTTTCAAATGACATTATATTCACGCTTCCCGTCAAAAATAGAAAACGTCCCGGCTTCCCTCAAGGAGGGCAGCCGGGACGTTCTTCGTCTCGTTGCAATAAGTATAAGATAAACTTGCGCGGGTGAACAGACAAATCATCTAACCCGTCTAACCCTCTAACCCGTCTAACCCGTCTAACCCGTCTAACCCGTCTAACCCGTCTAACCCGTCTAACCCGTCTAACCCGTCTAACCCCTCTAAACTGTTCAGTCAGACAGTTACTTAATCCCGATCCTCATCCGGTAGCTGATCAGAACCGGCAGTGTCCGGCCGTTGAAGTAGGCTTCTACCGCAGCGGAGAACCTGGCTATATCGGCATCGAGAGCTGTAGAGCCGGTCTTCAGTACCGTTTGAATGCCGCCTTGGCTGAGCATAAGCCCTACGTACCGCTCGGCGTCGCAGGCTTCTGTATTATGGAATACGATTTCCCGCGTGAACGAGAAATGGCCGCTGGCCTGAATCCGGGCCAGGTGGCCCTCCTTATCCCATTTATGTGCCCGCTGGGATTCGGGCTGCAGCTCAGCCAGCAGATTGTCGGCGGCCGTAATCAGAAGGTTATACCTGGTTTCAATATCTGCCTGAAGCATCAGGGGCCAGTCGCAGTCGTATGCGGCGAAGACGCCGCCGGGCCGCAGGCAGCGGGCAATTTCCTGCAGGGTGCTCAGCGGCTCCATCCAGTGAAAGGACTGGGAGCAGGTAATGATATCAACGCTGCCCGAATCAAGCGGAAGCTGATTTGAATAGCCCTGGATGAAGGACAGTGACTGTGCCTCATCCTCAAGGTTAAGCTTCTCAACCGCTTTACTCAGCATGTCGGGGTTGGGTTCGATGCCAATTACTGAATCGGCGGCATTCTTCCATAGAAAGGTGGATAATCCCGTCCCGCAGCCGATATCGGCAACCACGGAAGGGCGTCCGCCCAAGTAATTGCTCAGCAGACTGGTAACCAGCGGAGGAGCCTCCGGGCGATAACGGTCGTATTCGTCCTGAAAACCCAAGAACCGGTCAATATTCTGCTTGCTGTTGCCTGCAGGAATCATGGAATCCTCTCCGATCATTGATTATTAAGCTTCAACGCACTGGCGGATAGAAATTCTACGGGTATCTTAACGCAGCAGCGCCGGATCAACGGCAGGCACAAGCCCTTCGGCGGCCGCGCGGTTCAGCAGCGCCGAAATGGCAGCGTAGCCGTCATCCCCGAGGTTCATCGAAAACTCATTCACGTATAGATCAATATGCGATTTGGCTACCTCAGGCGACAGCTCCTGGGCATGGCTCAACACGTACTCTCTGCTGTCAGAGGGATGATCCCAGGCGTATTGAAGGGAGCTGCGGATCCAGCCGGCAAGGGCTTCGTGGTCC
This sequence comes from Paenibacillus pedocola, assembly GCF_031599675.1. Taxonomy (NCBI): domain Bacteria; kingdom Bacillati; phylum Bacillota; class Bacilli; order Caryophanales; family Paenibacillaceae; genus Paenibacillus; species Paenibacillus pedocola. The sequence continues at coordinate 6,190,594 of NZ_CP134223.1, read as the reverse complement.
AGGTCGCGGCGGGCGATGATCGCCCCGAGCGGGATCGGCAGGCCGGTGTCACTTTCCCACCAGCTGCCCAGATCGGTCAGCAGGTTCAGGCCATAGGAAGGATAAGTGAAGCGTGCTTCGTGAATGACCAGGCCGGCATCGATTTGACCGTCGCGTACGGCAGGCATAATCTCATCGAACGGCATGACCACAATCTCGGCGGGGCCGTCCGGCACCTGCTGAGCCGCCCATAGACGGAACAGCAAATACGCGGTAGAGCGCTCGCTCGGTACGGCAATCCGGCGGCCGGACAGCTCCTCCGGGCGCTTGATCGCGCCCGGGCCTTTCCGGGTCAGGACCAGCGGGCCGCAGCCCCGGCCAAGCGCGCCGCCGCAAGGCAAAAGCTTGTATCGTTCCAGCACCCAAGGGAGTGCGGCGTAGGAGATTTTAAGTACTTCCGGTCCGGCGCCGTCTGCGGCCAGTCCATTGGTAATGTCGATATCGGCAAAGGTCACATTCAGCTTGGGCGCGCCTTCTACCAGCCCGTGGGCCCAGGCATGAAAGACAAAGGTATCATTGGGACAAGGGGAAAAAGCAATATTGAGTTCAGTTGTCATTACAGCACCTCCAGTAGTATAGCGGCCGCTGCCGCTAGCGCATCGAGCGCTTCAGGGATCCTCCACGCGGCCCGGTCGCGCGGGCCGACCGGGTTCGAGACCGCGCGCAGCTCCAGCGCCGCGATCCCGAAGCGCTGGGCGGCCACGGCGACCCCGTGGCCTTCCATCGCCTCCGCGACGGCACCGGGATGCCGCGCGGCCAGGGCGGCGGCCGTCCCGGCGGTGCCGGTCGCCGTCGACACGGTCAGCACAGGGCCTGTGCTGACCATAAGTCCGGCCGCTGCCAGCGCGGCCGCAAGGGCCTCGGCCGTGCCGCTGGCAGCCGGCACGGACACGCTGCCGAAGCCAAGCTCGGCAGCGCTGCGGAAGCCCTCCGGCGTCTCGGCCCCCAGGTCGGCGGCGATCATCTCGCTGGCGACGGCCAGCGAGCCTACGGGCGCCCGCCCGGGGAAGCCGCCGCCGATCCCGGCGCTGATGACGCAGCCGTACGTGCCGGCTGCCAGAGCAGCGGCGGTACCCGCCGCAGCGGCTGCGGTGCCTGCGCCCGCAGCGATCACCTCGAACCTGCTGCTGCCTCCCAGGCCGCGCAGGACGGCTTCGCGCTCGGCCGTGACTGCCGTCACGATCAGCACGCGCGGCGCACGGGCTTCTTCCGCCGCAGCTATGCCCGCGGCAGCCTCCGGATTTGGATCAATCTTCGCTTCCATAATGAGCCTCCTTCTATATAAGTAACGATGTGATAAGTAGTTATAAATGTAATCGGCCATCACCCGATTCAGCTGTTGATCAGCCACCAGGCTGCACCATGTGAGATGACCGCAGATGCCAGATGGCATCTTTGCAATAACCGGCAATGATTGATAACTGTATTCTGTACAGTTATCATCTGCTTTTCAGAGCATGGTAGGAGATAGCTGCATTTCGTACAACTAAAAATCCCGGTTTGCCCTGAAAAACGCCGGCTCAGCCACTTTAATTGTATTGAATACATTTAAATTTCAGGAACGGGGGATTCTTACCGTATACTTCTTTGCGGTTGAATTCTCCAGCGCCGCAACAAAAAGGATACGCCGTTTTCAAAGTGAGGTCAAACCGCGCGGGATTATTTTTAGAACAACTGTTGACAATAGAGAATAGATGGCGTATATTTATCTTAACTTAAAGATAATTAACTTAAAGATAAGTGCTTCGGCAATCCGCAGAGAGGGCAGACAGCACAGATGACAGGAGGTGTATAGGATGAGCGACTACAATGAACTCATAAGCAAAACGACAGGCAGCTCGGATGAGGAGCAGGCGTCATCGCTTAAACTGTTTGTGGTTCTATCCAAGGCCTACAAAAGCCTGATGGATCATGCGGTTAAGGATATGAAGAGTCATGGGCTGGCATCGGCTGAATTCATGGTGCTGGAAGTGCTCTACCATAGAACAAGAATTCCGCTGCAGCAGATCGGGGAGAAAATTCTCGTCACCAGCGGCAGCATCACTTATAACATCGATAAGCTGGAGAAGCGGGGGCTGCTGAAGCGGGTGCCATGCGATGAGGACCGCCGCGTGACTTATGCCGAGATTACGGAAGCGGGACGCGAGCTGTTCGACGATATTTTTCCCCGCCACGTAGCTTCCATTCATGGTCTGATGGGCGGACTGAATCAGGAAGAGAAAGATCAGGCGATTGGGCTGCTGAAGAAGCTTGGCAAAGGCGTGTAGAACCGGTAGTGCCGGGATGGAAGTGTCCCTGACGGTTCAGCATATGCTTTTGCCAAGCCGCGAAGCGGTTTGCAGATTAAGGTAGTCAAAAAATTTTATTATATATCTTAAGGTTAAGATAATTAAATCAAAGAGAATGGAGAGTGTTTATTATGGTAAGTGTAGGATTATTGTTATTGAGACTTGTGATCGGGGTTGCTTTTATCGGACATGGCGCGCAGAAGCTGTTTGGCTGGTTTGGAGGTTACGGCCCGAAGGGAACCGGCGGCTGGATGGAATCTGTCGGAATTAAGCCGGGGGTAGCGATGGCGGTAATGGCGGGACTGATGGAGCTGGTTGGAGGCGTACTGTTTACAGCAGGTCTGCTGACACCGGTGGCAGCTGTGCTGATTGCGGCAACGATGCTGGGCGCGATTATCAAGGTTCATGCTCCCAACGGCTTCTGGTCAACAGCTAACGGGATAGAGTTCCCGCTGACAGTACTTGTAGTAGCAGTCGCAGTGGCGCTGACCGGTCCGGGTTCGATTTCGCTGGATGCCTTGTTCTTTAACTAAGTAGTTTTGCCGACGTACCACAAGGACGTTATTGCTCATAAAACCAAAACTTTTAAGGAGATGGATTAAGATGACTCTTCAAACTGCAGGAATTCACCATATTACCGCTTTTGTTAAGGACGCGCAGCGCAACGCCGATTTCTATGCCGGGATTCTCGGGCTGAGACTGGTAAAGAAGACAATTAACTTTGACGCTCCGGAGGTCTACCATCTCTATTTCGGGAATGAGCAGGGTGCGCCCGGTACGATCATCACCTTTTTCCCCTGGGCGACCGGCCGTAAAGGCAGAATCGGCGGCGGCCAGGTTGGGGTAACCACCTACGCTGTGCCGGCCGGATCGCTGGGATTCTGGGAGGAGCGGCTGGCTGCTTACCAGATTCCGGTGACCAAAGTGACCCGGATTTCGGAGTCCTACCTGTCTTTCGCCGATTATGACGGCCTGCGGATCGAGCTGGTGGAACGCGAAGGCGGTCCGCTTAGCACCTGGTCCTTCGGGGGAGTACCCGCCGAGCACGCGGTCAAAGGCTTTGGAGGCGCAGTCCTATACAGCACGGACCCTGACAAAACAGCGGATACACTGGCCCGTACTTTGGGCCTTGAGCAGATTGCCGAAGGCGACGGTTATATCCGTTACCGCTCTACAGGTGATCTTGGCAATATTATTGATCTGAAAGCAGCGCCGGTGCCTCAGGGCGGCGGAGGAACAGGTACGGTGCATCACATCGCCTGGCGTGCCAAGGATGATGCCGAGCAGCTCCAGTGGGGCCGGACCGTGCAGAGTCATGGCTATCAGCCGACGCCGGTGCAGGACCGCCAATACTTTAACGCCATCTACTTCCGCGAGGAAGGCGGCATCCTGTTCGAGATTGCTACCGATCCTCCAGGCTTTGCCCGTGATGAGGACCCGGATAAACTGGGCCAGAAGCTGATGCTGCCGGCCTGGTTTGAACCGAACCGTGCGGTAATCGAAGCGAAGCTGAGCCCGTTTGAAATCCGTGAAGTGGAGGTGAACCAGCTATGATTCATGTCTTTAAAAAAGGTACGGATGCCAACCTGCCGACCCTCGTATTATTCCATGGCACCGGCGGCAATGAACACGATCTGCTTCCGCTGGCGGAAATGCTGTCTCCCGGCTCCTCGGTGCTGGGCATCCGGGGAAATGTGCTGGAGAATGGCATGCCGCGTTACTTCCGCCGCCTTGCTGAAGGGGTATTCGATGAGGAGGATCTGATCTTCCGTACCCATGAGGTGAAGCAGTTCCTGGACAGTGCCGCTGCCCAGTACGGCTTCGACAGCAGTAATCTCGTGGCCGTCGGCTACTCCAACGGAGCCAACATTGCCGGCAGCCTGCTCTTCCATTACGGAAGCATCTTCCGCTCTGCGGTGCTGCTGCATCCGATGGTTCCGCTGCGGGGTCTGACCTTGCCTTCCCTTGCCGGCACCTTCGTATTCATCGGGGCCGGAACCAATGACCCGCTGATCAAGGCAGAGGAAACCCGGGAGCTGGAGCAGCTGCTGCAGGGAGCAGGAGCGGACGTTACCGCCCACTGGGGGAATCAAGGCCATCGCCTCAGTACAGCCGAGGTGGAGGCTGCCCGGAATTGGCTGGGTCAGCATATGAATTAAGTTCAAGTCTGAAAAAGAGTATCACCTGCAACCGCCTGTGGGGCCGCTGCTAAGAGTGCTGACAACCTCTTAAAAGCTCCTGCGGGCGGTTTTTTGGTGACAGAAGCAACTTAGGGAAAAAGCATTGAACATTCTGTCCCTGATCAGGTAGTATGAAGATTACTAAAAAAAGAGGCCTGAGGGTTGCTGCAGAAAGGTTGGCGTCATTGTATCATGATCAGAGAAAAAATGGATAACCGCGTGCTCTCGGCAGAGGGTCCGTCCCGGAAACAGAGGCTGCAGCTGGCACTCATTCTGGGGGCCGTTGCAACGATTGGCCCTTTGTCGATTGACATGTATCTGCCTGCCCTGCCTGAGCTCGGCAAGCATTTCGGAACCAGTGCTGCGCTGGTGCAGCTCAGTTTAACCTTCTTTCTGCTGGGACTGGCCTCCGGTCAGCTGGTGGCCGGACCGCTTAGCGATGTTCATGGCCGCCGCCGCCCGCTGCTGATCGGCATGCTGATTTATACCGTATCTTCATTACTGTGTGCATTCAGCCCTACCATCGGCCTTCTGGTCGTGCTGCGCTTTATCCAGGGCTTTGCCGGCTCTGTAGGAGTGGTTATCTCGCGGGCGGCGGTTCGTGACTTGTACAGCGGCTCAGAATTAACCAGGTTCTTCTCACTCCTGATGATTGTCAACGGGCTGGGGCCGATTTTTGCACCGATTATCGGGGGGCAGCTGCTGAGAGTAACCTCCTGGCAGGGGGTGTTCATTGTGCTCTTTTGCGCCGGGCTGCTTTTCTGCGCGATGATTCTGCTGCGGCTGCCGGAGACGCTCCCGAAGGAGCGGCGCGTGAGAAGCAGGCTTAGAGGGACACTGCTTACCTTCCGCGGGCTGCTCGGCAACGGACGGTTTATGGGCTATGCCCTTTCCCAGGGTTTTGTTACTGCGGCGATGTTTGCATATATTTCGGGTTCTTCATTTGTCCTGCAGAATATGTTCGGGGTCTCTCCGCAAATGTACAGTCTGATCTTTGCCGTTAATGGTTTCGGTATTATCCTCTCCGGACAGATAGCCGGCAGATTGTCCGGGAGACTGGGCGAGCGGAAGCTGCTTGCCAGCGGTCTTGCACTCTGCACGCTCGGCGGAGTACTGCTGCTGGCTGCGGTTCTGGCCGGAGGCGGCCTGCTGCCGATCCTGATCTGCCTGTTCGCTGTGGTCTCGAGTGTCGGATTGGTCAGCACGACCAGCTTCTCGCTGGCTATGCAGGACCAGGGTGAATCGGCAGGAAGCGCCTCGGCGCTGCTCGGACTATTGCCGCTGCTGCTGGGCGGCTGCGTGGCTCCGCTGGTCGGCCTTGGCGGCGACGAAACGGCAATTCCGATGGCGGTAGTCATCTCAGGGGCCGGTCTTTGTTCCATCCTGTCCTATCTGCTGCTCTGCAGGAAGGGGGATCAGCGATGAGCCGGAAAGATTTCATGGTCCTGCTGCTGCTGGCATTTGCCTGGGGAGCTTCATTTCTGTTTATGAGAATCGCCTCTCCGGAGCTAGGGCCGGTGTTTACCACGGAACTCCGCGTAACGCTGGCTGCAGCCGCTTTGCTGCTCTACGCCAGAATTACACGGAAGACGCTTGGGATGGGGCGGCACTGGAAGCAGTTTCTGCTGCTCGGGGCGCTGAACGCCGCGCTGCCTTTTACACTGATCTGCATGGCTGAACTGGAGCTGAACGCCTCACTGGCAGCCATTCTTAATGTGACTACCCCGATGTTCACAGCGCTTGCCGCCTGGGGAACCCTTGGCGAGAAGCCGGGAATATCGAAAACCATCGGCTTAATCACCGGACTTCTAGGGGTGGCTGTGCTGGTCGGATGGAGTCCGGTGCCGCTTGAGGGAAAGGTGCTGTTGTCCGTCTTCTTTTCCCTCGGCGCTGCGCTTTCTTACAGCTTCGGCGGGCTGTATGCCGCCCGTGTCGGCCGTGGTCTTGCACCACTCACGCTTGCCGCCGGCCAGCAGCTTGGGGCAGCCGTAGTACTGCTTCCGCTCGCGGTCATTTTTGCTCCCCGGCATATGCCGTCAGCGGCGGCGGTCTACTCTGTGCTCGGCTTATCCCTCATCTGTACCGCTGTCGCCTATTTACTATATTTTTACCTGATTCAGAGTGTGGGTGCGGTAAAAACCGTCAGTGTAACGTTCCTGGTTCCGGTATTCGGGCTGATGTGGGGGGTTATCTTCCTGAACGAGCCGGTCTATGCCAATACGATCGCCGGGCTTGTCATTATCCTGCTGAGCGTAATGCTGGTCAACCGCAAATCTAGGGCTAAAGGCAGCACAGGCGTTGATTCCGGCGCAGGGAAGCAGAGATAGCTACAAGTTCCGTCCTTCAGGCACTTTCAGCAAACTTTCAGCCCATTTTAACGTTAGGTTCGGGTATAAGGGTTATATTGGAGTGGTGAAAGGAGGGACAAGCATGAATATTTCATCCGCTACATCCGCCACTTCGACTTCCTATACCTCTTCCAGTGCAACTGATACCAGCTCATTGGAAAAACAAAAGGCGAAGCTGGAGGCCGACTTGGAGAAGGTCAAGTCCAGTAAGGACGACGAAAAGACCAAGGAAACCAAAACCAAGCAGCTTGAGCAGCAGATTAAGCAGATCGAGGCGCAGATTGCCGAGAAGTCCAAGAGCAGCAGTTCCTCTGCGGCAGCTCAGAGCGCACCTCCTGAAAAACCTGCTAACAGTAATTTGCTTACAGCAGCAAGTGCAGAGCAAATCGCTAACGCTACCACAGACAGTGAAGGCAGATTTGACATCCGGGTTTAAGTTCGAACCGCAGTAAGCAGCACCAAAAAGAGGACATCCTTTGCCGTGAGGGGGTCCTCTTTTTGGTGCTGCAGTGCATGAGCCTTCCGTCCCTGAAATTGGTATAATGGGGAGATAGAAACGGCTGAAATGTCTGAATCAGAGGCATGCGCCCATAATAAGGCAGGGAGAAATCATGCATTCAATTAAACAGACATTGGAACGTTTTCGGATTGTACGGCTGCTGTTGTCCATCTACCGGATAAGGGCGGTAAGAATGCTCTTTCCGGTGGCAATTATAGCCTTGGTATATTGGGAAGGGCAGCACGAGCTGAAGCAGGTGCACTTGGGGCTCACGATAAGAGAACTCCGGCATGTACCGGCTTCTGCCGTTATGGAGATGATGGGGGTTGCGCTGCTCTCGGTGGCTGTTATGAGCGCCTATGATTATTTGATCCGGCAGCATTTCCGCTTCAGGATCGGAGCCTGGAGCACCTTCCGCTACGCCTGGATTGCCAATACCTTTAACAATCTGATCGGGTTTGCCGGACTAGCCGGGATAGGCCTGCGCTCGCTGCTCTATAAGAAAAACGGTGTGCCCGCTGCGGCCTTAGCTCCTGCGCTCGTATTTCTCTCCCCCTTGATGATTACCGGCCTGTCACTGCTGTCCTGGGGCAATCTGACCGGCCTGCTTCCTGCCCACGGACTGATGCGTGAGCATCAATGGCTGATCTTCGCAGTCTGGGGCATGGCGCTCTATTTGCCGTTTTTTGTGATTATCCAGCGTTCCTCGCTGTTTGCCAAGTGGATTAACCGGGGACAGGGCAGAACCCCCTGGTTAACAGTAGCGGCTTCAGTAGGGGCCTCTTTTCTGGAATGGCTCTTTGCCGGGATCACGTTCTGGACTATCGGCAGTCACCTGCTTGGCGGCGCAGAGTTCGTTACGCTGTTCAGTATTTATCTGGTTGCTGCGGTGGCGGGGATTCTGAGCATGGCCCCCGGCGGCATCGGCGCATTCGATCTTATTGCGCTGCTCGGGCTCACACAGCTCGGACATAACAGTGACCAGGCTATGGCTGTGCTGGTGATCTACCGGCTGTTTTATTATGTAGTGCCCTGGCTGATCGGCCTTGTACTGGCTGCCCTGGAAATCGGACTGCAGGGAAGAAAAAACACAGACCAGAGCGGGGAAATACTCGAACCCTCGCTCAATATCTGGCAGAAAATCTGGGGCTGGCCCGGACAGTATACTTTTCTGAGCGATCTCGGCTTCTGGGCGCTTGGTAAGCTGGTTCTGGCAAGCGGGCTCATTCTGCTGCTGTCTGCGGCAACCCCTGAGCTGCTATACCGGCTGCGGATGACGGAGGAGCTGCTGTCTCTGCCGGTCATGCGGATTTCGCATCATTTATCGGTGCTGATCGGGTTTCTGCTGATTCTGCTGTCCAGAGGCATCTCCCTGCGGGTCAGAAGAGCTTATCTCTGGACCAGCGTACTATTGTTCGGCGGGGCCGTATTTGCGTTCACCAAGGGATTTGATTATGAGGAAGCGGTATTTCTGCTGCTGGTTGCCCTGATTCTGTGGATTTCCAGATCAAGGTTCTACCGGATCAGCGTACCGGTCAACAAGCAGAGTATCCTGTGGTGGCTGCTGATGACCTCACTTATCGCGCTTGGTTATTACCTGCTGGGCAGCTACGCGCATCGCGGATTTATGAAGCATCTGCCGCCCGGCATCCGGCCGGAGTGGCTGCAGCAGCACGGCAATGTAGCGGTGGCAGCGGCCGGTAGCCTGGCGGTGTCCTGGCTCATTGTGACGATGCTGGCGGTCCTCCGTCCGCAGCGGAAGGCGGAGGAAATCTTAGCGGATAAAGATATGGAGCGGCTGGAGCACTTCCTTGCCGGAACGAAGGGGAATGCCTTGACACATTTGCTGTTTCTGGGGGACAAGAGCTTTTACTGGGCCCAGGAGGGAAAAGTGCTGTTCGCCTTTGCCAGAACCAGAGACAAGCTTGTCGTGCTGGGCGATCCGCTTGGCCCTAGGGTGCTGATGAACGAGGCGATCAGCGAATTCCGGCGGGCGGCGGATTTATACGGGCTATCCGTTGTATTTTACCAGGCGACGCCTGAGTTTCTGCCGGTCTATCATGAGCAGGGCTACCATTTCTTCAAGCTGGGCGAAGAAGCCAGGGTGCCGCTCGCCGGCTTTACGCTCAGCGGCAAAAAAAATTCTGACCTGCGCAGCGTCTGCAACCGGTTCGAACGCGAAGGCTATATTTTCGAGATTGCGGAAGCCCCGCATTCCGGGACGTTGCTGCAGGAGCTCCAGGCTGTGTCGGAGGAGTGGCTGGGCGGACGCACTGAAAAGGGTTATTCCCTGGGCTGGTTCAAAGCGTCCTATATGCAGCTTGCACCTGTAGCGCTGCTGCGCGGGGCGGAAGGCAGAATTGCCGCCTTTGCCTCTATTGCACCTTGCTATGACGGCGGAACAACCGTTTCAATTGATTTAATGCGCCACCGGAAGGATACTCCAAACGGCACTATGGACTACCTGTTTGTCCATCTGCTGGAATGGGCGAAGTCGCAAGGCTATGCGTGGTTTAATCTCGGCAATGCCCCGCTGTCCAGTGTAGGGCAGAATCCCGGCGCATTGCGGGAGGAGAAGGTAGCCCGGCTCGTCTTTGTACGGGGAGGACACTGGTACGGGTTCGCCGGACTGCGCCGCTATAAGGAGAAATTCAATCCGCAGTGGGAGCCCAGATATCTGGCTTATCCCGCCTCCCTGATTCTGCCGATACTGACTATGGATCTGGTCCGGCTGGTTTCCCGTCACCCTCAGGAGGAGGAGTCTTAAGCTATGAATAAACATCTATAGATGTTAATATTAGTATGTGAAAAAAGTTACGTTCAGCGTAGCTTTTACAAACCGGCCAACGGTAACGGGCAATCTCTGCAGCAGGGAGAGTAGAAGAAGGGACTGAGTATAATGGGTATCGCCGTTATGGATATCATCGAGAAGCGGAAATCAGTACGCACCTATGAGACGACACCGATTGGGGAAGAGGTTCACGCTTCTATTATGGACTATCTGCATCAGGAGGAGAATCTGCTCGGGCCCTTCGGGGGGAGGGCAAGGATGGAGTGGATCTGGGCCAAAAGCGGGGGCGAAGACGGCAAGGGCATCAAGCTCGGCGCATACGGGATTATTCAGAATCCGCAGGCCTATCTGGTTGGCGTAGTGCGCAACGACCAGACGGCGCTGCTGGAGTTCGGGTATATTTTTCATAAGCTTATTCTTTATGCTACCGGCCTTGGCCTGGGTACCTGCTGGATTGGCGGAACCTTTAACCGCAATTCCTTTGCCCGTGAGCTTGAGCTTGCGCCCGGAGAGATCATTCCCTGCATTACACCGCTCGGCTATGCACGTGAGAAGCAGCGGCTGCTGGACACAACTATGCGTTATATTGTCAAGGCGGATCAGAAGAAGCCGTGGCGCGAGTTGTACTTCGACTCATCATTCGGAAGACCGCTGGCTCCGGAGTCCGCCGGCAGGCTGGCCGCACCGCTGGAGATGGTCCGGCTGGGCCCCTCGGCTTCCAACAAGCAGCCATGGCGGATCGTGCTGTCCGCTGACCGGCGGCAGGCGCATTTCTATCTGCAGCATACGCCGAATTATAGCGGGAACAAGCTGGGCTTTGAAATGCAGCGGATCGATCTCGGCATTGCCGCCTGTAATTTCGAGCTGGCCTGCCGGGAGATGGAAATCCCCGGGGGATGGATGGTGAACGATCCCCAGCTCGGCGTAATCGACGGGCATACGGAATACATGCTGAGCTATAAGCTCAGCTGACCCGGGAGATCCACCACAGCAAAGCTGCTATAAGCATAACGCAGGCCAGCACCAGCGTGTCCTTAGGCTGCCAGTGCAGCTCATAAGACGGAGTCCGTGCTTTCTGCGGGTCATAACCGCGGGATTCAACGGCTGTAGCCAGCTCATCCCCCATGCCGATGACAAGAATCAGGAGCGGCACAATCAGTAAGCTAATCTGCCGGGGACTCCAGCGCGCTGGACCGCGCTGGAGTCTCCCGCGCGACTTCAGTGCCAGCTGCAGCTGGCTCAGCTTGCCGAGAATCCAGGGCACGAATTGCAGCGTGACGGATACGGCCAGCGACCAGCCCCGGGTACGGATGCCCAGCTTCTTCAGCGGGGCAATGGCCCACTCCAGCGCTTCGCGCAGCGGCGCGCCGGTGGTCGTCTCCGTGAACAGGAAGCCAAGGGCAATCAGCAGCAGGAAGCGCAGCACATTCAGCCCCCCGCGCAGGATGCCTGCCGAGCTGAAGCCCAGGAACCCGAGGGTAATGTCCGGGGATGTCCAGTTAAGCGCAGACAGCAGCCAGAGGAACAGGAACATCAGCAGGAACGGACGGAAGAACCTTGCCGTCCGGCTCCAGGGAATCCCCGCAGAGCCAGTTAATCCGGCAATAAGGGCAGTGGTGAGCAGCAGCGGAGTCAGGCTGTTCATGCCCAGTACAACCAGTGAACCCAGCACCATCCCCAGCCATTTCACGCGGGGGTCAAGCCCCTGCCAGAGTCTCCGGCGCGGGGCTGTTTGGCTATGCCCCCTGACGGGAGCCTCCGGGCTGTCCATGGCAGGCGGAGCCTCCTGCTGCGCTCCCTCAGCTGTCTGTGGCCTGCCTGCTTCCGCAGGTGCGGGAGGCAGCACCAAGCTCAGCCCGGCCAGCAGCGCATCCAGGCTGTCCGGCTGCTCCGCCAGCAGTCCCTGCCGGCGGAGCCTGTGCCCGATGCGTGAGTAGGCGGGCGGTTCCAGCCCGGCTGAACGGAGCAGCGGATGGTCGGCCGCCAGCGGTGCGGCGGGCCCGTCATAATGGACCGAGCCTTGGGACATCACGACGGCTTGGTCGGCCAGCGGCAGGAAGCTGTCCAGATCATGCGTGCCGATAATCAGGGTGATGCCGCCGGCCCGCAGTTCCTGCACCAGCGTAAGCAGCGCCTGCGCCGCCTGCGGATCAAGGCCCGCGGTCGGCTCGTCGAGAATCAGCAGCCCGGGCTGTGTAGCGATAGCGGCAGCGATACACAGCCGCCGCTTCTCTCCTCCGCTGAGGAGGAAAGGAGAACGTCCGGCGAAGCTCTCATAAGGCAGTCCTACCTTGGACAGGGCGCTGCGGATCCGCTCCGCCCGCTGCGCCTTCGGCACTCCGTGCTGCTCCAGACCATACTCAATTTCCTTATGCACATTGCCTGCAAACAGCTGGGTCTCAGGCTGTTGAAATACTATGGATACGTTAGGCTCGCCCCCTGAGCCAGCAGTATAAACAACCCTTCCCGCAGCAGGGGCGGCAAGTCCCGCAAGCACCCGCAGCAGAGTGGACTTACCGCTTCCGGTCACACCGCAGAGGACGGTCAGTGTTCCCTGGCTGATCTCCAGATTGATGTCCTGGAGGGCGACTGCAGTATCGTAGAAGAATGAGAGCTTCTCCGCCCGGATGCTCATGCTCATAGGATTGCCTCCAGTTCCTGCTCGGTCAGCGGCAGCAGCCTGAGGGGCCAGCCCTTCGCCTGCAGCAGCCTTCCGATGGAGATCACCGGTGCAGGCTCCCAGCCCAGCTGCCCGGGCAGCTCCGAGCTGTAGAACAGGGTACGGGGATCGCCGTCATACAGCATCGTTCCCTGCCCTATAACCGCTACTCTTGGACTCTCTGCAAGCTCCTCTACCCGCTGGGTGACCCAGAGAATGGTCGTTCCCTGGCGCCATAGATTCCGGGCCAGCTCCAGAATGTCGCTGCGTCCGGCGGGGTCCAGCATGGATGTAGCCTCATCGAAGATAATCATCTCTGCCTGAAGCGCGAGACAGCAGGCTACCGCCAGACGCTGCCGTTCCCCGCCGGACAGGGCGGAGATATCGGTTTCCGATTTATGCGCCAGCCCCACCTGCTGCAGGACCCGGCTGATCCGCTTCGCCATCTCGTCTGGGGATAACCCCCGGTTCTCCAGGCCGAAGGCTACGTCCTCGTAAGGGGTAGAGCCCACGTTCTGGGCCTCGGGATTCTGGAATACAAGCTGAATATGCTGCTTGACCGCAGTGCGGTTCTCCGGTGAACGCAGATCAAGTCCGGCTGCGGTTAAGCTGCCTCCGGCCGGAATATTCAGGCCGTTGAACAGACGGATCAGAGACGATTTGCCGCAGCCGTTTGCCCCGGTAAGCGCGACCCATTCGCCGCGTTCAATAGGGATGGAAATTCCCTGCAATACCGGCAGCCTGTACTGGCCGTCCCGGAAGAACAAAGATAAATTTTGCGCCGTAATCATCAATCCTACCTGCTTCCCTGACAGTGTTAATGCACAATTGCTCTTGATTATATCAGAGATTAGAGATTGATGTATAAGGAGCGGGATGGTATAGTGTTCCTAAAAAATGGGGGGACTGCTACAAATGAAAAAGTGGACGACTCGCGGCCTGATATTCAGCGCATTGTTTGCCGGAGTCATGATCGCACTCAGCTTTTTTAAAATTTACCTGCCTTTTTCGGCTGTGCCGATTACGCTGCAGACACTGGCTGTCATGCTGGCAGGCGCTATTCTTGGAGCACGCTACGGCACCTTGGCGGTGCTGATTGTCATTGGTCTGGCTGCCGCCGGATTCCCGGTGCTGGGCGGCAGCGGAGGGATGGCCGTGCTGGTCGGGCCGACAGCAGGCTATATTTTATCCTGGCCGTTTGCAGCTTTCCTGATTGGCCTGTGCGCCGAGCGCACACAGCAGAATAAATATACGTTTCCTAAGCTGCTTACCGCCAATTTCCTGTTTGGCGCGCTGCTTGTCTATCCCGGAGGGGTATGGTGGCTGGCGCATTCCACAGGCATGGATTCCCTCACCAAAGCATTAACTGCAGGCATGTGGCCGTTCATTCCAGGGGATCTGATCAAAGCCGTGTTATGCGCAGGTGTCGTAACCGCCGTCCGTCAGGTATATCCGATGGAACGTATTCTGAACAGTGATAACGGGGGATGGGCCGAAGGGGAGCATCCGCCGCTCAGCCGCTAATCCCGGCAACGCAAAGAGGGGAACCCTGCCTGGGCGGCAGAGGCTCCCCTCTTTTTTTGTAATATGATTGACGTAACGGCCCCAAGCCGTTTCTTCTTGCTTATGACGCGTCCTCTCCGCTTGCGGGAGCCTCTTCCCGGTCCGTATTCTCTTCGTCCGGCAGGGCCCAGACGGATACGCTGCCGCCGTTCACCGGAAACACAGCCCAGCCATCCCCGCCAATCGTCACCTGATCTTCGCGGTTATGGGTGAAATCCTCCCAGACTTCCCCGGCACGCTCTTCACCCACGAACATCCGTTTCTCGCCGTTGTCCCCATTGGAGATGATCACCGCACAGCCCGAGCCCGGAAGCTCCTCCACGCCGCGCCGCACCCAGCCGATCGTGTTGGGATGGTCGAAATAATCATCCTGTTCGCCGTAGGCCTTGTGATAGCGGGTGTACAGCAGCGGATCGATGGCCGCTTTTTTGCCGTCCACCGGAACCGGCCCGCCGATTCCGTAATAATCACCGTAGAAGACCACCGGATACCCGTCCCGCCGCAGGAGGATCAGGGCGTAGGCGCTCTGCTTAAACCAGTCGCCAACCCAGGACTCCAGCGCCTCGTGGGGCTGTGAATCATGGTTATCTACGAAGGTTACCGCATTAGCGGGGTGAGTCTGGACAAGCGTGTCATCAAAAATATGCGTCAGATCGAAATCCCTGCCGCCCAGCGCGGCTGAGTAGAGCTTATAATGCAGCGACACATCGAACAGGTCGATCTGATAATCCACCGTATTCAGGAACTCCCGGCAGGCTTCCAGATTGTCGTTCCAGAATTCGCCGACGATGTAGAAGTCCTCTCCCCGTTTCTTGCCCATTTCCAGGGCGAATTCCTTAATGAACTCATGGTTGATATGCTTGATGGCATCGAGCCGGTAACCGCTGCACTGCAGCGTATCGACCAGCCATTTCCCCCATTCCAG
Organism: Paenibacillus pedocola; assembly: GCF_031599675.1. NCBI lineage: Bacteria > Bacillati > Bacillota > Bacilli > Caryophanales > Paenibacillaceae > Paenibacillus > Paenibacillus pedocola. The sequence goes on along the minus strand of NZ_CP134223.1, from coordinate 6,175,302 downwards.
CATCTCGCGTTTGACATCCTCGTGGCTGTAATCGATATTGGCGAACATCAGGTAATCATAGTTGCCGAACTCGTCGTCTACGTTCTGGTTCCAGGCTTTGTTCTCCCCGTTGATCCGGAATACTCCGGTCCGGCCTTCCTTCGCATCGAAATCGGTACCGTTGAAATGGGTATGGTCCCATTTGAAGGAGGAATACTCGTCACCGCGCCCCGGAAAAGTGAACTTGGTCCAGCCCTCAATCTCGAAGGGGGCTGAGATTTCCTTGTTGCGGTCGTTCGGGTCCACCTCTATGACCTCAAAGACCTCCGTCTCGTCCGCGCCTGCTTTATGATTCATCACGAGATCGACATATACGGCAATGCCGTTCTTCAAGCACTCGGCAATGGCTTCGACCAGCTCTTGCTTGGTGCCGTATTTCGTGCGGACCGCTCCTTTTTGATCAAACTCACCGAGGTCATACAAATCATACACCCCATAACCTGTGTCTTCCGGCGTAATGGCCTTCGTTACAGGCGGAACCCAGACGGAGTCAATAAAGCTGGCCTTCAGCTCCGGCGCCATCTCCGCCAGCCTCTTCCAGTGCTGCCCGTCTGCCGCAACATGCCATTCAAAAAACTGCATCATCGTATGATTTCTCTTCATTCCCTTTTTGCCTCCCTATAAATTCAAGTGCTGAATAGTGATTTTTGGTGGTTCAATGCGTTGCCAAGGAGTAAAAGAGATATATGTAGAACTTAGGTCTAGCGGGGCCTAGTTGAATAAGTCTAACTGAAGCGGTGCCAGACCGCCGTCAATTCCCAGTAATGCCTGTAATTCTTTCGCATTGGGTGTGGCATCCCCGGCGGAATTATTATTGAAGACCACGTACAGCTCCCGGCATGTTTTTTCCAGCTCCCGCAGCCGTTCACGCCACTCTGTCAGTTCTTCTGTGCTGTAGCGGTACAAATAACGCAGCTTACGCCAGTCGGGGTGGCTGCTCTGATTCCAGCCTTGGGTATTGCGGCCGTGCAGACGGACATAGGTAATATCCGGTGTAGTCGCTACTGGCACAACCGGAATGGAGCCCGATCCTGCCTGAGGCTCGTCGGCTACGGTATGAATCCAGCCTTCCCGGGTAAGAAAACCCAGCGTTTTATCGCGCATTTCCGGACTGTACCAGGATTCATTGCGGAACTCGACTGCAGCCGGGACATCCAGCATCCGTTCCTTGGCCTCGCGGAGAAATTCCACGTTTTCCTTGGTGCAATCGAACCATGGAGGGAATTGGAAGAGAGCCATCGCCAGCTTCCCGGCTGCTTTTACCGGGGCAATGGAGGTGTGGAAGGCCTCGTACATTTCTCCTGGCGTATCGTAATAATTCTTTTTTCTGCGCAGGTGCCCGGTCATCCCCTGGTAGGCTTTAACGATAAATTTGAATTCATCGGGGGTCTGGCTGACCCATTTCACGTAATTTTTGACCGGCTGCACAGCATAAAAGGAACTGTCGATTTCCACGATGGGAAAATGTGCGCTGTATGCAGGCAGACGTTCGGCCGGTTTGATTTTGCCGTAAAGCTCTTCATGGTCCCCGAAACCGGTTAGCCCGATCTTGATCATCGCAAAATCCTCCTTATCGGCTGTCCCGTACACAGGGCCGATTTAGATTAACTAACCTCTATTAAACTTAAACCCTGCTGTCGCAAACAACTGCAGTTGATTAATACGTCCATTTGATGCAACATGGAGAGATAAAGCGGCTGCAAGCATGCCTGTTCCGGAGATATCGCTATGGGTGCTGTTATCGCCAAAAGAATGACGGGATATACTTTGCCGGCCTGCCTTAATTCATGTTGATTGATTGCACAGGAGGATGCTGGGAATGGAGCATAAATTCGAGCAGATTAGTCCGCATATTCTGATTATGCACGCGGAGCATGCAACCGACCGTCCGGTGCTGGCGGCAATTACGGGAGAGCGGCGGACGCTGTTGATGGATGCAGGCGCTTCGCCTGCCCATGCCGGGCTATTCCGCGAGGAGCTGGAGCGGCGCGGCTGCCGGCTGCCGGATATGCTGGTGCTGACGCACTGGCATTGGGATCACAGCTTCGGTACGGGTGCTTGGGGGATTCCGGCGATTGCCCATAAGGAAACCGCAGAAGCACTGGCTGCTCTGAGCGGGCGGGGGTGGTCGGATGAAGCAATGGCTGAGCTTGTGCAGGCGGGTACCATCAGTGAGGACAGTGCACAGCATATCCGTCTGGAATATGGTGATTCAAGGGAGGTTACCGTCAGGGAACCGGATATTGTGTTCACCGGAAGGATCACTATTGATCTCGGGGGAGTGACTTGTGTGCTGACCCATGTCGGCGGTGACCATTCGTCAGACTCCTGCGTGCTCTATATAGAGGAAGACAAGGTTCTGTTTCTGGGTGACGCACTGGGCCCGTCCGTTTATGGCGGCCCCCGGAAGTACAGCAGCACCGGATTCCTCAGGCTGCTCGAAATGGCATATGGATTCGGAGCGGAATGGTTTGTGGAGTCCCATGGTATTCCGATGAATGAACAGGATTTCCGCGCCGATCTGGCGCCATGGGAACGTCTGGCCCGGCTGGTGGATGTGTTCGGACACAATCGTGAACGGGTGCTGCTGGAGATGAAGGAATACCTGAAGCTTGAGGAGCTGCCCAGAGATTTGCTGCAGGGCGTAGAGTATTTCATGGCCGGACCGAAGTGAACAGCTGTAAGGCTTTTTGCATATAACAGATAGAATACAGACAGCCCCGTTTCCAATGGAACGGGGCTGTCTGGCGTAATGCAGTATTTGCTAGAGCGGAGTGAAATGGGTAATAGCTGCCCCACTGGACATGTGAACAGCATTGCGGCCGTTGCGCTTGGAAGTGTACAGGGCATGATCGGCTTCGGAGAGCAGCTCTTCCAGGGAGATATTCTCCCGGCCGGCCTCGGCCACCCCGAAGCTGGCCGTTACATTGATGGGTCCTGACAATGTATAAAATGCGCTGCGTTCAATATCATTACGAATCGCCTCCGATAATAAAGCCGCTTGCTGGAGTGAAGTGTCAGGCAGACACATCACGAATTCCTCGCCTCCGTAACGACCGAACACATCATCTTCACGGGTATGTCTGCGGCATACACCCACAATGTGCTGGAGCGCCATGTCACCATACTGATGACCGTAACGGTCATTGATATTTTTGAAAAAGTCGATGTCCAGCAAAATAATCGAAACCGGGATCTGATTCATGGAGGCCTCTTCCAGCAGCGTGCGGCTCCGTTCCATGAAATAGGTACGGTTATAGATGCCGGTCAGGCTGTCGATGGTGGCAAGCTGCTGCAGCTTCTCTTGGAGCAGGGTTCGTTCGGTCACGTCGATCAGCATAATCATCCGCCCGGCCAGACTGCCATCCTTTTTCAGTACCGGAGAGGAGCGGACCTGGTAATAACAAGTGCTGCCGCCTATATTCCAGGCCAGCTCCCGCTCCTCCCTCAGCAGCGGGTCCGCATTCATTACATAATCCACTGCTTCTTTGCCGGCAGGCAGAAACAGCTTGGCCAAAGAATGCCCGATGGCCGAGGAGTCCAGGCCCTCCAGCATTTCAGTAGCAGCACGGTTGTAGTCGATCAGCATATCGGAGCGGTCGGTGACCAGCACCCCGTCACGCATGCTCTCGAACAGATTCTCACGGGCAATGGGAGCCGCAGTCAGCATGCCTCTGGAGAGGATGGCCCAAATATACAGTGTTGAGGTTACGCTCATAATAATCGGCACCGGATCCATCCCGTAGGGAGTCTGGTTTATCAGGTAGAGGAATGCGCCCAGAGCCGGGAGGAATTGCCCGATAAAGATCGTGATCATCTGCCTCCGGTAGACCCGCTTCATCCGGTTCCACTGCCAGAGAATCAGGCACATACCAGCCAGCATACATCCGAAGGTCATGCTGCCCTGTACGATATACCAGGGGCCCATCACAACATCAACCAGCGGAGTGGGGGCATTTTCCCGGAACAGCATCGACTGGTAGAACAAATGATGAGACTCATTGGTCCATACGAGCAGCACAGAGATGCAGGGAATGGAATACAGCAGAGTCAGCAGCTTTTTATTAATCAGACGCTCCAGTCCCACGAAGTACATAATCATAATCAGGCTGGAAGGCGCGATAAAGGGCATGCCCAGATACTCTACTTTGATCCAGAACCCGATTTCCTCCATGGTGCTGCCCGACAGCTCCAGTGCAAAGCCGAACGTATAGACCGCTGAAAAGAAGGAGCTGTAAATAAACGGCTTGATTCCCGCGAAATCGGTCTTCTTATAATAAGCAAACAGGGCAAGGAGCGCGCTCAGTACACCGGATATGGAAACGATGACAATATAATTCGAAATTAAAGAGCCCATGTGATGTTCCTCCATGCAGGATGATCATCAGATGCAAGGTCCGGGGCCGGAAATAGCGCCTTAGATAACCATGGGGCATTATTATGTGCATTTAGCATCGGTAAATGGTCTCCTGTTTTAGCAAGGATATATGAATAAATAGTATCACAGTTTTAAAGGGATAACATTCAGGCATTCAAAGATATCCATAGCCCGGCGGGTTCAGGTGTCGGCGGCTAGACAAAGTGACGGAATTTAACAGATGCAATTTTACTTTTTGTCTAGTGAGTGTCCGGGGAGCAAAGTGTAACATGTTAGTTAATCCTACATGATAAAAATATTATCATCGTATTAAAGCTTTTTATGTTATGTTATTTAACATACAATAATCCGATTCAGGGATGAAGGGGGAGCTGGACATGTCACTTGTAGCGACGAAAATTCCTGAAATACTGCTGGAAAATGTCGAAATGCGCTATCAGACGGAGACGGCCGATGTGCTCGCGCTGCATCAGGTAAGCCTGGATATTGCCAAAGGCGAGTTCGTTTCTTTACTGGGTCCTTCCGGATGCGGCAAAACCACATTGCTCAGATTGATGGCAGATCTCTTGACACCTACAGCCGGCAATGTCACGGTGGCAGGCAAGAGTGCTAAGGAAGCCAGACTGGCGCAAAAATATGGAATTGTTTTTCAAAGCCCTGTGCTTTATGACTGGCGTAAGGTGAAGCATAATATTACATTGCCGCTTGAGCTGATGGGTGTCAGAAAATCGGTCCGCGAGGACAAGGCGCTGGAACTGCTGGATCTTGTAGGTCTGCAGGGGTTCGCTGACAAATATCCCTGGCAGCTCAGCGGCGGTATGCAGCAGCGTGTCGCCATCGCCCGTGCGCTTTCCATGGAGCCGGAGATTCTGCTGATGGATGAGCCGTTCTCCGCGCTGGATGAGTTTACCCGTGAGCGCCTGAATGAGGAGCTGCTGTCCGTCTGGAGCAAGGTGCAGAGCACGATTGTTTTTGTAACCCACAGTATCCCCGAATCGATTTTCCTCTCTGACCGGGTATTTGTTCTCTCCCCGCATCCGGGCAGGCTGTCCGCCATCGTGGATATCCCGCTGCCACGCCCGCGCACAGCTGAGATGAGAAACAGCCCGCAGTTTTTTGAACTGATCGCCCGTATCCGCGACAGTTTCGAAGGGGTGTAGCGAATGAAGGGGAACAGCACGATTATACGCAGCCGCGTTCTGCCGCTGTTCGTCTGGATCTTCGGCCTGCTTGTTGTATGGGAGGCGGTCTCCTGGATGCTGCTTCATGTGGCCAAAACGCCGCTGGCCCAATCCAAGCTGCCTTATGTGCATGAAGTGGCTGCGACCTTGTGGAAGTACAGCGGCACACTGCTGAAGGAAGGAGGAGCGACTTTCGGCAATGCCGGTGTCGGATTTCTGATTGGTGCCGCAGCCGGCGTGCTCCTCGCTGTGCTGATGAGTCTGTCCAGGACGATTGAACAGCTTGCCTTCCCTTATGCCGTTGCCTCACAGATGATTCCGATTCTCGGGCTTGCCCCGATCATCTATGGAATTGTGCGGGATGAACAGGTGTCGCGGATTATTATTTCCGGCTACATTACCTTTTTCCCGGTTGCCCTGAATATGCTGCGCGGTCTGCGCAGTGTTGATCTTTCGGCTGTTGAATTGATGCACTCCTACGCCGCCAAGCCTTGGGCCGTGTACTGGAAGCTGCGTTTTCCGGCTGCACTGCCCGGACTGTTCAGCGGCCTCAAAATCGCTGCCCCCCTGGCCGTAACCGGAGCGATTCTGGTGGAGCTGATGGGGGCC